>JAFGFD010000031.1 GCA_016931215.1 Candidatus Omnitrophota bacterium
GACAGCCGTTATAGGCGGGTTTATATTCGCCATAATAGTATGGTTCTTCTCACGCATGGGAAGATGGGCCCCGTTATATTGCTGGATCGGAGTCATGATCATACAGGTCTTCATGACATTTATCGGTCCGATAATAATCCTGCCGCTTTTTAATAAGTTTACGCCTCTTGAAGAAGGCGAGTTAAAAAAGGCCATCGACGATTATGCAAGAGCGGAGAATTTTAAGATTAACGGAATTTTTAAAATGGACGCTTCAAAAAGGTCAACGAAATCGAACGCTTATTTTACGGGTTTCGGTAAATACAGACGCATTGCGCTGTTCGACACACTTATAAAAAGACATTCTATTGAGGAACTGGTGTCTATTCTTGCGCATGAGATAGGCCATTATAAAAAGAGTCATATATTGAAGAATGTCGTCCTGTCTGCAGTCAACACGGGGCTGATGTTCTTCATTCTATATTTTTTTATAGATAACAGAGGTTTGTTTGACGCATTCAAAATGGATAGACTTTCGATCTATGCAGGTATCGTCTTTTTTAGTTTCCTTTATACGCCCATAAATACAATTTTATCCATTATTTCACAATACATTTCGCGAAAGTTTGAATATGAAGCGGACACATATGCAGTGAGCACATACAATAATCCGGAAGCTATGATAAACGCCCTTAAGAAGTTGACAGTAGATAATTTGATTAATCTTACACCGCATCCGGCCAAGGTATTTTTTCATTATAGCCACCCGCCGGTTCTGAAGAGGATTGAGGCGATAAGAGAGATGAGTAAAAATAGCTGATTTTTGTTAGGACGATATGGATATCCTACTTACCAATGACGATGGTATATACTCTCAAGGTTTGTATGCCATTTATAAGTCACTCAGGGGCATAGCGAATATCCATGTGGTTGCGCCCGAGGCCGAGCAGAGTGCCGTCGCTCACGCCATTACCATGTCCGATCCTTTAAGGGTAAAGAGGATAAAGCTTAAAGACGGATGTTTTGGATATGCAGTCTCCGGCACTCCCGCCGATTGCGTGAAGATCGCCGTCAGATCGATTTTAAGAAAACGGCCGGATTTGGTCGTATCCGGCATAAACCTTGGGCCAAATACGGGTTTTAGCGTTTTATACTCAGGGACGGTCTCCGGCGCCACGGAAGGCGCTATATTGGGCATACCTTCTTTTGCGGTATCGTTGGGTACTTTTGAAAATCCCGATTTCAGATTTGCGGCTGTTTTCGCCAGAAAACTGGCCAACGTAATCAGCGGAAAGAGGTTACCTCGAGGGACATTTCTTAATGTCAACGTCCCTGCGTGCCATTCTTCACAAATAAGAGGCATAAAATTTACCGAACAAGGGCTTACGCCGATATTGGAAAGATATGATAGAAGGGTAGACCCCAGAAAACATGTGTATTATTGGCTCACGGGAGAAGTGATAAAACTTCAGGGCGCACTGAATAGCGATATCATGGCGTTGAAAAAGCGCTACATATCCATCACGCCCCTTCATTGCGACATGACGGACCACCGTTTTCTGGATCCCCTTAAGAAATGGTCGATATAGATAATAAGGATCGAGGCGATTATGGCCATCATGTTAAATAAGGCGACTTTTACTGTTTTCGACTTCGAGACTACCGGCCTCTTTCCTTTCGCAGGCGACAGGATATGCGAGATAGGTGCAATTAAGATGTATCCTTCAAAAAAGACGGAAAAATTTCATTCCATGATTAATCCGGAAAGGGAGATATCTTACGGGGCTTTTGTAGTAAACGGCATTACCTCGGACATGGTCGAAAGGGCCCCGAGGATCGAAGAGATCTTACCGAGATTCATCAAATTTATAGAGGGTAGCGTCCTCGTTGCATACAACGCGGGTTTCGACATAGGTTTCTTTGAATCAGCTCTGGGAAAAGAGAAAGATATCTTAAAAGATTATCCGGTTATAGACGTTTTGATGTTGGCCCGGAGAGTCTTTCGTGGTTTGGGCAGATATAATTTGTCGAGTGTCGCAGATTCGCTGGGCATACCCGCACAGGAGCGACATAGGGCATTTTCAGACGCTCATATGACGCTCGAAGTATTTAAACGAGCTCTCGATATATTGACCGCCGACGGTGCGGTTACTTTGGAAGATATTGCAAGAGTCGGACCGTCGGCCGGCAAACGGGTAATAAAGGTCAAGGATTATAAAATTAAGATTATCAACGATGCCATACTGGCGCAGAAGAGATTGAATATAGTCTATCGTTCACAGTGGAGCAATAAAGTGAGCAAAAGGACCGTCACGCCTCTGGAGATACAGAGAGGACATGACAAGAATTACCTTATAGCATATTGCCACCTTAAAGAGGACAGGAGAAATTTCATAATAGAAAGCATTGTGGATGTAAAGCCGGATAAGGCGAAGCGCAGGAAACGGCCATGAAGGTAGAGGAGGCAATAATACACAGAAGATCAATTCGCCGGTATATTTCCGGCAGGATAAAGAGTTGTGATGTTAAGAAGATACTTAGGGCAGCAATTTGGGCACCATCAGGACTGAATAATCAGCCGTGGGCCTTTAAGATTATCAGGTCCGTAAATCTCAAAAACGGATTGGCTAAGTTTACCTCATATGGTTCAGTAATAACAAAAGCGGATTTGGTGATTTGCGTCTTTTTGAATAAAAAAGCCACATATAACATTGAAAAAGATACGATGGCTATAGGAGCATGTATTCAGAATATGCTTATCAGAGCATATGGATTGGGCATAGGAAGTTGCTGGCTGGGAGAGATTTTAAACAGGAGAAAGAGGGTTCAAAGCTATCTAGAAATCCACGGAAGTTACAAACTGATGGCGGTGATTGCTTTTGGGTACCCTCGGTCCAACCCTAAAGGCAAACGCAGAAAGCTTGAGAGATTTATATTGCCTTGAGGATTTTCCGGTATTTCGATGAAGGTTAAGGGTGAAAAGAGATCGGCGAGCAGAATATTTGTCATACATAAGCACGAGGCCAGACACCTGCATTACGACCTGAGACTTGAGATGGACGGAGTGCTGAAGAGCTGGGCCGTTCCGAAAGAACCGCCTTCGGACGAAGGCGTAAAAAGATTGGCTATTCAGGTGGAAGATCACGATAAGGGATATAAAGATTTCGAGGGAATAATCCCGGAAGGCAATTACGGCGCTGGTAGAGTCCAGATCTGGGACAAGGGCAATTATATACCGATAAAGTCTGAAAAGAATGAATTTATTTTTGATCTGAAAGGGAAAAGGCTTAAAGGCGTATACTGTCTGATAAAGTTGAAACCGAAGACGGCACAGGATAAGAATTGGCTGTTCTTTAAAAAAAAGATATGAGGCGTATATGGCCAAGGGGCAAATGACAAGGAGGCAAAAAAATATTTCAAGATTGCTCAGGGAGAAGAGACAGAAGCACAAGGATACATTGAAGACGCATAATGACGGTGAGAGGGGGAGGAGAGGATGGAGACAGTAGATGCTATATCCCGCAGGGCAAGTGTCAGGGAATACAGCGGAGAATATATTGATAAGGATATTCTTAAAAGGCTGGTCGATTGCGGAAGGATGGCCCCGACAGCCAGGGCAGTTGAGCCATGGGAGATTGTGGTAATTACGGAGAGAGGCATTCTGAAGAGGCTCGGGGAGATAGCCACCTCGGGAAGCTTTATTAAGAATGCCGCAGCATGTATAGTTATATACTGTCAAGATACAAAATACTATTTAGAAGATGGATGCGCCGCTACCGAGAATATTCTGATTGCGGCCTCGGATGCCGGTTTGGGATCGTGTTGGGTTGCAGGCGATAAGAAACCTTACGCTCCTGATGTATCACGCCTTTTGGGTGTACCCACTAATTATAAGCTGGTAAGTATGATCTCGTTGGGATGGCCTAAAGAAGAGACTAGACAAGTAAAGAAACGGACAGTAGACGATGTCATTCACTGGGAACATTTCCGGCAGAAAGGCATTAAATGAGACTCGTCATACAGAGGGTAAAGTACGCAAGAGTAAGCGTAGGCGGTAAGATCGTCAGTGAGATCGGCATAGGGTTTTTGATTCTTGTCGGTGTGGGCAGAGAGGATTCCGAAGATGATATTATGCGTCTCGCCAAGAAAGTCTCGACATTACGCATATTCGAGGACAACAACGGGAAAATGAATATGAATATACAAAATATAAAAGGAGAGATATTAAGCGTACCTCAATTTACACTTTATGCCGATACAACAAGGGGAAACCGTCCGGGATTTGAGCAGGCCGCGGGGCCGAGAATGGCTGATGAACTCTGGCAGAAATTTAATAACCGGCTGAAAGAAATGGGTCTGACCTTAAAGACAGGTCTTTTCGGCGAACACATGGAAATAGAATTGGTAAACGATGGACCGGTAACAATTATTTATTAATACAATATAACTATATTATTAGAATATAATAACACTTGACAATCTGACTCATGCTGTTAAAATATCAGTTACCTCGTTTGGGGATTTGGATTCAGGCACTGGCTGTCTGAGAAAATTAATAGGGAAATACCGTATGGATGTAGAAAAGAATTGGGAAAGAGCATTGGAGAAGACCGAGATTATACGCCCGCGCGTACAAGAACTGCTGACATATTCCTCTACCGATATACCGTATATATTTCTCTCCGAATCTAGCATAAATGTCGGCGATACAGTGATCCGAAAAGGGTCCGTCATAGCCGAAAAACCCTCTTTAATTCTTCCTTCCGGCATGCCTCGCTTTGAAGGTTTTGAATTTAACGAGGATGCGCACAAAGCGGAAGATGCGATCTCGCATTTCCTCTTGGTAAGGGGTATCAAATTCCCATCTCTCAAATATAATAACAGGACTTACTCACTTGATATTTACGAAGGTCAGCTAAAGAAAGCCATAGAGGTGTCTCTCGACGAATTACAGAGAAAGGAAGATGTTATTACAGGTCTCGTTGTGGGCCCAGAGGATTGCTGGCAGTTTTCTATTTTGATATTTGTTTGCAGCCAGATCGTACGTTCTGCTGACGGAGATATCAAGAGGTTGCTAGAGAATTATAGAAAAGGCGATAGAAGGAATTAATTTTTTGCTTATAAACCGAAGGCCTTTGGCCATCTTTTCAATAAAATTACTGAATGCTTTCTTAGTCTCCACCTACGTCCCAAGGCATCGAGAGTTCGACAGAGAGGACGATACTTACTTGGTGGTAAATATTGTGCGCTCGTAGCTCAACTGGATAGAGCGGCTGGCTTCGAACCAGTAGGTCGCAGGTTCAACTCCTGCCGAGCGCGCCAGAATTTCATGTGCAGCGCGGA
>JAFGFD010000032.1 GCA_016931215.1 Candidatus Omnitrophota bacterium
ATTATCCGCGCATCTCGGCAACTGGGAGCTGGGCGGGGCGGTACTTGGCACCATGGGTTATAAGATAAGCGGCGTCGTCCTTACTCATAAGAATAAACGCATAAACGATTTCTTCACGCGCCAGAGGCTCGCGGGCAACATGCGCCCGATAGAGATAGGGGCCGCGCTGAAAGGATGCTATCGCGCCCTGCGGTCGAATGAGCTGCTGGCGCTCCTGGGAGACAGGGACTTCTCGAAAAACGGCGTTAAGGTGAAGTTCTTCGGCATGGACGCGACTATGCCCAAAGGGCCGGCCGTCCTGTCCCACAGGCTCGGCTCGCCCATAGTGCCGATCTTCATGGTGAGAGAGCCCGACGATACATTCACGCTTTTCATAGAGAAACCCATTACGGGCGATCCCGGCGACAACGAAGAGGCGGCGGTTTTTAACATTACCCAAAAGTGTTCCGCCGCCATAGAGGCCTGCGTGAGGAAGTATCCTTCGCAGTGGTACGCGTTCAGGAAGATATGGAATAAAGGTGATGAAAAATCTCTGCGCCCTGATACCATCATATAACGAAGGCCGGACCATAGGCGACCTTGTCACGAAACTGCGCGCCAAAGGCCTGACCGTCTATGTGGTCGATGACGGCTCGACGGACGGCACGGCCGCGATAGCCGAAGCGGCGGGCGCCATAGTGGTGAAGCATAAGAAGAACAAGGGCAAGGGCGCCTCCATGCGCGAGGGCTTCAAGCACGTGGTGAAGAAGGGTTTCGACGCAGTCATAGTGATGGACGGCGACGGCCAGCATCTCGTCGAGGATATCGGCAACTTCGTCGACAGGATCGAGGCGACAAAAGCGGACATGATCATAGGCAACCGCATGACGGACGTTGCCTCGATGCCGGAGGAGAGAAAGCATACCAACCGTTTCATGTCCGGGCTCATATCTTGGCTCGCCGGCCAGGATGTGCCGGACAGCCAGTCGGGTTACAGGTTGATAAAGAGTGAAGTCCTGCGGAAGATAAAGCTCGAGTCGTCCAATTACGAGATAGAGTCCGAGATGATAGTAAAAGCCGCCCGCGCGGGATTCAGGATAGAGTCGGTGCCGATAAAGACGGTATATCAGGGCCAGAAGAGCAGGATAAACCCGTTCATAGATACTATCAGGTTCATCTCATTCGTACTGAAGATAATGTTTAAGAGGCAGGGCTATGGCGCATAAGCTGAAGAAAGGGCTCGTCCACGTATATACCGGAGACGGCAAAGGGAAGACGACGGCGGCTTTCGGACTGGCCGCGAGGGCCGCGGGGGCGGGGTTCGATGTCTGCATATACCAGTTCATAAAGGGCATGCCTTACAGCGAAAACGACGTATTCAAAAAGATCGGGAATGTGACGATAGAGCAGTGCGGAAGGGGCTGTTTCATAAGGGGCACGCCCAAGGCGGAGGATATTAAGTGCGCCGCGAAGGCGCTCGAGAAGGCGCGCGCCGCCGTGCGTTCCGGCAGGTATGACCTCGTGGTCCTCGACGAGGTGAATGTGGCGATGAGGATGAAGCTTGTGAAGGCGGCGGACATAATAAGCCTGATGAAGGGGAAACCGGACTCCGTCGAGCTCGTGCTCACCGGCAGGTACTGCCCGAAGAATGTCCTCGCCCGCGCGGATCTCGTGACCGAGATGAAGAAGGTCAAGCATCCTTACGACAAGGGCGTGAAAGCCCGCAAGGGGATAGAGTACTGATGTCCCTCGTCATTGCGAGCGAACGGAGTGAGCGAAGCAATCTAATATGAAAATAACTTTCCGACAAGCCCTGGTCCTATCGGTCCTGCTCCACATCGCGCTCGTTGCCCCGATCCTGCGCGCGCAACCGGCCGTTTGCCCCAAGCCGCGCGTTGATCCCATTACCGTGGACTATATCAGGGTCAGGGAGGCTCCGGCAAAGGCTGTGGAGTCTCCGAAGGTCGATATACTGCCCAAAGTCGAATTACTGCCGTCGCCTCCGAAAGTCGCCGCTAAGTCCGACGCGGACAAAGCGGACAAAGACGCCTCACGCGAGCTTGCCATTAAGCAGGCCGCGGTCAAGTCCACAAAGGACTATATAAGCTACTACCAGCTCATCCGCGAAAAGGTGAGGCGCGGCATGAAGGATAGCTACCGCAGCTACTATGGCGAAGGCGATGTGGCCCTGGTATTCGTGCTCGCCTCCGACGGGTCCCTCATAAGCAGCTCCGTGGACGGCGCCGCCTCGACGCCCGACCAGACACTCATCGATATAGCCATGCAGAGCCTCCGCCAATCCGTGCCATTTAAGCCATTCCCGAAAGCCCTGACACTGCCCCAGATGTCTTTTACTCTCACGGTGTCGTTTAAGAAATAGGGAAGTGGTATCACATATTCCAACATTGATGGTATCCTTTGTTTAGATTCATAAACATATGTTTACAATGTTAAACATATCTGATTCTTCCCAAATTCTTGCAAAATATTTTTCCCCCGTCATTGCGAGGAGCCCTTCGATAGGCTCAGGGCGACGAAGCAATCTAACGTGTTTTTACGGGTGAAACCCTATTCTACGCTTCGGCGGCTCGGGCGGTGGAGCCATAAGTTGCCGTATCGCATCGAATATCGCCTGTATCTCGCCGTCGTGTTTTTCGATCTTGCCTTCGAGTTCCTTCAATTTATGCGCCAGCTCCTTATGGGTCGACAGTATCTCGCGCAGTTTTACGAAGGTCCTGATAATCAATATGTTTATTTTTATAGCTCTTTTGCTGTTCAGCACACTCGATAGCATAGTTACCCCATGCTCTGTAAATACGTAAGGCATCGAGCTGGAATGCTTCATTGTTTCTAACCGGTGACAAATCTGCACCAGTTCGTTCTTTTCCTCAGAAGTAAGGCGAAACATAAATTCTGCCGGAAATCGGTCTTTATTAACCCTAACCTGCCTGTTCAGGTATTTTGTTTCTACGCCGTACAGCTCGGCGAGATCTCTGTCGATCATAACCTTATGTCCCCGGATCATGAATATCTTGTTCTCAATCACCTCATGCGGCACCAACTCACCCATAACCCCTCCTATTTTTTAACTCACGTCATTGCGATCCCGCCCACGGTCTTCTCCTGGGCGGGAGAAGCAATCTCTCTTGATGTTCCATTTTGGAACATCAAGTTTCATGTCCCATTTTCCACCCTAACTTGAAGTCGCAATTTGCGATTTCAAGATTGTTATCCCATATTAATAAGCCTTACCACCAATGTTGTTATAAGATCGCGGTCATCGGGCTTGCTTTCGGCTATCATGAGCGTAAGGGCGACCAGGGCATTATCAGCCAGCCGTTTTGTTCCATTACTTTTATAAAGGAGCTCATTACCGTCAAGGAACCAAAGGAACATCGACGCGGCTATGCGTTTATTGCCATCAATAAAGGAGTGGTTCTTGATGATAAAATATAAAAGATTCGCCGCCTTCTCTTCGACGCTTGGATATAGATCCTTTTCGCCAAATGTCTGGTAAATGGCGCCTATGGAGCTCTTAAATGAATCGTCTTTTTCCTTGCCGAATAGATCAGGGTACCCGAGCCTATTCTTCATCTGCATCACAGCTTTTTTCGCGTCCTCATATGTAAATCTGAATTTTTCCTCTTTTGATGTATCGGCGATCTTGATCTTCTTGCGATCGTAGTCATCCAGCAGGTTAAGCGCGCAGTTATAGTCATTTATTACGGCTAAAAGGCCAAGGGCCTCCGTGTGATCCAGAGCTACTTTTGCCTTAATATCACCTATCATGGCAATCGCCCGTTGCAATGCTTCAAGCTTATCGGATTGTTCCCTCAAACGCCTCTCGTTAACCGTATAGCCATCAATAAGGTGCTTTCTTAATATGTCCGTTGCCCATATTCGAAAACGGGTAGCACGAGCCGAATTTACCCTGTACCCAACAGAAATAATAGCATCCAGACTATAAAATGCGACAAGCTTGTCAGAAAAAGGAATGTGCATTTTTTGCACATTCCTTTTTTCTTCTAACTCCTTTGTTTTAAATATGTTACGTAAATGTCTCAGTATAACTGTCTTGTCGCGATTGAATAACTTCGCTATCTCGCTCAAGCTAAGCCAGACCGTTTCCTGTTTAAGTTTGACCTTAATTCCGATCTTTCCACTGGGCGACTTATAAACTATAACCTCGCCTTTCGATTTCTCCATAAATAGCCTCCTTTTTTTATCCCCGTCGTCATTGCGAGGAGCCCTTCGACAGGCTCAGGGCGACGAAGCAATCTCTCCCCACATACATAGATGCCGAAAACGGCTGAATTGTTGCAATTTATTTTATTCCTCCGTCATAAAATGGTATAATTACCCCATGGGCTTGTACGTCTACTGCACGAAAGAAGACTACACCTACAGATCATCGATCACCGGCAGGCGTTACGAAAACGAATGGTTCAGGCTGGATCCGGACGGCGCTGTCACGGTCAAAGGCTCGCACGATCGCGGCTATGCATGGGATGGTTGCAGTCCCAAGATAAAGGTGTGGGACATCTATTTCGGAACATCGGAAGCGGTCCTGAATTACGACACGGGCCAGTCGAAAACCTACTACGCCTCGATGATCCACGATGTGTTTTATCAATTCAACAAGGACCTGAGATCGATCGTCAGGCGCAGAGAGATCGACAGGGAATTCTACAATATCCTGAAGAGGGACGGCTTCTGCTTCGCCGGACTGTATTATTGCGTTGTCCGCGCCTTCGGCTGGATCTGGTGGTGGGTGAGGTAGGGGGTGGGGTGGCACTTTCTGGGATGGCACTGGAAGCTGAAGATAGGGAGGCTGGAAGTTTGCTCTGCCATTGCTAATGCCGTTAGAGGGGAGTATAATAGGGTATTACAAAATTTGATTAATTGGAGTGTCTATGCCAGGACCCATACTCAATTCCCCTTATTATGAGCCCGCTCGTCATTTCAAGTCGAATGAACGTGGTATTACCAATGAAGTATTGGAATACCGCCGCCCCAGCATCTTCTATATTCCCGTACCGCGTGCCAAAACGAAAGAAAAACAGCTTGAATTTAATACGGCTGAAGGTGCTTTTGGTAGTGAAATGCAGAAAGAAAATGAGTTTATCAATAAGGTTCGCGCAAAGATAAAGGATTGGCGTAATAGCGGATACCCAGGGCTTACCAAGACGTCGCGAGATCTCCTTAACTATTGGCAGGATGATTCAAGAAACAATAAGCTCTTCTTCTGTCAAATAGAATCGTTGCAGACGTTAATGTATATTACCGAAGTTGCCGAGAAGTCCGGCGAGAGTTGGATGATAAACGAGGTTAAAAAGGCAAACGCGGACGCCAACCCCGGCTTATACCGTCTTGCCTTTAAGATGGCAACTGGTTCTGGCAAAACCGTTGTTATGGCAATGATAATCGCTTATCATGCGCTCAATAAGATTAGATACCCTCAAGACCCTCGTTTTACTGATGCATTTGTTATTATCACCCCTGGCATTACGATACGAGATCGCCTTAATGTCCTTCGCCCCAATGATCCCAACAATTATTATCTGAAACGCGATATAGTTTCATATCAAGATTTTGGGTTATTACAGATAGCAAACGTTATGATTACAAACTTTCATCAGCTAGAACTTCGTCAAAATCCGCGATTCCAAGTTGGTGCCGTGATGAAGGCCACAGGCCTGCTTAAGGAGGAAGCTGTCAAGGAAACTCCGGCGGCGATGGTAAACAGAGCCTTCAAGGGCATACTCAATAAACCCAGAGTTCTTGTTATTAATGACGAGGCTCATCATTGCTATCGGGAAAAGCCATCCGCCGAAAAGCTTGTCGGTGAGGACCGGCAAGAGATGGATGAAAACAACAAAGCAGCCCGCGTTTGGATAAATGGCCTAGAAGCTTTATCGAAAAAGGTTGGCGTTAATGCGCTTATAGACCTTTCAGCGACACCTTATTTTTTACGAGGCTCTGGTTATAAGGAAGGCGAATTGTTCCCTTGGGTGGTCTATGACTTCTCTTTGTTAGATGCTTTGGAGTGCGGCGTCGTCAAGATTCCACGATTGCCGGTTGAGTCGGATACCATAAAGGCGGAGGAAGAGCCCGAATTCCGTAATCTATGGCTGTATGTTCGCGACGATTTACCAAGGAAAGGAATGCGTACAGGTAAGGGTGATTACGATCTCACGAACTTTACCTTGCCGACAAAATTGCAGGAATCGCTCGAGTCTCTCTATGGCAGTTATGAAAAGAATTACAAAGTCTATTTGGAACACAGAAAGAAAAGACCGGATGTAATGCCGCCGGTAATGATTGTGGTGTGCAATAATACCACTGTTTCAGAGATCGTTTACAGATGGATAGCCGGATACTCCAAAGAAACGCCAAATGCCGGAGAGGTTATCGTTAAAGGTAATTTGGGTATATTCCGCAATGAGGATGGCGTACGATTCCTTGACAGGCCGAACACCCTTCTTATAGATAGTGCTCAGATAGATAGCGGAGAAAAGATTAACGACGAGTTTAAGAAGGTATTCTCAAAAGAAATAGAGGATTTCCATAAAGAATATCACAAGAGGTTTCCAGGTCGAGATGACCCCACAGACGAAGAGCTTCTGCGGGAGGTAATGAACACTGTCGGAAAGCCCGGTAAGCTTGGTGAAAACATCAAGTGCGTTGTTTCTGTCTCAATGCTGACCGAAGGATGGGATGTTAACACAGTTACTCATATCCTCGGAGTTAGAGCGTTTTCTACTCAACTTCTATGTGAGCAGGTGGTTGGAAGAGCCTTGCGAAGAGTGGATTATAATGTAGATAATGCTACCGGGTTAATGTCGCCTGAATACGCAGAGGTCTATGGTGTCCCGTTTAGTTTCTTGCGAGTGGAAACAGCTGTACCACCACAGCCTCCAAAGGTGATACATAGGGTATATGCACTACAAGATCGCGAACAGCAATATGCGATAACCTTTCCAAGGGTCGAAGGATATCGTTATGAGCTTAAAGAGGCAAAGCTTGGAGCAAAGTTTACAGAAGAATCCCGAACTATAATTGAGAATGAGCCTACGATAGTAACGTCTAAAGGTATTGTCGGAGAAGAAACTACAGAGACATTAGAAAAAATAAGGGATCGGCGAGAAGGAGAGGTTATTATACGACTTACCGAGGGGCTCCTAAAACGATATTTTACAGATGCAGACGGTGCTGAAAAGTATTGGCTGGGACCGCAACTCCGGAAGATCGCCGAAGAATATGTAAAAAAATGCGTTGTACTTAAAGATCGTATGTTTATTGGGTATTTAACGGTTGGTGAGTATTACAATGGTGCGTTGACAAAGATTCATCAAGCAATCGTTATTGATAATTTGGCCGAACAAAAGG
>JAFGFD010000033.1 GCA_016931215.1 Candidatus Omnitrophota bacterium
GCGATACTATCTTCTCAAAGTTCTCCTCAGAACCTATAAAAAGCCGTTCATAAGCGTCCATATCCTTGACGATAGGGTATCTTACGCCGCCGCTACCACCGAGCGATCCTCTGATAAATGCAATGAGCGCCGTACAGGAAAAAAACAGCGGATCCGGTACATATTTCAAAGAAGACCGCAATATCTTATTCTTTAAAAAAAATTTCCTTACGTTGAGAGGAATCATATGCACTTCCTATGCACTTCCTATGCACTTCGATATCCGGCAAGCTATAGACAATGTTAATTATATCAGAACTACGGCGATTTACAACATTAAGCCCCCTGGCTTTAAAAATAGGCTTGGCTGCGTATTCGGCAAGGGCCTATGGCGTTTATTCTTTACTCCATTGGGTTAGTATGATATTATTAAGCCGATGAATAGATTTGATCAAACAAAGAATATAGGAAATTTTTTCGCCGGCCTACTTTCCGTCCCTCTGAGAATCCATAAGGCAATATTTGCAAGTCAAAAAATAGACCTCAGTCCTTCCGGCGTCAAAAGAATCCTTCTGATAAAATTCTGGGGAATAGGCAATATCACTACACTTTTGCCTGTAATAAAAGAAATCAGTCTGCGCTACAGTGACAGCGAGGTTTATTTTTTGACTCTCGATTCCAACAAAGGTCTTCTCGACAATTCACCTTACGTCTCCAAAGTACTCTATCTGCCGCTAACCACACATATAGGTAAGATCGCCGTAGAGACACTAAGACATCTGTTCATTATCAGAAGATTAAACATCGACCTTTTAATCAATTTTGAACAGTGCAATAAAATGTCTGTCATATTCTGCTATCTAACCGGATCAAGAGGCCGGGTCGGATTCTCATTGCCTTCCCGCAATTATAATTCGCTATATACGGCGAGCATATACAACGACCCCACTCTTCATGTCTCTCGAAATTTCATCAATCTCGCTCGCGTGGCGGGCGTGGCAATCGACAAATATATATATGTCCCGCCCTATATAGAAAAAGAGTCTATGGAGAAGGCGGAAAACGTGGTGAGCCGATACAGCCTCGGCAATAAGAGATTCGCCGTATTTCATATCGGCTCGGGAGAAAACTTCATAGGCAAGAGATGGCACCATTATAATTTCTCAAGACTCGCCGATTACTTAATATATAGATTCGACATAAACGTCGTGTATACCGGCAAAGGAAAAGAGAGGGGTATAATAGAATCCGCTCTTTCGGCAATGAGACTAAAGGCGCTGAATTTCTGCGACTATTTTACGATTCAGGAATTCATCGCATTTGTAAAAAAGAGCTATTTATTCGTGGGAAACGACTCCGGACCTCTTCATATAGCGGCCGCTATGGGCGTAAATACGGTGGGCATATATGGCCCGATGAACCCCGTTCAGTACGGTTCGCTGGCGGAAAACAGTCTCTCTTTGTATAAACCCATTGGTTGCAATCCCTGCCTTACTGACCTGAATAACAAAACAAGTCTATGCAGCCGCAGCCGTTGTCTCGATATGATAACGGCCGAAGAGATAATCGAGAAGGTATCGGAAAAATTCTTTAAAGACGATACAAGCGTGTTAAACTTAAAAGATGATTACGAGAGATATTAAATTCATACATAGAATCATCCGTTCGAACTTCGGAAAACTGAAATTTCCCTATAAACTGACCTTTGCCGCAACCTATCGCTGCAACCTTAAATGCAAGACCTGTCTCATATGGGCAAAAACTCCCCGAAGTGAGATGGGCCTGGAAGAAATCGACAGCTTCTTCAAAAAATCCAATGAATTTTCCTGGATCGATCTTACGGGCGGTGAAATATTTGTGCGAAGGGATATCCGCGGAATAATAAACATCATCCTAGACCGGTGCCGCTCGCTGAGTATTCTCCATTTTCCGACAAACGGCTTTCTTACTGACGAAATCGTGGAGGCCGCGAGGGACATAAAGAAACGGGGAGATGTGACGCTGGTGATTACGGTCAGCGTAGACGGCCCGAAAGAGCTCCATAACGAAATGAGAGGCGGTAAAAAGGACGTTTGGGACCGTGCCGTGAAGACATTCGTATCACTTAAGAGTCTGGGTATTAAACGCGTTTATATCGGATATACCATCTCGCAATATAACATAGGTAAAATCGACGAGACCTTTAAGTCCATTAAAGATGTCTATGGCAAACTGTCATATAGCGATATGCATTTCAATATCTTTCACAATTCCGAGCATTATTTGAACAACGCATCCCATGAATTTCCTCCGGAAAATCTGCTGAAAGAGGAGATTTTAAAGATAAAAAGCATGAAGAAGAGGCCCTCACTTATGAATCTAATCGAGGAAACTTATCTAAAAACGATACCTCGCTATCTGGATACAAAAAAGATGCCCGTGCGATGTCAGGCATTGAATTCCTCCGTCTTCCTTGATCCCTACGGAGACATATACCCTTGTTCCATATATAATCGCAAGCTTGCCAATATAAAAGAGATCGATTACGACATTACAAAACTTGCGTCCATGGAAGCAGCCGTAACACTTAGAAAAGAGATAATCGAAGAAAAGTGCAACGGCTGTTGCACATTCTGCGAAGTCTTTCCTTCTATATTAGGCTCCCTCTTTCGGGGACGGTTCTTAATCTGAGGACAAAACCGTCCCCTCTCCAAATGTAGTCCTGTACCTCTTATCGGGTTAGAACTGTTCCTGTTGTCCGTTCCTATGTAATCCTCCCTGACCTTTTCCTCTCCCAATACCACGTCCATGGTCTCTGACGCCGTTATTTTCCTTTCGGTATCTGTAATTATATCCTTCGCCTTGCCCATTCTGAGGACATTGCCTGTTCGCATAGTGCCTGGGGAACCTGTCCTGTTGGGGACCGGTGTTATTCCCTTGCTGGTAGTTAGGTAGTACGCATCGGTTTCTATTTGGTCCTGGGCAGGGGGGTCTCCAGCCGAATCCGCCTTGTTGCGGGCCGGTGTCATTCCCTTGCTGGTAGTTAGGGGCCATGCATTGGTTTCTATTTGGTCCGGGATGTTGGGGCCTCCTGAACCTCTGATGTTGACCCGGCCCCGCCTGCGGACAGTTGTGTTGGTTTCCCTGATATTGTCCCATTTTATTGCCGGCAAACCGGTCGTAATTGCCGATGTCCCGGCGCCTGTCTTTCACATCCTCCCTCCCGTCGTATCTGTCCTCTTTTTTATCAAGCTTATTCTCCTTCTTGCCTCTCTTGATGTCCGCCTGCAATTTTTTAATCTCTTTTTTGAGCTCCGCCCTATCTTCACGGGTACCGGCTTCTTTATACTGCTCCTTGAGAGCCTTCAATTGCTCGGCCTTTGCCTGGTCATCTTCTCTGTCTTTCATATCCTCGCGTCGGTCCCATCTATCCTCTCTTCGGTCCCAGCGGTCCTCCCATCTGTCGCGCCACTGTCCGTAATACCCCCTACCTTGATATCCTTCCTGGTAAGGTTGCTGATCGGGAGCATTGTCCTGCCGACTACGCGGCGCCGGCCCATGTCTTCCCTGCCATGCTTCAAACGCTTCCCGGTCTCCACGCCAGCGGCTCTGTTCCATGTGGGCACCTCCCTGCGGCCCAGTTAGATTAGGCAATTCTATGGTAGCTCCGCAATGCGGGCACGCATAGGTGTTGGGTGAGGTATCTTGCTCCTCTGCGTATGCCACAAGACCTAAAGACAATATAATACTCACTATCAATAAACTCTTCATATTCATCTCAATCACTCCTTTCCATAGCGTTTATCTATATACATCCTCTGTATATGCGCCTCTTTCCAGCATACACCTTAGGTTTTGGTCCCTTATTGTTAAACACGCGAATCTATAGAAAGTTCCGGCGATATGGTAATAAAGCAGATAAAGATTTTAGTGGTTTAGGTGATTGCGTCTACTGCAAGGATGGGAGATGCGGTATAAGTTCTCGATCTAGCGCTTTATAATGTTAGTCTGCGGGATTATCTTCCTTTTGGGACTTATGGGAGAAAGGGTGTTGTCTCTAGGGATAAGGCCTTTTTCCGATGGCGCATCTTTATTGTCGCGGGGAATGGGCATGTTCTGATCGATCTTTATATCATCAGTTGATTTATTAGGAAGCAATGGTAATGTACCTTTGGATGGTACGCCGCCTTTGTGAGGGACTATACTTCTATGATTGAGCCATTCTTTACGGCTTTTTTCCATGCGGTCTCTTCTGTTATAGAAACCGGGTTCTTGCCTTCTTTTCCTAATAACCTGCTGTGCGCGACCTCTCACATCGTTTTTAAGTAAGCGCAATTTTTCTCTTCGACTATGGGAAAACATTGCCGGTCGTGAAGGGCTTTGCAGTTGTTTTATACGTGTAGCGTAACCCGCGGAGACCACGGTCTCTGCCTTTGTGGGCTTGCTTTCGCCATCAAGCCCTTTTACATAAACGCTACCTCCCAGCGTCTCGATCTCGGTTGCGCCTGTATCGTCAACCTTCGTAATCCAATCTGTCCCTCTGACCCCTGCGACAGCTGACGGGGTCTTTATCTCAAATGTCGCATCTCCCGAAAGTCTATTGAGCGTCGAAAATATCTCTCCTTCAAGCAGTTCAATCTTCTCGTTTTCTTCCAGTGTAAATACTGCCCTGCTGCCGGATTCCATTCTGACAATATTCTCGCCTTCTTCCTCAAAGACCAGTTCCGCGTACGAATCATCCTTAGTCTCAATGGCGTCTCCTGCTTTAAGGAACATATCGTCCGAAGCAGCTGCGTATTCTTCCTCACCTTCTAAGCATATCAGGACAGTGCCGGAAAGACCCACGATCTCGGCCACCTCTTCTTCTGCGTAAGAAAGCGGAGAATTGAAAAAATAACATGTGGCTATCGAAATCAAAATGGAAAAAAAGACTGTATTTTTACGCATCTCGGACAAGCTCCTTCAAATTATCGTCCATGGCCTCCGCCGCCCCCAGGTCTCCTCATGGGCCTTATATTTCCATTTAAGCGGTTGTGTTCCGGTTTATGAATCATCGGGCCGGCACCGTTTCCATCTCGAGGCCCGGGCGGATTGTCTCTTCTAAATCCAGGCCCTTTCCTCTCTTCTCCTTCGCCTTGCCGGTCCTGAACGTCATATTTACCTCTTTCTTCAAGATCCGGCGCGCCGCGCTCATGCCTCCTCATCTCCATGTACTTGTTTCTCAATACCTTCTTCTTATCGGGTCCGAATTGCTGCCATCTTTGCCAGTTCTCTTTAATATTATGCCTCTCTTCGGGCGATGTATTCTTATATTCTCTGAAATTCTCGAGCATCTCTCTCTGCTTCAATTGGTCCAATTGTCTCCACTTTCTCAACCTCTCTTTATACATCGCCCTATCCTGAGGTGTCAGCTCTTCCCATCTCTTAAAGTGATTCTCACCTCGACGTTCGGAAGTATCGTCGGCCCTAACGCTTCCTATGAAGATCATAGCAACGGACAGCGTCATAAAGACCGCGGACGATAACCGGTACCGTCTCTTCCGCATAAGTTTTAAGTTATTGAACTCTCTTTTCGCGATCATCATAGACTCCTATTGAATCTTCTCCGTACCGTTTAGTGTGTCCAAATGTGCAAGTAGATCGTAGTCCTCGAGCATCCCCCATTCCTCTTCGTCCAAATTGATGAGCATGTTCCTGGCTTGTAATTCGTTATACTTATACATACCGGCATTTATCAGAAGAAATAAAAGGAGGGCCGTCGTAAAGACATAAACGAGCCGCTTTGGCCTGATGATATCCATTACCTTGCCATAGAACTTCTCACGCAACTTCGGCTCGGTGGTAAGACGGGTCCAGAAACGACTTTCATACCCGGGCGAAGGCGAAATACCGCCCCAAGCAGAGAGCATCTCCCAGGACTTCTCGTATTCCCGCAATGATTTCCGGCATTCCTGGCACGAAGAGATATGTCGGTTGAAGATATCCTCTTCGTGCTTGGTAAGTTCTTTGTCAATATACGACGAGAACATTTTTTTGATCCTTTTACAGTCCATTGCCTTTGCCCTCCACTATATTAAACACATAATATATAAAAATGTTCTGCTCCATTTCACATCTCCATTACATCAAGCAGCTTGTCCCTTAAGTTTTCTCTCGCTCTATTGAGAAGGGATTTTACGGCTTTTTCCGATATGCGCATGGTCTTGGCGATATCCCCGTATGAGAAATCTTCATATCGGCGAAGTATTATGGCGACCCGCTGCCTCTCGGGAAGTTCCATAACGGCCTTTTTTACGGCCTCCGCAGTCTCATGTCGCATAAGGCTTTCATCCTGCATCTCTGTCTTTTTATCCTCGATCTGCCGCTGAATTTTCTCTCCCTCGAAAGTCACAGGCTCGTCCAACAAGCTTACCTCGCGCTTCCTCTTCATTTCATTTATGCTAATATTACGGGCAATCGTGTATATCCAGGTCTTGAAGAGTGCCTTTGGCCTGTAAGTTGGGGCGCTTTTATATACTCGGAGAAACGCCTCTTGAGTAAGGTCCTCGGCCAAAGATCTGTTGGCTGTATAACGATATATGAAATTCTGCACGAGCGGAAAGTACTTCTTCAGAAGGGCCTCGAAAGAAGAGGCGTTCCCTTTCTGAAAATCGAGCATAAGCCTGGTATCCTGGTCATCCAGATATGGATTTGATCTATCTTTCAGCTTAAAAAATGGCATCAAAAAAATGATATGAGGTTTGAACAGCTATTTTGGTATATTGATCATATTGTAACACATATTGTATAGGGAGAAAAAGTCAGTGTCAAGGAAGATGAGACGGGTTAAGGTGAGAACCAATGTGATATTTTTGATATTAAATCGTAATAATGACTTGTTTCTTTATAGGTCTTCTACGGGAAATTTATCGATCAGGCCTGCCGCTTTTCGCGCAATCAAGGCGGCATCCGCCGCGGAGATGATGCCATCTCCGTTTACATCTGCGATCTCAAGTGCAGCCGAATCCAACGTAATCAATTCCGCAGCGTGGCGCCCTACCATAGATGCGTCATACGCCGTAATCCTGCCGTTTCCGGAGACATCCCCATATGGCAATGTCCCCGCTCCTATGCTGAATTGGTCGATTATATTCAAATCTTTATCAACTACATCAACCAGAATCTGATTATTATCCACATAGAGCATGCAAAAATGATGAATTTTTATATATTTCTGACTATATTCGTTCGTAATGGAGGGGCTGTACAGACCTGCCCCCGCTCCAGCGGTAACGATGTAATAAATGCCGTTACAGAAAGACCGCTCGTATGAATGCGCGTGGCCGTTAAAGACTATGTCTACGCCGTATTGCTCGAAGAGTTGAATGGCTGACTCTCGAAAAGTAGAGCTGGCCGTCTTTATGCTGCTGAAGATCGGCTTGTGAAATACGACTATTGTAAACTTGATCTGATCGCCTCTATCCTGCAGATCGTCCTCCAACCATACATATTGAGCGGAATCTTCAAATAGGTATTCATCGCTGTCCAGAATTATTATGTGGACATTTTCGTGCTCCACGGAATACCACTGTTCATTATTGGGCAAATCGAAGTTATCGCGAAATAACTCTATGCCTACAGAATGATCATGATTACCCGCTGCCGGATAAAAGTAGCAGCTGGCCAAGATAGGAGCGGTTATTTCATTGAATATGTCCCAGTCGCTCGCGCTGCTATTTACGATATCTCCCGCGTGGAGGACAATGTCGGGATTATAGGTAAGTACACCGTCGACTATTGTTTGATAGGTAGAAATACTGGCCTGCGAATCGCTATACACGGCAATACGCAGCCCGCAATAAGCGGCTGAGGCCTGCAATAGCAGCAAAAACATTATAATAACTACGGTAGTTTTGGCCTTCATCTTTCCCCTCCACGGAAAGGTTAATATCTGCGATTCTTACTAATAGACGGAAATATCAATCTTATTTAACTTACTAATCCAAACTTTTTTTAAGATTTTAATAATTACGTTAATTACCATATTCAATCCCTCTATTTAATTATACATTTAATTTGGGAGTCAAACAAGGTATAAAAGTTGACTTTTTTTCTCTTAACACATAATTGTTATAAGTTGTAACTCTATATATAACAAGATGTTACGAATATCATATAACAAAATATATTCATTGCGTTTTAATGATTTACAAATCAAGGTTAACTAAAGGCTATAAAAAGATACGCCCTGCTCAATCGAAAAGATTGCGCAGGGCGTATTCTAATATAGAACTGTTTTAACCTATTGCCCGAGACTCTTCTTTATATTTTCCAATGCGCCTTGGGCTTCCGCTTCCAATGCTTTTTTTGCCTGCTTGAAGAGATTCGCGGCCTCTACCGACTCCCTATCCAGATACCTTAAAACATACTGGGCGGTATCAACTGCGTTCTGAAATTCTTTCGAATTATAAAAAGCCTTCGCCTGGCCGATTAGATAATCGACCTTCTCTTCCGTCGTCTTCATGCCCTTGGATATATCGATCGCGGCCTTGCTCGACTCGGCCTTCTTAGCGCCACACCCGGCCAGCATGAAGCCGGCTACTAAAAACATACACATCAAAACAACCATATGCTTTTTCATATCGCACCTTTCTTTTCTTTACTCAAACCTTATTACTTTTTCTTCTTCAATAGAAAATACAAGATCATACCTATCAACGGCAGGATCAAAATAAGAATTATCCATAATATCTTTTTGCCGGTATCCAATGAACTCTTTACGCAATCAACTATTGCGACTATATCCAAAACCAAGACAACCAGGCCCAGTATCCCTCTCATCTCTCCCCTCCTGTCTTAAATGTTAAAAAGAATATTTAAGCGACGATATGAAGCGTATATCGTTCTTTTCAGCATCACCTCCCGGGTCAGAATCGTAATCGTCGATAAAACTGAAATTTACGGATAATTTATCGCTAAGCGGATTTATGAGGCTGGTCTCCGCATGCATTCTGAATTCTCCCCACTCTTCGACGGAAGGATAAAACGTAACATCCTGGCCCAATCTCGAGTTCCTGAAGATTGCTGTTTCATAGTAGGCGCGCGGAATTATGGCGAGTTCGTCTTCGGTCTCAGTCTCTCCTGCATAGTCGGTATGCTCGATGCCCGCCGCAACCTCGGCCATCAATTTAAAATCATCCGCGTCGCTGAACCAGTATCCTATGCCAGCGCTCGGGATAAGTCGATATTCTATATCGGAAAATTTATCTCTGTCGGCCTCTATCTTGAAAAAATTATACCACATCTTACTCGGGCCGAAGCTATATGCATACCTTGCGTAACCAAACCATTTTTCGGCGTCGGTCTCTCCGTTCGAAGAGGAATAATATAAATCCCCTTTAACGGTAAGCTCGTAAACATGCCTCTTATGCCTATTAATTAAAAAACCGGCGTTAAGCTGTTGATTTTCCGTATTTCCGTCCGCCAGGGTATAGCCGACGGAGATCTCATTTGTCGATACGGCTTCGGACCTGTCTCGCTCTTTTGCCTTCTCTATCTCATCGGCCGCCATGTCTTCGACAAACCCTTTATTTATAGACACCATGCCGGCGGCTTCCGAATCCATATATATAAAATTCTTGTCTTCCTCGACAATATCTCCGGATATCCTATCGCCGTTTTTCAGGTATATCTCGGCGCCGTAGACAGTAATATCAGTAAAAAAGAACGAGGCGAGGAATATAATTAACAATGAACGTTTCATCCGATATTATTATGAGGCTATTCGGTATTCTTTTTGATCGTATCCATAAACTTCATTGCGGCACCGGTGGCCTTTACCTTCCCTTCAATAAGAATCTCGCGGGCCGTGAAGTCCTTGCCATAATATGAATTATTCGCGTTATCTTTCGCGCTGATATTCAGACCCTTAAGCCCTATGCCGCCAAACAGCCCCTTTGATCTCGAATAGGTAAATATTCCCCCCTTCAAGGTAATGTCGGCCCCCATTTCTGCATTTCGCCCTACGGGGCCCGCGACAAGCGCGGCGTTCGAACCCACGTTTATCTTATTCTTAAGCATGCCCTCAAAGCCGCGTTCGGTCGGGATAACAAAGACCAGATCGATAGCCTGGCCTCCGAACTGAAACCCGTAACTAATACCCGTGATTTTGAAAAACGCCGGCGCGCTCCAGACCCTTGTATCCGGATCGCGGTGGATTATGACGCCCTCTCCGTATCGGCCTCCGAGGAAAAAAGCCCCTTTTATCGTCGAAGGAAATATGGCAATGCCTACGCAATCTTTCAGAAGATTCTTCGGAATGCCTCCGTCGGGCATAGCCATGACTTCTTCGAATACTATACCGCATTCTTTGAGCAAAGCGTCTAACTCCGCATCTGACGCATAAGACAAAGGTGAAACCATCAACACAATAAATAATAAAAGTACCGTGATTTTAAACTTCATAACCGCAACCTCCTGTCATCTTATGAGATCTCATTATAAGCGGATTGACGTTTAACAAAGCCGGATATAAACTCCCGGTCGCCATCATCCATCTCTCTAAAACAGATCCCCAGTCTGCGTTCGTTCCTCTCGATGACGTTATTATATACCACCCTTCCTTCTACCGTAAGCGAAGATGAACGATTCAAGGTTTTGTAGGCTTCGAGATTTATCAGGACAAACTTTATCAGAAGAACGCTCGACAGAGGTATATCATACAAAGACGAAATTGCCGTTCCCCCCTGGCTAAGATCATACATGCGGGTATAGATTTCCTTATTACCTATGTTAGCGCGTAGGCCCCACGGCTCCCTTATCTCATAGGAAGCTATAAAATTGACCCTTATCCTTTTGTGTTGCCTTCTATCGACTCCCTCATATTCAGGACTCATAATATCTCCTTCGAACATCCATCTGCCGGATTGCCTCCGTCTTATAATCTAGTTAAATAGACTAAAACGGCCTACTTTTTTCGAAATGACCTAAATTATGTTATTATAATACTCCTTGCGAAAAAGCAAGTCAACAAAATATAATTTCTGGATATTGCCTGCGCATAGGGATGTGGTAAACGCATATATTTAATCGATAGAAATATTTATGTCCGGATCGGACTTAAAGGTATTGTGCACAGGACAGTTCTTCACGAATTGAAATAAAGACTTCCTCCTTCGCTCGTCGAGCAGCAATCCCTTCAAATCTATGCTGACGTCGATGCGCCTAAAGGAGACGGGTTTTTCCTGAGAAAGCTCCGCCTCTACTTTAATGTCAAATTGCCCTAAATCCAACTTGACCCCTTCCGCATACTTTCGTATATATAGGCCTATGCAGCTGCCTAAACTAGCCAACAGGGCGTCCGAAGGCGTGGCCCCCACGCCTCTTATGCCCATATTAAATCTATAATCTTTCGTCTCGACCTCAAACAGATAACCTTCCTTACACGTAATCCGGGCCTTATACATCTCAACGCTCCCTGAGTTTGGCCAAAAGGCGTAATATCTCCAGATATAACCACACCAATGTCACGATCAGCCCAAAGGCGCCGTACCATTCCATATACTTCGGCGCGCCGTATTCCGCCCCTCTCTCTATGAAATCGAAATCCATGACGAGGTTGAGCGCCGCTATAACGACCACAAATACGCTGAACCCTATCCCCAGAGGACCGCTTTCATGTATAAACGGGATGCGTCCGCCGAAGAAAGACATTATATAGCTGACGAGATACACAACAAAGATTCCACCTGTCGCGGCGACCACTCCAAGTTTGAAATTTTCCGTAACTTTAATAAGACGCGATTTATAGGCGATTAACAAAGAGAATAATGTCGCGAAGGTAAGAGTGACTGCCTGAAAGACTATGCCTTGATACTGCATCTCGAAGAGAACGGATATACCTCCCAGGACAATACCTTCCATGAGCGCATAGAGAACGGTTGTGACACTCGACCATTCTTTTTTGAAAACCGTAACGATAGCAACGACAAACCCTATAATAGCCGCGGGTATTATAAGAGGTATCGATACGGACATATTGTTCCAGGCCCAAAAAGCCGTAACAATAACGCAACCAAGCAATAAAATGGTCTTGTTGACGGTGCCCTGGATCGTCATAACGCTCTCCGCCCCTGAGGCTCTTACGGCGGTAAAGATATCTCCCCTTAAAGCTGGATTTCCGGATCTTATCATATTTCACCTCTCTTTAAATATTTGTTGATATCACTGCTCGATACAATTCAACGACAAACACATTATAACATAATTTCCTTGAAGTCAAGTAATTCCGAAGTGCCGGGAAGGACCGGGCAGCGAAAACAAACCGGTCTATATTGAAGGGTATAGTATTAAATAAAAGATCACCAGATATGTAACTCCTGCGATAAGAATCGTTCCGATCCATATCTTTAAGGCGAGGGCCAACGAATTTTCATAGTAACTTGCGGGGAGGCGCATTCTTCTGAACAGACTGATTCTCATCCTATACTTCTTGCAGTACTGGTATGTCTTGATTTTGACAGACAAAAA
>JAFGFD010000034.1 GCA_016931215.1 Candidatus Omnitrophota bacterium
CGATTTCTTTTATTGACTTATGCAATATAATGATATATAATATTTATCGAATACAGCAATTAGAAAGGACCTTTAATGAACAAAAATAAATTACATTGCTGTGAGAAATGTCAGATATTCTGGACTTGCGAAACAAAATGGTATAGAGGCGAGCGGGGCGAAGAGGATATATGTTGTCCTGTATGCAACTTTTATAGAGAGTGCCTGAAGTTAATCAAAAACAAAAAATCAAAGAGAGCGGATGCGGCTAAGAAGTAACCGCTCTATACGTCGGTCATCCCTTCAAAAATTGTTTCCTGTCAAAAAGCAGACCCAAAGTACCCCAAAATAGAAAAAGCAATCCGCAAGACGCCAATATCCACACCTTTTCGATGCTCTCAGCAAGATACGCTGAAACAAACATAAATACAAGAAAACCGATATTGATGACACATTCCTGCGAACTGAAGACCCGACCGCGAGTTTCCTGTGGTATGCGTTCATGGACTGCCGTATTGAGCGATACGATAATAGGTCCTATCGAAAACCCGAGTACGAGCATCAACATATAAGAAAGCCATAGATTGGGTACGTAGCGCGCAGTGACCGAAAATAAAAATATTAGGAAGCCGCTTGCGAGCATGCATGTCAGAATCAGGCTCTCTTTTCTAAGCCTTTGTCCGAATCTGCCGTACGTCATCGCGCCCAGAAAGGCCCCGAAACCCAGGAACATAAATAGAAGACTCAGGTCTTTGGTCACGGAGCCGAAGCAATCCTGTATAAATACGATGATGACGCAACTTATGGCGCCGCTACCCGCCATGAGCACAAAGAAGTTTTTCATGACAAATTGAAGTTCCTTGTGTCTAACAATATATTTTATGCCGTCTATTATCTCCGTCCAAACAGATTTTCTGATCGCTTTTTTAAAAGCATCCCTAGCTATTAATATATCCTCTTTCAAATGGCTTATAATCTTTTTGACCACCATATTAGATAGGAAAAGCGCGGATATAAAATATGTTAAGGAATTTATGTAGAACCCGTTGATGGCGCCTATGCGCTCGACCAACACTCCGGCTACACCTATTCCTATAAATGTTGCGATGAGCCTTGTCGTATCGGAAAGAGTGTTCGCTATCAATAGCATCTCTTTCGGAACCAGGTCCGGGATGATGGCCATCTTGCTGAGAAAGAAGAAACGGGCAATGGCGAAGATAATAAAGACTATGACATAGACGGCGATGAAATTTTTAAAGAATAATATGCAGACCGGTATGAACAAGACAAATATCCCGCGGAGTATGTCGCTGACTATCATAATCCTTTTTCTGTCCCACCGATCGACATAGACGCCCGCAATGGGGCCTATAATAAATACGGGTATGACAATAAAGAAGATAAGCTTGGCCATCTCAATAGTGGAGCCGGGTGCTCTTTTGTAAACCAAGGCGACAAGCGCCATCTGACTCAACCTCTCGCCGAAATTGGCCACTATCTGACCGAGCCACAGAAACAGGAAATTCTTATTTTTGAGAATATCTCTGAATCTTGCCAATATAAATTCCTTTTAAAAAGGAAGGTGCCGCCGAGAGACTCCTAAAACCTCTTTTTAGGCAACGGCTTCTTCATGGGACACTTCTCGCTGAATAAAACCACTATCGGGAAGAGAAATGTCCCATCCCTCTTTCGGAGGGATATGGAGCCCACGGAGGGGATCGGCGCCCTCACCCGGCTTCGCTATCGCTCCGCCAAGGTGTTCGGGTCGGCCACCCGCTCGCTGACGCTAGTTCAAGAAGTTCTTCGATGAACGCGTTTTTCGCTCCTATACGTCGCGCGCTCGCTCTATTCGATCCCCTCCCCGCGGTGGTAAAACAGAACTTCTTCCCCAGGTTTAATCTCTATGTATGGAGCCCACGGAGGGGATCGAACCCCCGACCTGAGCTTTACGAAAGCCCTGCTCTACCAGCTGAGCTACGTGGGCGTCTCCATATATAGTCGATAGTCAATAGACTATAGTCGATAGTAAAAGAAAGATCCTTAGGTTTTCAAGTTTTTGTCCGTAGTCAATAGTCTATTGTCTATAGTCTGACTAGTCGATAGACAAATAATAGTTTCAAGTTTCCAGGTCATCAAGTCACCAGTGTAAAATTTCCTTTGTATCAACCAGGGTATTTGTCTTTTCCATTAACCGTTAACCGATAACCGTAAACCATGAACCGATCTTTTAAAACCGTAAACCGATCTTCTTTAACTTGTGCTCCTGTGCTCTTTTTTATTCTGATCGGAGCTCTTCTATAATCTTCTCCAACCGGACCAATCTCTCCGGTGAGGTCGGGTGTGTGTTTAAAAAATTCTCCACCATCGATTTTGGAACTTCTACGGCAAATCTTTCCCATAAATCTATGGCAACTGTGTAGTCATAGCCGGCCGATTTCGTATACTGCAGCCCGAAGTAATCAGCTTCTCTCTCAAGGTCTCTGGAGTAGCTCCTGCTGAATATCTGGCTTGCTCCTGAGGCGGCTCTCATTATCTCCGTGCCCGAACCCGGTTGTATGTTTTCGGAAATCACACCCAGACCTATCACTGCCAGACCCGCCAGCATCTGAACGCCTGTGGATTTGGCTATATGGCCTCTGGTTATATGCGCAAATTCGTGGCCCAGCACAACGGCTATTTCATCGTCAGAAGTTATAAACTTCATCATGCCGTATGTGACAGCCACCTTATCATAACTTGCTCCGGCGTTTATGCTTTGGTCGTCGACCATGTCAAACGAGACCTGCCTGGGTACTCTTTCTACGTCACATGAGAGTGTGCTTCGCACGCCCTGTCTCTTTATTCGAAGATCAATCCGCTCTTTATCCTTAAGCTTAGCGTAAGAAGTCGCGTTATTAAAGCCGGTCTCGTTCCTTATGTTTGAACCGTCTATCTCTTCTATTATATCGCCGGCGGATATGCCCGCTCTTTCTGCCGGCGACCCTTTCGCCACGGTTACGGCCACGACACCCGTCGCGCCATCATCAATAGCGTAAGCACCCTGAATGATATCGGTTATTTTCACTACGTTCAGGCCGATGTATGGATAACTTCTGGTGCCGTTTTCGAGGGGCAAATTTTTAACTATCCTATATCCTATATCAGATACACGCTGCAGCTGATCGTACTTATGCCTTACTGCCTTTGCCTTGAGCCGTTCCTCGGCCTGCCTTACCTCAAAGGACGAAACCCTTGGCCCGGTCGTAGTCGCGCAACCGCTTAACAACAAAACCATTATTATAAAGCAGGGTACTATCTTTTTCATTGGGTGTACCTTCGAATAATACAACCCCGGATGCGATAACCTAAGTTTATATGAATAATAAGATTTTGTCAATTATCCCATGTGCTAATCATATTATGAGGACTTTTTCTAATAAATTTATGATAAAAATGAAAGAAAATAACTTCCGCGGACGTATATATAAGTAAAGGAGGTAATATGAACGTGTTCTTTCTGCAAGGGATTCAACTCCTCTATGAAAACGATGGTGCCGAGGGACGGAGTTGGCGCCCTCACCCGGCTTCGCTACCGCTCCGCCAGGGTGCTCGGGTCGGCCACCCGCTCGCCGACGCTAGCTTAAGAAGTTTTCGATGAACGCGCTTTTCGCTCCTATACGTCGCGCGCTCGCTCCCTTCAACTAAAAACGATGGTGCCGAGGGACGGAGTTGAACCGCCGACGCAGGGATTTTCAGTCCCTCGCTCTACCACCTGAGCTACCTCGGCACTTAATATTATGTCGAAATAAGTCCGGCGAAGTTAAATGCAAAAAATCCAGCGAAGACGGACTACCCCGGCACACAGTGTTATAGCAAGTTAGTCCGGCAGAGTCCGGAAGCCTCTGGATAAAAATGGACTATCTCGGCGCTAATATACGAAGTTACGAATTGCTGACTTATAATATTAGCAAATATGGCCCATGACGTCAAGAGAAAACGCAACATATTCTACTACAAAATAAATATTCTCCTTAATATTTATAATCAGTCATATAAGTGGCTCGCCGAATTACAGGGAGAGAGGCTGATGGAAAAAACGGGACCAATTGCGGAAATTGTATAGAATTTTTAAATCTTGATATTGAACATCTAAATGCTTGACAAATCATACACATTTTAGTATACTCAAAAGAATACATATCTAACTATATATAATACTAACAATAGGAGGATTTTATGCGTATAAACTATATATTTAGGAAGATCTGGGTTTGTGCTATATTAATATTCAGCATAACATATTGTACCATTGGTAGTTGCAACAATGCCTTCCACTGGAATAAGATAGATGGGGATTTAGCCGGAAAAGAGATCACCTTTATTGCCGCCAATCCGTACGACCCTGCGGATTTATTGATAGGGACAAAAGGTTTTTTATACAGGACCTTTGACGGAGGCGCAAATTGGAAGAATATATTCAGCTTACCCGGTGTAAAGAAATCGGTCAATTTTATCCTAATGGATTCAAAAAAATCTGGCGTAATATATATTGCTGCCGAATCGGGTGTCTTCAAATCCATGGATAACGGAATTAACTGGAAGATGGTCTCGTCAGATTTGCGGGAAACCGCTGTCTATTCGCTTCTGATAGACGCGGAAGAGCATAGTAATATATTTGCGGCGGCGGAGACCGGTATATTTCTTTCGCATGACGACGGCGAGAATTGGTCGAGGTCATGCAATGGGGTCTCCGAGGTCAGGACGTTTTCGTTGGCGCAGAATTATACAGATGCGCGTCTCATGTACGCCGCTACAGATGTAGGTCTCTATAAGACCGAGGATAAAGCTAAAAGTTGGAAAAGAATCCTGTCATATCACTCCCTGCAAAGCGAGGATGAAACTTCTGAATATGACGAAGAAATATCTCCCGATGTAAAACCCTTCGTTACGATAGACCCTATAAATCCCGATATAGTCTATATTGTAACAAATAGAGGAATATTCAAAAGCGGTGATAGCGGGGCCTCTTGGAACCGACTATCTCTTAAAGGCCTAAGAAGTTCGGAGATAAACAACATGGCCATATCGCCGCTGAATCCCGATTATATATTTGCCGCAACCGCGGGCGGCGTATTCAGATTTTCGAAAAAAAATAATTCTTGGACAGAGTTATATGGCGGCCGCAACACAGCTGAAGCCATATACCTTGTGTTCGACGGCAATTATAACGGATTGTGGCTCGTTTCTAAAAAGGGGATATATAAATCAGAGTCTGATTTGTACGACGAAAGCGAGAACAATTACTCGGATCAAAAAAATATGATTTTACAGCACTTTTCTCACGAACCGACATATAGAGAGGTCCAAGAAGTGGCAATACGATACGCTGAAGTCCATCCCCAAAAGATACTCGGCTGGCGTCGCAGAGCATATACAAAGGCATTGTTTCCGGAATTATCTTTCGGCATAGACCATGACTCTTCCAGGAGCCTCCATTGGGATTCAGGGTTAAACCCGGATACATGGGTAATCGGCCCTGAGGATGAAGATACAGGTTGGGATATAAATCTTTCATGGGACCTGGGGGGCCTGATCTGGAACGATGACCAGACCAACATAGACGTGCGCTCACGCCTTATGGTGCAGCTGAGGGACGATGTCCTGGATGAGGTGACGCACCTATATTTTGAGAGGCGGAGGCTGCAGATAGAGCTCGCAAAGAAGCCTCCTAAGGATGAATATGAACTCATGCAGAAGGAACTTCGCCTTGAGGAGCTGACCGCTGGGATAGATGCTATGACGGGTGGGTGGTTTTCAGAGGAGATCGAGAAACGAAAGGAGCAGGGACAGGTTTCTGTTCAAAGCGGGGACGGGTTTGTGCTCACCGGGAGAACCGTCCCCATTGGGACAAATGATGGGACAGCTTATTGATCTGTTCGGACAAGAAATTCCGGTTGCATCTGGTAATCTCGGTATCTTTAACGTTCCATAGACGTTCCGGATGTTTGTCAATATCATCTGGAATATAGTTGAACCCCGAGGGGTAATAATTGGAGCCTAAAAAATGGATATCGATGGAGATTATCGAAAAACAGAAAAATATGATCTTAAGATACTTGCGGTGCACAATAATTCTCTCCCAAAAAAGGGCGAGGAAGATAATCAGCATTGGAATTATTTCTATCAATAATCTATATCCAAAAGAGTGTCCTCCCCACCACATTTTCCACTTTGCGTATAATGCTATTGTTAAAACAACTGATAGGGCCAAATACTTGTAAAGCGGTTCCGCTGTCTTTGAAAAAATTATATAAAACAAACAAGGGATGCTGAAAATAAATATCGGGCTAAATATAAACAAGCCGCGGCTTGGGCTGATTAATAATCCGGCTAATCCTACCAAAAAATTGCCGTTAAAACTTTCTGCGCTCGGCACTTGCGATAAAAATATA
>JAFGFD010000035.1 GCA_016931215.1 Candidatus Omnitrophota bacterium
GCCCTTTTTCGGTATATTCTCGATACCTTTTGACCTGTATCCGAAAAATATTCTAAATATCATTCTAAGACAAAAACATGTTATCTTATATATCATCTCTTCAGAGATTCCAAACCCTTAATTATTTTATCGGTAACCTCTTCTATGGTCAATCCCGTCGTATCTATATATACGGCATCCACGGCCTTTTTGAGCGGCGCCACTTCACGGGTCTTGTCCGAGGTGTCTCTGGAATCCACGTCTCTCTTTATCTCGTCGCGGTTGACATCGTATCCTTTAAGTCTCAACTCTTTGTAGCGCCTATTTACCCTCTCCTCTTCGCTGGCGTCCAGAAATACCTTAAAGTCGGCGTCGGGGAAGACCACGGTCCCTATGTCTCTGCCCTCCAGGACGGCCCTGCCGGACCTAGACGCATGCCTCTGAAGCACAACCATCCGTTCTCTAACCGCCGGAAGACAGGCCAAGTGTTTAACATTATTCGTGACATACTGTCTTCGTATCTCCTCGGTCACATCTTCTCCGTCCAAATAGACGGAAAGCCCGAAATCTCCATCGATCTTTAAATCTATATTTGTCTCGGCCACCAGCTCGGACAGTGCCTTCTCGTCTCGCAGTGATGTATGACTCCGTAACGCCTTGAGTGTGATGGCCCTGTACATAGCACCCGTATCCACATACAAAATACCCATCCTCCTGGCAACCTGCCGGGCCACAGTGCTCTTGCCGCTTCCGGCGGGCCCGTCTATAGCTATAATTAGTCTATCCTTCATGTAACTTCGAAATTGTCTCTTATTGCCTTTGCTTTGAGCAGCTTTTTCCTCAATCGAGTTCCGTCGTTTGAGGCTATAATACTCCTTATCTGCCCAAGTTCCGCTATATATCGATTGATATCCTTTATAACATTTAAACGGTTCGACAACACAATAGGAATCCAAAGCTTCGAATCGCTTGACGCTATGCGCGTAGTATCCCGAAAACCTGATGAAGCAAATTTCAAGCTCGAGGTATCGGTAGTAAGGCAAAGGGTCGCGGCCGCAATATGTACAAGATGACTTACTTTGCTGATATGCTCGTCATGCTCCTCCGGAGATAGGACATATGTATCGGAGCCGAGATCCTTCCAAAAATCTCTTACCTTCTTGAGCGCTTCTCTGTCGGATCGGCTCGTCTTGGTCACAATGCACGGTGTACCTTTGAATAAACCGCTCTTAGCTTCGTCTATCCCACGCTTCTCGGAACCTGCCATAGGATGTGATCCGATAAAACTGGCCTTATTGCCCGCTAACCTCTCGGCATCTCCGACAATCGAGCCCTTTACGCTCCCTACGTCAGTAATAACGCACCCTCTCTTTACTTTAGGCATGATTTTTCTTAGAGTCTTCAAAATTCGATCGACTGGAGTAGCAATTATTATTAGATCTGCGCCGACGACCGATTCCTTCGCATCAAGCGTTCCTCTGTCCACGGCCCCGCAACGCAAAGCCGCTCTCAAAGTCTTACTATGTGCGGTGACTCCCACAATCTCTGTTCTCGGATGTCTCTTCTTTATATTCAGGCCTATCGAGCCTCCTATAAGCCCGACTCCTATTATGGTTATTTTTTTAAACTGCATATTTATTTTCCAAGTCATGGTGAATGGTTCACGGCGTACGGTTTTTGAATATAGGTTATTGGTTTATGGTTGACGGTTTTCGGAAATAAAAAATTTGCATTAACCATAAACCGATCTTTTGAAACCGAAAACCATTAACCGCAAACCTATTTTTTCCCGTTAACCGATAACCGCATACCATGAACCTATCTTTTAAAACCGTAAACCGATCTTTATATTTCCCTGCCGACTGCATGTGCTATCTTCTTTGCGCCTTTCATCAAATGGGCGAACTTTTCAGGCAACAGCGATTGTGCGCCGTCAGACAAAGCCTCCTCGGGCGAAGGGTGTACCTCGATCATCAATCCGTCTGCCCCGGCAGCAATAGCGGCATATGCACACGGCTCCACCAATCCCCATTTACCTGCGGCATGGCTAGGATCCACTATGACGGGTAAATGGCTCAGGTTCTTTATAACAGGGACTGCGGATATATCGAGGGTAAATCTTGTGTGGTCCTCGAACGTCCTTATGCCGCGCTCGCATAGAATTACATTAAAATTCCCTTCGGATAATATATATTCAGCGCTCATAAGCAATTCCTTAATGGTGGACGATATGCCTCTCTTTAAAAGAACCGGTTTTTTAGATTGGCCCACCTCTCTGAGAAGATTGAAATTTTGCATATTACGAGCGCCTATCTGTATTACGTCGGCATATTTTTCCAAAAGGGGCATGTCCCGCGGGTCCATCAACTCGGTAACGACAGGAAGTCCCGAGACCTTATTGGCTTCTTTAAGGTACTTCAGCCCCTCTTCCCCCAGGCCCTGAAACGTGTATGGAGAGCTCCTAGGTTTGAATGCGCCGCCTCTAAGCATCGAGGCACCCGACTTCTTCACGCTCTTGGCGATCTTCAAAAGCCTCGATTTATTCTCAACGGAGCACGGCCCCGCTATAACTACAATTCTCTTCCCGCCTATCTTTAGCTTACCGCCTAAGTCTATGATGCTGTCTTCCCGCCTAAACTCCCTTGAGACCAGTTTGTAAGGCTTCAAGATGGGCATGACCTTCTCTACGCCCGGATATACCTCTAGAGGTTGAAGCCGAATGATATCTTCCTCGCCTATAACCCCTATGATAGTTCTTTCTACGCCCCTCGATACCATAGGCTTAAGGCCCAGCTTTTTTACCTTGTCTATTATATGGTCTATTTCCTTTTGTGTGGCTCTCGGTTTTAAAACTATTATCATAAAACACCTCTTGTGTAGACTATAGTCTATGGACTATAGACAATAGATAAAAAATATTTATCTATTAAGGACCTTCTCCAATGCCTTAAGGAACTTCTTGTTCTCCGCCATCGTGCCTACGGTTACCCGTATATAATTATCAAGGCTATAAGCATTCATATCCCGCACTATGACGCCTTCTTTGAGCATCTGCTCAAATACCATCCTGCCGTTTTTCTGGACATCAATAAGTATAAAATTTGTATCGCTCTTTACGTAGTCAAGCCTCATGTTGTCCAGATTCTCATATAAAAATCTCTTACCTTCGCTTACGATAATCCTCGAATTGTCGACATGCTCGGTGTCCCGCAGGCTTGCCGCGGCGCCGACCTGAGCTATCATATTTACGTTAAACGGCTGCCGCACGCGGTTCATATATTGTATGATCTCTGACTCGGCGATGGCATAACCTATCCTAAGACCGCTGAGTCCATGGGCCTTTGAAAATGTCCGGGCTACTATGATGTTCTTCCTTCCTATGTATCGCAGCGTATCCGGAAAATCATCCCTTTCGACAAACTCATTATATGCCTCGTCAAATACTACTATCACATTGTCCGGCAGTTTTTCGAGAAACCGTTCCACTTCGGCTTCGCCGACACTTGTCCCGGTGGGGTTGTTTGGATTGTCGATAAAAACAACCTTTGTCTTACTGTTTATAGCGTCCCTGATTTTCTCAAGGTCCGTCTTAAAATCTTTTAATGGTACCTTTATAGCTTTGCTTTCGGAGATCTTCGCGGCTATATCGTAAATCAGGAAAGACGGCTCGCTCATCACGACTTCGTCGTCTTTACCTACGAATGTCCTCAGGACAAGCTCTATGACTTCGTTGGAGCCGTTTCCGATCAGCAGATTATCCATGGATAAATTCAGGCTTTTCGCAAGTTCTTCCTTGAGATAGTAACAATTTCCATCCGGATAGCGATTGACGTTATATATGGCCCTTATCATCTCCTTTACAGCCTTCTTGGAAGGGCCTAAAGGATTTTCGTTGGAAGCCATCTTTACGATGTTAGAAATATTCAATTCCCGTTTAAGCTCTTCTATCGGCTTGCCGGGTTCGTATGGCTTTATATCGAGTACACTTTTTCTTACCAAATCCCTTATCATTGTCTATATACCTTCTTAGGCAAACGGTGTACGGTTTATGGTTAGCGGGGGTTTTTAACCTTCGTAAACCGTCAACCGTGAACCGTAAACCTGTTTTTACTGCACTTTCGGATAAGAGCCGAGCACCTTAAGAAATACACACTTCCCTGAGAGGCTCGCCAGGGCCTTCTTCACCTTCTTGTCCTCATGATGGCCCTCTAAATCTACGAAGAAATAATACTTCCAGGCCCTCTTCTTCGACGGCCTAGATTCTATCTTCGTAAGATTGATTTTGTTCTTTTTAAAAGGGACCAATACGTCATGCAATGCGCCCGCTCTATCTTTCATCGAAAACACAATGGAGGTCTTATCGCGCCTGGTCGGTTGAACCTCCTGGTTGCCTATTATCAAGAAGCGCGTTATGTTGTGTAACGAGTCTTCTATGGAACCTGCCAATATGTTCAAGTCATATTTTTTCGCCGCCGCATCGCTTGCTATGGCGGCTCTATTCTTCCTGCCTTTGCAGTACCATGTTGCAGTCGTCGTACTGTCCGCCGGTATCAATTTCGCGTTGGGTAAATGGCCTTCAATCCATTGAGTGCACTGGGCAAAAACCTGCGGATGAGACCAGATCTCTTTTATGTCCGTCATCTTTTTGGTCTCACTTATAAGATTATGGTGTATCGGCAGATAGATCTCGGAACAGATCTTGAGGTCCGAATCCACGAACATGTCCAGGGTATGATTTACGGCACCCTCCGTCGAGTTCTCTATGGGGACAACCCCGTAGTCGGCGCTGCCCCTTTCCACTTCGATAAATACGTCTGATATGCTTTTGCATTCGACCTTCTCGATAGATTCGCCGAACTTCTCGACCGCCGCTATATATGTAAAAGTCGCTTCGGGCCCGAGATAGGCCACTCTCAAAGCCGTCTGCAACGACAATGATCCCGACATAATCTCTCTGTAAATGGCCTTCACGGTCCTATTCTGCATAGGCCCTCTTTTATTTAATCTCAATAGCCTCTTATAGACCTGGGCTTCGCGAACCGGTGAAAACGTAGGCGCCGAATGTCTGGATTTCAATTTTCCTATTTCAAGGGTGATGCGTGCGCGTTCGTTGAGGAGGTTCAGTATATCGCCGTCAATCCGGTCTATCTTCTTGCGCAATCTCTTTAGATTTTTCATCTTCTTTGCCCTCGCTATGTTCCGCGGCCTGTTGCCTATCGAGTTCGCCCGTATTTCCTTCCGCATACCCGGAACTCTCTATATTGTCCTGTACCGGCAATGCCCCTTTTCCGGGCAATCTTTCAAGTTCTTGTCTCTCCTCCTCCGTCAAATCATGCTCGGAGTATTCATTCAAAGGAGGCAGTTCTCTAAGTGTATTGAGCCCGAAATGCTCCAAAAATAGTCGGGTAGTACCGTACAATATCGGCCTTCCCACGGTTTCCCTTCTACCTGCTATCCTCACAAGGCCCCTCTCCAATAAAGTCGTCAAGGCGCCTTCCACGTTGACGCCCCTTATAGCCTCTACGTCGCTCCTCGTTACGGGTTGCCGATAAGCAATAATGGAGAGCGTCTCCAGGCTCGCTCTGGACAGCCTTGGTTTTTCGCGTTTAAAAAGTTTTTTAACATAGGGTGCCAGTTCCGGAACCGTCCCGAGACGATAGCCTCCGGCGATTTCAATAAGCCTCAATCCGGAATCATTGCCCTCGTATTTCTTTTTCAGCTCTCCGATGGCCTTTTGCAAAATGGTGATGTCTTCCACCCCCAAGATATCCTTTATATGCGCAATCTGGACCGGCTCCGAACTTACGAAAAGAAAAGCTTCTAAAGCCCTCTTTAACTCCTGTAATTCCATTTTGACTCCTTAAATGATGCGACATTACTACGCGTTTGTCGGTTTTAGGGTGTCGGGATTTCTTATAATCTCTATCTCGCTAAAGGGCGTCTCCTGCAAAATGACGATCTCCTTCAACCTTATCAACTCCAAAACCGCTAAAAAAGTGACTATAACTTCCAATTTACTTTTCGACTTACGTAGTAAATTACTGAAATATATTTTAGGATTTTCTACTAGCATGTGGAAGATATCGTGAATCTTATCGCCCACCGTAAATTCCTCTTTAATGACTTTGTAAAATGTCTCTTTTGGGATCTCTTTAAGTATCTTCGAAAATGTCGTCAAGAGATCGAATATGCTCGCCTCGAAGAAAGGGCTGTCGTCATCCTTTATTACGCTCTTCTCTTCCGGTCTTCTGGCGTAAATCTTACTTGACTCCAACTCCTTCTTCGCAAGTTCGTCGGCCGCTTCTTTGAATTTCTTGTATTCCAGCAGCCTCTTGACGAGTTCCGCGCGCGGGTCCTCCTCCTGCATCTCCTCTTCGGGAACCTCCTCGGGCGGCAGCAGCATTCTCGATTTTATATGCATCAGCGTCGCGGCC
>JAFGFD010000036.1 GCA_016931215.1 Candidatus Omnitrophota bacterium
ACGTGGCCAGGTTTTGCAAAATCTGAAGATCTTGTTTTTTTATTTGCCAGCAATCGTATGGTATAAGCCCTGTCTTGGGCGGAAATGCCGGTCGTAATTCCGCGCCGGGCATCTACCGAAATGACCCAAGCGGTCTTATAAGGATCTTGCGGTTCGCTCGACATAGAATAAAGACCCAATTGCTCCAACCTCTTCCCTTCCATGGGCACGCATACAAGACCCCTGCCGTATTTGACCATAAAATTTACATTGTCCGTAAATACCTTTGACGCCGCCATGATGAGATCGCCCTCGTTCTCCCTCTTCTCATCATCCATGACGATAACCATCTTGCCTTTTTTTAAGTCTTCCGCTATCTCTTTAATACTATTTATCTTCATGTTAAGCTCCAAAAAAATTCCCCGAAGGTTACCTTCGGGGAAAGATATGATTGATTAGATTTATGACCTTCTTCCATCTAGACTATACTATCGGCCCCGGAATCTCACCGGATCTGACCCGTTTATAACGGGTCTCGTAGGCTTTACTCCGAAAACTTGGAGCTCACTACCGGTCGAGGAATTTCCCGTCTCTCTGGGATCGCCTCACCCCGAAGATCGTAAGGTATTATATAAGGTGTTGTTGCCCTTGTCAAGCTAAAATTAACCTAACCTTGACATCGTTTCCTCTATAAGGTATAGTATGCCTTATGAAGGAATATGCTAAAAAAGAGGTTGAGAAGCTTATAAAAGACCGGGAAAAGGCCCAAGCTGAGCTTTGGCTGTTGTACGAAATATCGAATGCGATGCGAGAAACGCTGGAACTCGAGCAGATTCTTTACATTATATTGACTGCGGTGACTTCCCATGAAGGTCTCGGGTTCAATCGGGCGATGCTCTTTCTGGTAAACGAAAAGGAGAATATGCTGGAAGGCAAGATGGGAATCGGTCCTCACAGCATAGAGGAGGCAAATCACATATGGAGAAGCATAGAAGAGCAGAAGATGACGCTTGAAGACCTCATCAATGCTTACCATAATTTCAAAAAGGACCCCAATTCCAAGCTTCACAATCTGGTAAAAAGCATCAAAATACCTTTGGACGAAGGTCAAGGCATACTTGCCCTTACCGTCTTGGAAGGCATGCCGTTTGAGGTCTTGAACGACAACGTGCGCAAACGTGTCGACAATAAATACCTTAATCTCTTAAGTGCTCAGTTCTTCGTAACGGTACCTCTAAGGGCCAAAGATAAAGTGGTAGGGATAATAATGGTGGATAATGTCTTTACCAAGAAACCTATTACAAAATCAGACATAAGTCTTCTCACGCTCTTTGCAAATCATGCCGGACTCGCAATAGAAAACTCCCGTCTATACGAAGAGACCGTTTACTTATCCAACACGGATTGGCTTACAAAATTGTGGAATCACGGCCATTTTCAGGCGATATTGTCTCGGGAGATCGCCAAGGCGCGCGACAACAACACCTCGTTAAGCCTTATCATGGTGGACATTGATGACTTTAAAAACTATAATGACCAATTTGGCCACGTTGCGGGTGATTTCGTAATAAAAAGTATTGCCCGGCTTATGCTTGACGCTTCGCGAAAAAAAGATTACGTGTGCAGATACGGCGGCGAGGAATTTGCCATCATCCTTCCCCAGGCGACAAAGGAAGACGCGAAAAATATCGCTCATAGAATCAGGGATAAGATAAAAATTAATAAATTTCCAAAGCAGGACGTACAACCCAAAAAGTCCTTCACTTTAAGCTGCGGCGTAGCAACATTCCCCTTCGACGCTCATAATAAAGACGATCTTATCAGAAATGCCGATGCCGCCCTCTTGAGGGCAAAGAGGTCCGGCAAAGATAGAATAGTACTTTTTTGAAAAACGGCGGTCGGATGGTCTTAAACTCAAGATGGAAATGATGCGGGCTTGCTCTCAGGCCTAGGACGGCTCGCTTACCTTGTCGCTCTCCTTCAAGTCCTCGGCGCTGTCGGTAGATGTCAATAGGTCTGCCTCTTTGTCCGCAGACTCTCCGCCGGCAACGCTTTTTTCCTTGGCCTTATCCTGAAACCTGACCGATACTATCTTGGTAATTCCCGACTTCTCCATAGTTATTCCATACATAACATCGGCCAAAGTAATCGTGTTTTTATTATGTGTGATTATGATAAATTGAGACCTCTTTGTAAATTCGAGCAGGGCCTTGCTGAATCTGTCTATGTTTGACTCATCCAGCGGGGCGTCGACTTCATCAAGTAGGCAGAAGGGGCTAGGTTTTATCTTAAATATGGCGAAGACCAGGGCAATGGCGGTCAGCGCCTTTTCGCCTCCGGATAGAAGTGTGATACTCTGCAGTTTCTTCCCGGGCGGTCTTGCCACAATCTCTATTCCGGACTCCAGCACGTCATTCTCGTCAAGCAGGAATATCTCCGCCTGACCTCCTCCGAAAAGATATCTGAAATAATTTTTAAATTCGAACTTGATCTTCTCGAAGGTCTCGATGAACATCTTGCGGGTCTCTTTATTTATCTTAGCTATCGCCTTCTGCAGGTCTTCCTTTGCCTTCATTAGATCTTGGTGTTGCTGGCTCAGGAAATTGAACCTGTCTTCAAGCTCTTTATGCTCTTCAATTGCCACAAGGTTGACCGTACCCATTGCCTCCAATTTTCTGTTGAGCTCCTCGATCTCCCTGCGCGTAACATCCCAGTCTGTCGACGGGTCGACATCGCGAATCTCGGTGTCTATATTTATCTTATACAGCTGCTCCATTCTGTTCTTCAGGGTCTCCGTTTTGAATTTGAGCTCGGTCTTACGCATCTCGTGATTGTGGTCCCTGTCCCGAACATCGTTTAACTTCTTATAATCTTCGTTGAGTTGAATCTCAAGATCTTTTAATACGCTGCTTGAATTGAGCTTATCCTGGCTGACTTGAATAAGATCCTTCTCTTCTTCCTTAAGCTCTTTGGTAAGTTTGTCTATCTCGACGTTCAGCTCATCTATCTCTTGGGTCAATTCTTCTCTCTTTTTATTCGAAGTCTCTATGTCATTCGTCCTTTGCTGCAACATGCGGACATACTCGTCGTAGGATTCCTTCGCCTGGCCGAGATTCTGCACCAGCCCCTCTCTCTCTTTTGATAATGCCTGGATCTCCGCGTTTATCGTGGCAACGAGTACGATTATGTCTTCCCTCTCTTTGGACAAATCCTTAAGAGAAGTCTGAGAGCTCATTATTACGCTCTGGGTCTCGCTTTCCGAGGTCTCTATCTCTTTCAGGCGCGTCTCCAATTCCTCTTTTTTTGACGAAAAATCGTTCATCTCGTCATTGACTTCATCGCGCTCCAATTTTAACAACGACCTCTCGTCCTGCAATTTCCCATACTCCTGTTCGGCGGAGTTGAGGATGTTTTCTCTCCTATGGTATTCAACCTCTTCTTCCCTTAGAAGGTCTTCGACGTTCGCCAGCTTATTGCAGATCTTCGAATGAGCTCTTTTTTTATTATCCCTTTCATCCTCGGCAAGTTCGATTCCGCCCTTCAAAGAGTCGATATCGTTCTCTACGTTCTTTAGCCTTGACGCCCTGCCTATAATTATGGAATCCTCGCCTCTTGAGCCCGAGCCTGCTGAAAGTAATCCATTGCCGATTATCTCGCCTCTTCTGGTCGCAAACCGCACACCCTTATTCAAGGCATTGGGGCCCTCTCTAAGCGCCGATACAGCCGTGTCCATCGTATCGCAGACATATATGTCCCTCAAAAGGTTTTCCATCACACCCTTGAGACTATCGTCGACGCGCACAAAACCCGCCAGCGTAGGAAAGTCTCCGCCAGACGTATCCGCACCGGCCTTATGCGTATCTACATATATCTCATCCAGTATAATAAACGTGGCTTTTCCTTTGCGGGTGTCGCCCAGATAATTGGCGAGTTCGTTTGCGTTATTTCTCGAATCGACAACGACACTTTGAACGTATTCCCCCAATACAGTTTCTACGACGATTTCATAGCCGCTTGAGACCTCTATCAAATTGCCCAGTACCCCCTTTATGCCCACAGTCCGCGGGTCTTCCTCTTTCATAAGCCGCAGTATCTCCTTTGCGCCTGAAGAGAAACCTTCTTGGCGCTCTATCAGATCTTCGAGGAAAGACCTCTTAGACTCCAACGATATCATGCTGTCCCTTTTTTCCTGGAGTTCCCCCTCTATCTTCTCAAGAGAGGAATAAAGCGTCTCTTTTTCCCGGATCAATCTATCCCGCTCATTTCTTATATTGTTAAGTCGTAACTCGGTGCCTTCAAACCCTTTCTTTGCGTCAACTAGCTTTTCCTGGACGCTCACCGTCTCTTGATCGACCTTATCCAGTTCCGTATCTAATCTTCTCAGCCGCGCCGACTTATTTTGTATGTCGCTGGTCAACCGCACTACCTCGTTTCTCGACTTCGACCTCTCGTGCATAAAATCTACTATCTTCTCCTTGCTTTCATTTAACATCTTTTCGTTATTAGTGATGGAAGACTCTATGTCCGCCAATGCCTTTTCTTTGTCCGAAAGAAACTCTTTCTTCGTCTCTTCCGAATCTGTGACGGCAGCCAATCTGTTGTCAAGCTCTTCGAGATTTCTCTTTGCGCTGTCCCTGCGCACTTCTATCTTTCCTATCTCGCTTGTTGATTCATCCACCCTGGCGGACAACTCCGTTATTCTTTCCCGGTCGACGACTATCTTATTCTTGCTCTGCTCGACAGTGGATTCTTTTGAGATTTTTTCGTTCTTTAGCTGACTGTGCCTTTCGTCTATCCTGGCAAACGATTCCTTTTTATCGTCAAGCTCGGATCTCAAGTGTTCGATGCCGGCATTCAAAGTCTCGATCTCGGCCTTTGCCCTGCGAGCCTCTTCAGATACGCTATTTATATCATCTGTCAGCAGCCGGTATTCGTACGACGACAGATTTATCTCGAGCTCCTTTAGCCTATCGAAGCGTTCCTTATATCGCTCTGCCTTTCTAGCCTGCCTTGTTATAGAATTGATCTGCCTTCTTACTTCGCTTATAATATCATTGACTCGTAATAAATTACTATCGGTCGCCTCAAGCCTTCTCACGGCTTCCCGTTTTTTTGCTTTATATTTCGTTATGCCGCTGGCTTCCTCGAATATATACCTGCGCTCTTCGGGGCGGCTGGAAAGGATGAGTCCTATCTTGCCCTGCTCGACAATAGAGTACATAGAGGCTCCTATGCCCGTACCCATAAGTAACTCCTGAATATCCTTGAGCCTTACCGGCGTCTTGTTGAGGTAATATTCGCTCTCTCCCGAGCGGAATATCTTTCTCGATATGACAGCATCCTTCGTGTCGATGGGCAGGAGTTTGTCCTTGTTGGAAAGCGTGAGGCTGACTTCTGCCATATTTATCGGTTCTTTCTCCTCCGTCCCGTTAAATATGACATCTTCCATCTTGGAACCGCGCAGGCTCTTTACCGACTGTTCTCCCAAGACCCACTTTATGGCATCTATGATATTGCTCTTCCCGCATCCGTTGGGTCCGACAACAGCGGTAACTCCGGGTTCGAAAAATAACGTCGTCTTTTCGGCAAACGACTTAAAGCCTGTTATTTCTAACTTCTTAAAATACATAAAAAATTCCTTATTTGAGTTAAATAAGATTAGATATCATATAATAACTATATATGATAAATCAGGTTTTGTCAAGTAGTAGACATTTTAAAAAGTAAGCAATGATAATAAGGATATATAAATGATGCAAAACAAAAAGTAAGATATAGTTATTTCAAACACTTCTAATAAAAAATTATTTAGCATATGCTGAGGCGGTTCCGTTTGTCTAGACCAGTTTTTATTTAAAGAGTTTATCTTTTTGGATTACAGAAAGAAGTTTTTGAGCATATATTTCATTCATTTCAGCAGACGGGTGCCCATCCCCACCAGGAATAACAGCCATGACATGTTTCCGTAGTTTTACGCTAAATTCTTCCTCGCAGTTGATGGCTATAAATCCTTGGTTTCTTGCCGTTGATTCTGCCTGATGATACCATCGCATAAAATAATTTTCCAAGATGCCATCCGGTTTAGCGTAATCAGTAGGCATACTATTAGATACCCCTTGATTGAGAGAAATAAATATAGGCGGATTAGACGATACCTCTTTTGCCATTGAGTTAATATCCCTCAATGCCGTCTCGAATCTATGCCATGCTAAGGAATCTTTGCGATAGACTCGATCCAAAGCGTCCAGCCATGTGGGAATTTTTTTGGTTGACGTAAGTATGTTTTCGTAAACTCGAGAAATAAGCCGGGTTGTACCGTTCATTCTTTTTTTATTAAAGAATGACAATAATGGTTCAATTTTTGAGAAGTAGTACTCTCGTTCTACGCTGTAATTTTGTGGCTTTTCTTGCGGATCATTGAGGCAAAATCCAACTATGATAAGATTCGGTTTTATTTCCTTATAAATTAATCGTAAGATGTCCCGCTCTTCGGTTGTTGCCCCACTATCTATTGCATAATTAAGCACAGCTATTTTCTTATCTGGATATTCCGATTTCAGATATCTCTCCAAGAGATTAGAATATCTTTGACTTTCACTTAATCCTACGCCCCACGTCAGGCTATCCCCTAAAACAACTACAATAAAATCTTGCTGCTTAAGGAATTGATAAGAAAAATCTCTTTCCCTATAGCCAAATCTGTTATTCTTTACCTTGTGCCCGAATGTAACTGTTAAAGTATCATCTGGAGGTAATTTTATCAAATATTTGTACCGATGAAACAACTCGACGGTGAAAATTGTCAAAACAAGACAAAGAACAAGAATTATGAGATTGGCGGATACTATTTTAATGATTTTAATTAATTTATTAAAGACTTTATTCATGGTGTTTCATTATTTAGTGACGACTACTCAAATTTTGGGCTTCAACACCTCTGAACCTTATGATCTCAAGTCCGGAATGCATTTGCCAAGGTGTTTTATAGCCCAAGGATTGGTGGGGACGCTCCGTGTGGTAAAAGTTAAAATAGTCGCGCAATCCTTCCTGAGCCTCTGACATCGCCTGATATCCCTTGAGATAAATATTTTCGTACCTCACGGAGCGCCAAAGCCGCTCGACATAATATTTTCAAGGGGCCCGCCTCTGCCACCCATGTTGATTTTGATGCTTTTATCCAGCAAAACTTGCGTAAGACCTTCACTGGTAAACTAAAAGCCTTGATCGGCGTTGAAGACCTTCGGCATGTCGTACTGCAATGCATCGTTAAAACAATTCACGCAAAAGTCCGTAGTCAGCATATCGCTCAACCGCCATGCAAGCACATCTCGGCTGTACCAGGCCATCACCGCAACTAGATAGGCGAATCCATTCCCAAGCCAGGCATACGTGATGTCCATGCCCCAAACTGGGTTCACGTGAGCGATTTTAACGCCTAGAAGTATGTACGGATAAAACTCTGACCCGGATTGCGCTTACTGGCCTTTTTAGTCGGGATAACCACCTCAAGACGCATAAGCGCCCGTACCGCTTGCGGCCGACGCTCCAACCTTCTTTCGCAATTGCCGGGTGATTTTGCGTGCACCGTAAAAACAGGCAAGCCGTAAACTCAACGTCGATGACATCCATCAAACACCGGTCTCCTCGCTTATCTCGGCCGGCACGTAATATAAATCGCTACGTCAGATTATATCTAACTTCGCGTCGGTTTTGTGGTCTAGTTTTTAGGGGACTATTAACCCTTAAAATGCTTTGTCAAAAGAGGCACTGTTTTGAAAAGATCGTCGACTATTCCGTAAGTCGCAACTTTAAATATTGGCGCATCCGGATCCTTGTTGATGGCAACGATTATATCTGAAGACTGCATCCCTATAAGATGCTGAATCTGACCGCTGATGCCGCA
>JAFGFD010000037.1 GCA_016931215.1 Candidatus Omnitrophota bacterium
ATGGGCTTTTTACCCCTTCACCCTGCAGCAATGTGAAGAGCAGAGCAGGACTAGCGTACGAACGGTTTTAAGCATACAACTCTTTAGGAAAAAGTTTTCTCCTTAATGTCCCTCTTTCAAAAAGGGCGCAAGAGCACAGGAGCGCAAGGACGCCAGGTCATAAGAGTACAAAGTCACAAGTGAAATAGCAAACTGGTGTACGGTTAATGGGTTACGGTTATCGGTTAACGGAAAACAAAATCCCGTGAGCCATAAACCGATATAAAACTATAGTCTATCGTCTATAGTCCATCGACTAGTCAGAATAATAGAAGCGATAAATTTTAACTTGACATAACAGTCTTAAAGTTTTACACTTGAGGCTGTGCGAAGATGTGGGGACGTAGTTCAGTTGGTTTAGAACGTCAGATTGTCGATCTGAAGGTCGCGGGTTCGAGCCCCGTCGTCCCCGCCATATCATTTTCCTACAGGCGGGTAATTCCCCGCCTTTAAATATTTCTGAAAGGACAATATGTGCGGAATCTTTGGGATGTTCGGGCATAAAGAAGCGGCTCGATTTACATATCTTGGTTTATACGCCCTGCAGCATCGCGGCGAAGAGAGTGCGGGCATTTTTGCTTTTAACGGCAAAAAGGTAAGTTATCACAAAGGCATGGGGTTAGTAAGCGATGTCTTTGATGAAAAGACCATAAAGTCTTTGCGCGGGGATGTCGCACTCGGCCATGTCAGGTATTCCACGACCGGCTCAAGCCACTCCTCGAATGTGCAACCCTTTTTAGCAAGCCATAAAAGAGGGCATATTGCGATAGCCCATAACGGCAATCTTACCAATGCGCGTGAATTACGTCAAATATTGGAAGAATCCGGGTCGATATTTCAAAGCACAATGGATTCGGAAATAATAGTCCATCTTTTGGCAAGATCGAAAGATAAGGATTATAAAAAGAATGTGACCAACGCCCTTCATGAGCTGGAAGGGGCTTATTCTATGATATTGATGCTCGACGAAATATTGATAGGCGCAAGGGATCCATATGGATGGAGGCCTTTATGTATCGGCAAACTGGAAGGGGCTTACATACTGGCCAGCGAGACCTGCGCGTTGGATCTCATCAACGCAAAATACATCCGGGACGTCGAGCCGGGAGAGGTGGTGTTTATCGACAGAGGAGGGTTGCAGTCGATAAAACCATTTCCTCGAACGAAACACGCCTCGTGCATTTTTGAATATATTTATTTCGCCAGGCCGGACAGCAATATTTTCGGGAAGAATGTATATCTGGTGCGGAAGGCTTTGGGCAAACAACTTGCGAAAGAAAGCCCTGTCAAATGCGACCTTGTAGTCCCTGTCCCGGATTCGGGCACGTTTGCCGCAATCGGGTTTGCAGAGGAGAGCGGGATACCTCTGGAGATGGCCGTTGTGCGGAACCACTACATAGGCAGGACATTTATTCAACCGTCCCAATTTATCAGGGATTTCCGGGTCAGGGTAAAATTGAATCCTATAAAGGATGTCCTGAAAGGAAAACGTATTGTTATCATCGAGGACTCAATTGTAAGGGGGACAACAAGCAGGAACAGGGTGAGGACATTGCGGGAAGCAGGTGCCAAGGAGATACACATGAGGGTAAGTTGCCCCCCCATTAGATTCCCTTGCTTCTATGGTATAGATTTTCCCAGCAAGAAAGAGTTGATAGCATCCAATAAGACGATAGGCGAAATAAAGGATTTCATAGGCCTAGACAGTTTGAGATATCTTAGTTTGGATGGGATGCTTAAAGCAATGCCTTTACCGAAAGATGAATTTTGTACGTCGTGTTTCGGCGGAAGATATCCCGTAGGGCCGCCTAAACGCATATCTAAGAAGATGCTTGAGAGATAAATATATTACCTCCGAGCAAAGAGAGAATGCTATGCCAGACTTTATATGCCCCACTTGCGGCAGAAAGATGAATCGGGACCTTGCCATTATACTGCCGCATACAGAAGAGCACATTATCGACGAAATCAAAAAGAAACACCCTGATTGGGTCGAAGCCAACGGCATCTGCAAGATGTGTTATGAGCATTATAAAAAGATGCTTCACCCGTCATAGCGATCACGCCGATTTTCTTTCTATTTGACCTCTTTCAAAAGACAGAATCCTGTCTTTTTTCTTGACAGGTGAACGTTTGTTCACTAAAATATATGCCTGAAATGAAAGGGGCTATATCATGGAAAATTATGGGAAGATAATATCGTACGCAAAGGTTATAACATCTTTTTATAAGACGCATAAGCGCATGCCGTCTTATTCGGAGATGCTCAAGGTCTTTCGGGTGAGATCCAAAAACGCTGTTTTCAGACGGGTCAAAAATTTGGTAGAAAAGGGCATTCTCGAAAAAGATCATACAGGCAGGATAGTACCTAAGAGATTGCCGCAGTCTCTGAAGGTTTTGGGTGTCGTTACAGCCGGGTTTCCGAGTCCTGCCGAGGAGGAACTCGTGGACACCATGAGCCTTGACGAATACCTTATATCCAATCCGCAGGCTACATATCTTTTAAAGGTAGACGGTGACTCCATGCTGGACGCGGGGATTCACCCGGGCGATCTTGTATTGGTCGAAAAGAACCTCATACCCAAGACAGGAGATATAGTGGTGGCGCAGATAGACGGAGAGTGGACGCTCAAGTATTTTGATAAAAAGAATCGGAGAGTCGAGCTGAGATCCGCAAATCAGAAATACCCTGCCATAATACCGAAGAGGGAATTGATAATCGCAGGCGTGGTGATTGCCAATGTCAGGAAATACAGATAAAGGCATAATTACGTTGGACTCATATCCTAAGGCAATAGTTCATATTGACTGTGATGCATTCTTTGCATCTTGCGAGCAGGCGAGGGAACCGCGCCTCAAGGGCCTTCCGGTAGTTACCGGCAAGGAGAGAGGCATCATATCTTCGGCAAGCTATGAGGCAAAGGCATGTGGGGTAGAAAGGGGCATAAGGCTCAATGAGGCAAGGAGACTATGCCCGGACTTGGTAATTTTGCCGAGCGATTACGGGACATACAGCTTATACTCCGGAAGGATGTTCGATATAGTGAAAAGGTTTACGCCCGCCGTTGAGGAATTTTCCATCGATGAGATATTTTGCGACATAACCGGCTTGAGAAGGATATATAGGACATCATACCCCTCTATCGCCAGAAGGATCAAGGATACGATACAAAAAGAACTGGATATAACTGTCTCCGCGGGCATCAGTCTTTCAAAGACACTCGCGAAGATATGTTCCAAGTACGATAAGCCTGATGGGTTTATAGCTCTGCCGGGTTATAGCCTTCACGAATTTTTGGGAGGCGTCCCCCTGGATATGGTGTGCGGTTTCGGGCCAAATACGGTGGAGCTTCTTGTGAAATGCGGAGTTAAAAATGTACTCGATTACGTGAGGAGACCGTTGGATTTCGCGCATAGATTATTGGGCAAAGTAGGCTCGGAGTTGTGGTACGAGTTGCGCGGCAAGGCTGTTTATGGACTATCCTCGGGCAAGAAGGACAGGTATTTGTCGATAAGCAAGACAAAGACTTTTATGCCGTCGTCTAAAGACAGGGACTTTGTCAAGGCTCAATTGGTAAAAAATCTGGAGTCGGCGTGTATAAAATTGAGAAGACATAAATTGAGCGCAGGGCATTTAGCGATATATTTGAGGACTTCCGTATTTACGCATTCGATCTTGGAGGCGGAGCTTAACCGGCATTCTGCGACTACGCTGGACTTCGTAGGAATATGTAGCAGGCTCTTTGATATGTTGTTCGCCCA
>JAFGFD010000038.1 GCA_016931215.1 Candidatus Omnitrophota bacterium
CGATCATCGTACGAAGGATTACAGAAAGATATAAGAAGATTAAAAACGCCAAGAATAGATGTGTGGCGTAATATGTATAGAGACAGAGATTACGTTGTGTCAATGGAGACGACTGAATTTACATGTATATGTCCGAAGACAGGACTGCCCGACTTTGCCACTATAAAGGTAGAATATATACCCGACGCATTGTGCGTTGAACTCAAGTCATTCAAGCTGTACTTGGTAGCTTATAGAAACGTAGGCATCTTTCACGAGCATGTGACCAATAAGATTTTGGATGACTTAGTGAAATGCTGTAGGCCGAGATATATGAAGATCCAGATGGTGTATAATTTACGCGGCGGCATAAAGACATCGACGCAGGCGGAGTATAAAAGAAAGGGGTACAGGCTGAGATGAGGCGCATAAATACGAAGGACATATCCGCATTGATAAGTAGGTTATGCATAGGCGCAAACACCGATTTGAGGCCAGACATAAAGAGGGCTATTGAGAAGGCCGCCAAGAGAGAAAAAGATTATCGGGCCAAAAGGATGCTGAGATATATAATAAACAATGCCGACATGGCAAAGGCAGAAGGCATTCCAATATGCCAGGACACGGGTCTTGCCGTCGTCTTGATCGAAATGGGCCAGGGCGTGATGGTCGAGGGAGGATTTCTTGGGAAGGCCGTTGACGAAGGAGTGCGGAAAGGGTACATTGGAGGATACCTAAGAAAATCCGTAGTATCTTCTCCGCTGGTAAGAAAGAATACGGGTACAAACGCACCTGCGATTTTACATACGGAAATCATCCCCGGAGAATCTATGAAGATTTGGGTCATGCCAAAGGGGTTCGGTAGCGAGAATAAATCCCAGATACGCATGCTCTCTCCAGGAGACGGAGAAGAAGGGGTGATAAAATTTGTCAAAGACGTGGTGAAAGACGCAGGCCCGGCTGCCTGCCCGCCGTTTGTATTGGGCATCGGCATGGGAGGCACGTTTGATTATGCCGCATTTTTGGCGAAAAAGGCCATGCTTAGAGATATAGACAAAGACAATAAAGATGAACGGCTGGCTTCTCTCGAAAAAAAGATAATGAAGGAAGTAAATGCTCTTGGCATAGGACCCATGGGTCTGGGAGGAAAGACGACCGCGATAGGAGTAAATATTTTGAGCCATCCTACCCATATTGCGGGGATGCCCGTTGCGGTGAACGTCAATTGCCATGCTACGAGAGCGGCTTATGGTGAGTTATGAAGAGGTTGAAACTGCCTTTTACGGATAGAGAGATCAAAAGCTTAAAGGCGGGAGAAGAATTCCTTCTTTCAGGAACCGTTTACACCGCAAGAGATACTGTCCATAAGATTCTGACTAAGCTCTTGAAAGACGGCAAAAGACCACCGATCCCGCTTAAAGACAAAGCGATATACTATACGGGACCCACACCTCCCCCGCCCGGAAAAGTGATAGGTTCCTGCGGGCCGACGACAAGTGCTCGTATGGATGTTTTTACCCCCATGCTCCTCGAGAACGGTCTGAGGGTGATGATAGGTAAAGGCGGAAGGAGCAAAGCGGTAAAGGAATCCATCAAGAAACATAAAGCGTTATACTTATTGGCTCCTGCCGGTTGCGGAGCTCTTTTGTCTAAGAAGATAAAGAAGATGACCCTCGTTGCATACAAAGATCTGGGACCCGAGGCGATATACGAACTTCTCCTCAGCGATTTCCCCGTTATCGTAGGTATAGATGCCAGAGGGAACGATATTTTTAAGATTTTATAGAAAGTAATCGGAGGCAAAGATGCGCAGTGATAACAGAAGTAACACGGGGATTCGAAGACTTACTTTAAAAAGAAATTATATAAAGTATGCCGAAGGCTCATGCCTGATCACGATGGGAGATACAAAAGTGGTCTGCACCGCCAGCGTAGAAGAAGGAGTGCCGCGTTTTTTGAGAAATTCCGGTTCCGGTTGGATAACGGCTGAATACGGAATGCTGCCGCGGTCATGCAAAAGTCGTACTCAGAGGGAATCGTCTCGCGGAGGGGCAGGGGGGCGCACGCACGAGATACAGCGTCTGATAGGGCGTTCGATGAGGAGTGTAGTGAATTTGAAAGAACTGGGCGAGAGGACTATATGGCTCGACGCCGACGTGATACAAGGCGATGGCGGGACTCGCTGCGCGGCGATAACGGGGTGTTTTGTGGCGTTATGCGATGCGCTCAAGAGACTTAAAAAAGAAGGTGTGTTTAAAAAATTGCCGTTAAGCGATTATGTTGCCGCCGTGAGCATAGGGATAGTAAACGGAGCCATATGTCTGGACCTGGATTACGAAGAAGATTCTAATGCCGAGGTGGATATGAATGTAATCATGACAGGCGGGGGCAGGTTTATAGAGGTTCAGGGGACGGCCGAAAAAGAGCCTTTCGACAAACGCAAGATGGATGAAATGATAAACCTTGCCAAGAAAGGAATAAATCAGATAATCGCCTGTCAGAAAAAGACACTAGGGAAGGTTATCGAGATTTGAGCGATATAGTTATAGCGACCAGGAACGCCGGTAAGGTTAAAGAGATAAATGCGATTCTCAGGGGTATGAACGCAACGGTTTATTCTCTTCGCGATTTCGGCGACACGCCCGAGATCGTGGAAGACGGAAAGACATTTGAGGAGAACGCATCAAAGAAGGCGCGGATAATATCGCAATGCACAAATAAATTGACGATTGCCGATGATTCCGGCCTCGAAGTGGATTTTTTGGGCGGCAGGCCGGGCGTGAGATCTTCCCGTTTTGCCGGGGAGGACGGTGATTATCTAAAGAATAACAAACTATTGCTGCGATTGATGGATGGGGTACCCAATTATAAAAGGGGCGCGCGGTTTGTGTGCGTGATATCGATTGCTCAAAAAGGGAAAATTTTGGAGGTCGTCAGGGGAACATGCACCGGAAGGATCGCCCTCAAGATGAGAGGTAAGACAGGCTTTGGCTATGATCCTCTATTCATAGACCCGAAGACCAATAAGACTTTCGCTGAGTTGGGACCCCGCGCGAAGAACAGAATAAGCCATAGATATAGGGCCCTAAAGAAGGCGAGAAAGGCGCTAAAAAGATTCCTGGACAATTGAAGCGCTATTACATATAATTAATTGAAATAATATCATTTTATACCGGGGTGTAGCTCAGTCCACCTTCGCCAAATACTTATCGTTTTTGGCTTCGGCGGATTAATTCGGTCTTACGACTTACGCATGCTTCGCTCCATAAGTCGTGACCTCATTGAACTTGGCTTGCGATTACTTGGTTCTTTGTATATTTCTCTTTGGCCGATACCGGGGTGTAGCTCAGCTTGGCTTAGAGCGCTTGCTTTGGGAGCAAGAAGTCGGAGGTTCGAATCCTCTCACCCCGACCAGCTTTTGACATATTTGTCGGGATAGCAGGATTCGAAGCGAGCGAACGCCGACCGAACAGGGAGGAA
>JAFGFD010000039.1 GCA_016931215.1 Candidatus Omnitrophota bacterium
CCCCGCAAACATAAGATAGAGACCCAACTTGGCCAGCGTGAACCCTGTACGGGATTTCATCGAGAGCGCAACGATTGCAAGCATGGTGATTATTGCGAAAATTATGAGGATGGAAACTCTTCCTTTAAATAGGCCGAACGCCATTCCGGTATTGTGCACCAATGTGATGTGAAATACGCCGTTTATGACCGGGATGCTTTCATGCGGCATTACCGCGGAGTTGACAAAAAATTTCGTAAACTGGTCCGCAGCTACTATTGCCAAAACAAGTATGATCGCGGCTAGATTCACGCCATTCTCCTCCAATGCCCCAAATGTAACTTTAAAAAGAACCCGCTATCTATGAGGTAGATCTACTTCTTCTCTTCTTTCTGTTGGCACTTGAGACACAGTTTGGCGTGCGGCACGGCCGTCAATCTTCTCTTGGAGATCCTCCTATCGCAAGAAAGGCATTTACCGTAGCCCTTGTCTTCGATCCTTTTGAGTGCCTCGTCAATCTGAATGAGTGTCTCCCTTTCGCCTGATGCAAGATTTAAAGAGAACTCCCTTTCGTAATTGTCGGAAGCCATATCAGCCATATGAAGACTGTATCCCGAAAGGTCTCCCGAGGCCTCTCTCTGAGATTGTCGCCTTGTGTCACCCGTAATGTTATTTACGTTCGATATCAGTTCTTCTCTTTTGCGTAGCAACAGTTTTTTAAATTTTTCCATCTCATTTTTTGTCATCTACTACTCCTTTTTAAAAAATTATTTTGACATTGTTTTAACGACTTCTGCGCATCGGGAGCATAAGGAAGGATGCCCATTCTCTTTCCGGACGCTAGTGCTATAATTCCAGCACCTCAGGCATTTTTGACCGTCAGCCTTTTCGACTTTGATCGAAACGGGAACCTCGTCTATGGCGACTGCCCCTTCGATCTTTCGGTCATTAATCGCGACTGAAGAGACTATAAAAAGTTTATTTAACATATCGCTGTGCTCTTTTATCAACCCTATCCAAGGGTCCTCTGACGCATACAGAATGACTTTCGCTTCAAGGGAACTGCCTATCAGGCCCTCTCCGCGGGCATTCTCCAGTACCTTAAGCACCCCTTGCCTCAAAGGCAACAAAAAATCATCCCATATACCGGTATCCCGTGTAGTAAATATATTTGAGAGCGTTGACTTCAATTTAGCATTGTCAGGCCAATCTTTTAAATGGATACTTTCCGAGTTATCGTTGTTGGGAATGGCCCTCCACACCTCTTCCGCGGTATATGCGAGAATTGGAGCCATTATCTTGGTCATGATGGCCAGTATATCGTACAAAACGGTCTGGGCGCCCCTTCTGGAAACAGAGTCCTTGCCGTGGATGTAAAGAGTATCTTTAAGTACGTCCAAATAGATGGAAGACATGTCAACGACACAAAAGTTATAAAGCGAGTAAAATACCCTATGAAAACTATAGTTTCGAAAATTGCTTTCGGCGCTATCGAGCAGATTGGATGCCCGCCACAGCGCCCATTTATCGATGGACGAGATCTCTTCGTAAGGGACCTTGTTCTTAGTAACGTCGTAATCATGTATATTGCCGAGGATGTATCTGGCCGTATTTCTTATCTTCCTATAGGCATCGGCCAGCCTCGAGAGTATCTCTGCGGATATCCTTATATCATCGCGATAATCGCAAGAGGCGACCCATATGCGCAATATGTCAGCCCCGTACTTTTTCATCACGTCCTGCGGGGATATCACATTGCCTACGGATTTGGACATCTTCTTTCCCTCGCCGTCGACCACAAACCCGTGGGTCAAAACCGATCTGTACGGGGCGGAGTTTTCGATGGCCATGGATGAAATGATGGCGGACTGAAACCATCCTCTATGCTGGTCGCTACCTTCTAGATATAAGTCTGCCGGGAACTCGCGGCGCGATTTGAGTACCGCCTGGTGGCTGACGCCCGATTCAAACCAAACATCGAGTATGTCGGTCTCTTTCTCGAATTCTGACCCTCCGCACTTTTTGCATTTCGTTCCGTTGGGAATAAGCTCAGAAACGACCCTCGAAAACCAACAGTCGGATCCCTCTGTTTCGAATATATCGGCCACGCTGTTTATTACATCGCTGTCGAGTAGGAGCGCTCCGCACGCCTTACAATAAAATGCCACAATGGGCACCCCCCATAATCGCTGTCTCGAGAGGCACCAATCAGGCCTATTATCTACCATTGCTCCGATCCTGTCCTTGCCTATCTCGGGGATCCATCTCACGTTACTCTTGATCTCGTTACTGACCTTTGACCTAAGTCCCGCATGGTCTACCTTCATAAAATACTGCCACGTGGCCCTGAAGATGATTGGGTTTTTACATCTCCAGCAATGGGGGTACGAGTGTTCGATATCTTCGGAATGCATTAAGGCCCCTATCTTCTCAAGGTGTCTGAGGATTTCAGCATTGGCGTCGAATACATGCAGGCCCTTAAACTGGCCGGCCGTTTCGTCGAATCTACCCTTCGAATCCACAGGCATAACGGTCGGTAGGTCATACTTCCTTCCTGTTATATAGTCTTCCTGACCGTGGCCGGGTGCGGTATGGACGCAACCTGTGCCTTCTTCGCGCGAGACATAATCGGCTAATACAATTCCCGATAACCTTTCTATGAAGGGGTGCCGGCAAAGCAGCCCCTCGAGTTTTCGTCCGGGAAAGACCGCAAGCGGCTCCGGCCTGGCAATACCCAACTTGCCGGAAACAGTGACCAATAAATCATAAGCGATAACAAGCAACTCGCCCCTCATCTCGACCAGGGCATATCTCATCTCAGGGGATAAAGCTATGGCGACATTTGAAACAAGCGTCCAAGGAGTCGTAGTCCATATCAAGACATTCACATCTCTGCCTATTATCTTTTTGATCGAACCATTTTCGGATATCAAAGACTTGAATTTCTCGGGGTCATCTATAGCGAACTTGAC
>JAFGFD010000040.1 GCA_016931215.1 Candidatus Omnitrophota bacterium
ATACCTTTACCATTGTGGCTCCGGACTTCCAAGCATTATATACCTCCTGAGGCGTAAAACCTCCCGGAAAAACGGGAATGCTATCTCTTACACAATATTGAACTACGTCTTCAATCAGATTAGGCAATACAATGAACGTAGCTCCGGCATCCAGGGCCTTTTTTAAATCTTCTCGAGAGAGAACTGTACCTGCCCCTACGGTCAGATTCTTTTTAGCAACCCTCTTTACCTCAGAGATCAATCGAGTGGCATCATCGGTATTCATCGTAATCTCGATCGTCCTAAGGCCGGAGCGAATTATAGAATGAGTCAACTCCTCTACGTGGCTGAGCGCTATCCCGCGTAATATCCCTATTATGGGCTGTTTCCTGAAGTCTTTTAAATTCATATAGTTACAAACTACTCCAACCCCGTGCTTACCAAGCTTTCGTAAAATTCTTTATAGTTCTCTTTTTTCTCGCTCTTGCGTAGTGCCATGGCCGCCCTCGGGTGCTCATTGAGCATGCCCGCTATCGCGTATGGAATTATATATCCCCATTCTATCTTTTCTCTAAGGGGTATGAATTCTTTTGAAATAAGGTCCAGTATGGGACGGATATCGAACTTCGGATTTTTAAGAAAACCCATAAGCAATTCGAGAGGGCAATTGCCGGCTGCTCTGCCTATTCCGTAAACGGTACCATCGAGATAATTTGCGTTGTGGATAATCGCCTCTATAGTGTTGCTGAAGGCCAACTGCTGGTGATTATGTCCATGAAATCCGACCTCTTTTGTCTTCAATATGGCTTTAAATCTCTTAACCAGGCTTTCAACCGGTTCCTGGTATAGGGCTCCGAAACTATCGACTATATATACGACCTTTACGTGACTCTCTTCCTCGATCTGCTGAACCGCCTCATCAAGTTCAGGGCCCTGGTCTTTGGATATCGCCATTATATTTATGGTAGCCTCATAGCCCTTTTGGTGAAAATCATTTGCCAGAAATATAGCTTTGTCGATATCCTTTACGTAAGTAGCCACCCTTATCATGTCGATAGGGCTTTCGGCCTTGGGCATGACCTCTTCGACCTCGACCCTGCCCACATCCACCATTACCGAGATCTTCGTATTCGACTGTATCCCATGTGTTATACGCTTGATCACATCGTCATCGCAAAATTTCCAGAGACCGTATTCTTTGGATGAAAAGAGCTTCTTTGAGTTCCTGTATCCGAGCTCAACATAGTCAACGCCGGCTTCAGATATAGCTTTGTAAACCGACCTTACGAAATGCTCGTCAAAATCATGGTTATTTATCAAGCCTCCGTCTCTTATTGTGCAATCCAAGACCTTTATCTGTTCTCTATACACTTGTTCTCCTCCTTAATTTCTGTTATTAATTGACGTTTTCTCTATGATCACTTGAGCAGTAGGATTATACATTAAAATCAGACCTCTGTCATCTCTTTTCTGACGCATCAGACCTTGAACCTTTTCATCCTCGCCCTTGAAGGGTTGAAATATCCGGTCAACAGTCCGGGGTAAGACCTTTTAATAGAACAAATCACCTGACTGATGCCGAACATCTGCGACGATCGGACTTTCATGTGGAGTTCTTTAAAATAGCTCACCGGATCATAATTTAGATTGCGCCATTGAATCATATCTATTTTATATCTGTCAATAAAGCTTCTCAGCGCATTGAATTCATACTTTGAATCCGTAAATCCCGGCATTACTAGATAATTAAGCGAAACGAAACCATTACTCCTCTTTGCCGTCTCAATCGAACTTAGTACATCCTTAAAACCATAATCCACGCATTTATAATATGTTGTGTAAAAACAGCTCTGCACGCTGTTCATGCTAACTCTTATGCTATCCAGACCGGCGTCAAATAATCTTCCTATGGCTCTTGGCCTGCTGGCATTTGTATTTATATTTATGATGCCCTTGGAAGTCTCTCTTCTAATAAGCTTGATCGACTCCAGAATGACATCCGACACCAAAAGGGGCTCACCTTCGCATCCTTGACCAAAGCTTACCACAGGATCCCGGACTTCTTTTATGTGAAACAGGGCTGTCTCGGCTATCTCCTGCGGACTCGGCACAAATTTGATCCGAGGCTGCGTAATTGAGCAGGTCCCTTGCGGCTGGTGTGATATGCATCCGAGGCACCGCGCGTTACAATAAGGCGAAGTGGGAAGAGGTGCTTCATATCTTTGCAAAAAGAGATTCTTGGCTGCCGGACAGCTGTTTACCAGGGCGCATCCTTCAAGGTGCCTGATAAGCCTATTGTGCGGAAAGATCCTCCTAAACCTTTTTATATTCTTGCGGACCTTCTCCATATCCATAAATCTAAGGTCCTGGCGCAGTTCTCTGTCTACTTTTATTGCCGCGGTGTAAAAACCGCCCTTATAGGACATAACGGCGCCGTATGAAAAGAGCGGCAGCTTTTCGACTTTACTATCCTCGGCATAGGCGGCGTTATACGTTGTGGTGTGGCCCGGAGAGACAAATGCCGCTATGGGAAAAAATTTCTCGATGACGGAAAATGTTTTTGATCCCGAATCGTAACCCACGGGCCTCCTACCCGGCAACATGAAGAGCTCGCTTCCGTAAGGCAATTTGATCATCTCTTTCATCACCAATCGGAAAAAACCGCCGCCCTTCATCCCAGCGGCCTCCATAGAGGGTATATCAAATATATTACCTTTCCCGTCTGATACCAATAATGCCGGTCTTTCTCTCATCATATTAAATTACCTATTTGTTGTCCGGGTCACAATCCGGCGACGGAGACGATCTTATCAAAGACCTCTTTGAAATCTCCGGTCTTGCAATCATAATCGACTATGCGTGAATATCTCCTGTCCGAAGAATTGAAAGCGATGGAATAGCCTGACAGCTGCGCAAGCGGTATATCGCCCGCGCTGTCCCCTACGCTTATGACCTCACCGGGCTTCAGGCGCAATCTCCTAAGTATCTTCCTCAAGATGCGAGCCTTACCCCCATGCGATATATTTATCATGACCTTGCCCGTAAGCACGCCACTTCTGGAAAGCAATTTATTATACACCACATAATCAAATCTCAATTCTTCTTTTACCCTCTCGCCCATGTACTGTAGACCCGTGGAGACTGCGATCAGTTTGAAACCCATGTCTTTAAGACGGCCTATACACTTCTTTGCGTTCTTTGCGTAAGCGGCGCTTCTGAAGAGCCGCCTCAATCTCCTATCCGGCAATCCCTTCCAATGGGAGGCGTCCAGATCGCAGAACTTCTTATAACTTATCTTTCCGGCAAGAAATAGTTCTTGATAGCGGCATGCCAACGCGTCCCATAACTTAAGCCTCTCATGGATATAGCGCCATGAGCTTATATGTTTAACGATTGTGCCGTCTATGTCGAATACTACAGCCTTATATCTCGGCATCTTCTTCTTCCCGCCAGTTGACCGCAAGCCGCTTGAATATCAGCGCCCGCCGACCTCCTCAACGTCACGTTCACTCCCTTTTCCCTCAGTCTATTCATAAATACCGCGATCTCCCGTCTACTAGGCGTATTGTAACCGGCTGCGCCGATATCGCTATAGGCTATTACGTTGACCTTTGCCCTGAGATCGCGGGCGATCTTTGAAAGCCCGGCCGTGTCTTCGACCGAATCGTTTTTACCCTTTATCAGGACATATTCGAGTGTAATCACCCTTCCCGTAGCCTCCGCATACTCCTTGCAGGCCTTTATCAGTCCTTTGAGCGGATATATTTTGTTCGCCGTCACCAGTTCGTTCCTCAGTCTATCGGTCGATGCGTGAAGAGATATCGAGAGATTCACCTGAAGGCCGAAATCCCGCAATTTCTTTATACCCGGGACTATACCGCATGTAGAGATAGTGATCCTCCTGGCGCCGATTGCCAGGCCTTTAGATTCATTCATAATGAGAATGCTCTTTGCAAGATTGTCGTAGTTGTCCAGCGGCTCTCCCATCCCCATGAAGACGTAATTTGAAACTTTTGCCTTGCTTCTGCGCAGGGCGTAAAGCACCTGGCCTGTAATCTCCGAAGTGGTCAGGTTCCGCTCGAAACCCATCCGGCCGCTTGCGCAGAATCCGCAGACAAATCTGCAGCCGACCTGAGTGGATATGCACAAGGTCTCTCTCGTCTTATGCGGTATCAATACGCTCTCTATAAAATTACCGTCTTCCAACTCAAATAGAAATTTTGCGGTACCGTCTTTCGACCTTTGAGTCTCGCTCAATTTCAGGCCCATTATGTAAAAATGTTCGTCCCACATCTCGATGATCTCTCCCGGGATGTTTTTCATCGACGCAAAAGTATCCACGCCCCTATTGTACAGCCAATAGAACACCTGTTCCGCCCTATAGGGTTTTACGCCGAGTTCCCGAAGCGACTCTTTCAGTTCCGCTAGAGTCAGACGCTTTATATCCGTTTTGACCATTTCACACCGTAAAAAAGGGACAGGTCACTTCCAAACGTAAAGACAACCTGCCCCCTCCTATCTCTAAGACTAATTTATATCTTCTCTATCAACGATTCCTTCCGTGCCGGAGGGCACTCTGTTCAGCCTATCCAAATCATTAAACAGGCTCTCAAACAGCTCCCCACTCATGGCAAAGACATCGGGTTTGCCCTGTATTTGTGCGTAGTATGTATCGGAGTCGATTTTCTTTACCAAAACCGTCAACTCTTCTCCTCCTTTCCTCGTCAAGGTCAAAGAATTGTCGACAGGCCCGGTCAGGCCGTTTGCGTACTCTTTGTCAAAAACAAGATTTTTCACTTCAAACTTCTCAATGACCTTGACATATTCGGCGTCTTCGGTGATCGCATCTTTGCCGAGCGTAAAGACCTCGCCACCGCTCTTTATTCTCACACCCTCCAACGTCTCGACGTCGATCCTCAAGGGGTTGTCTATGAAGAACTCGCTTGTGTCTATATTCATATTATCAAGCGTCGATTTGCCTATTATATAGACATTGTCTTCCGGCGTTCTAAGGTATCTTGAAGTAAGACCTTCTCCGGAGGTGCTACCTACCATATATTCGAGATACCCTTCCTCATATGTCAGGATAAGCTTGAAATATGGGTCATCAAAACCGTACCCCTTTCCGTTAGGGTTGGCGATATCTTCTGCGGAGAGCCCCCTCAAAGACCTCAAATAGCTTCTGATCTTTCTGGCATTCAGCGGAAAGAGCGTCTCTTTCAATTCCGAAATCCACTGTTTCATATCTTTCTCTTCATCAAGCACCTTTACTATATCCACCTTTCTCAAAGGTCCCTGGTCATAGCTCACTACCTTTATGCCTTCTATCTTATCGACTTCTATTTCGATAAACGACAACTCAAGCCAGTCCGTCACATTGGCCTCTTTACCGTAAGGATCACCGTATATCCCCAGAAGAGTAAAGATATCCTTGTCCGCAAGAATGACCTCATCGGATCCCTCTCTCCTTATGAAGGACCTCCCCGGCGCCGGTTTCTGCAGTCCTACGAAGAACCGTTCCAGGACTTCGTCTTCCTTGCAATAAAAAGTTATCGACAAGGCCTCTTCGTCCTCGATCCTGAAGTCCTTGAACAACCTCTTATTGCGCGCACGAACTTCTCCTTCCAAGGCGTTGATGTCTTTCATGAAATCTTTTATCTTATACTCTTTGGCCTGAGCGTCCCATCTTAAAGGGATCGTCCACATAGAACCGCTTCTGTTCAACCTCAAGGGTGGCTCTTTGCTCGATGGATTCTTTATCTCAATGGCACTTACGAGAGATGAATCAAATGAAAAATTCACCGTTTCGTATTCGCTGACCTCCACCTCAGGTTTTCGAAATGTCTTTTTTGCCAAAAGGGTCAACATAAGCACTGCGAGGACGGCAGCCAATATGATTACGTGTTTGGTCTTCATTCAAGTTCTCCTACTCTAACGACTTAAGATACAACATCTTCTTCCTCTTCCTTAAAAACACCATAGTCCCGCCAGCTATGCACAACGCTCCGGGTATGAAGGCCACGGCAAAGAAACGCCAGCCGGCCTTGGCCACGGCCGACAATTTTCTTATAGAGCGGTCGATGACCCTCTTGCTCCTCACTTTTATCAATTCATCCCCCAGAGTTATCGCATCTACCGCATTGAGCAAAAAAGAGATGTGCGATTCTTGCTGAAGCAGATTCTTGCCGAACATCTCGGAACAACCGACCAATATAAGTTTTCCCGGTTTCGGGTTCAGCTTCTTTTCCTCTACCGGGCGTTCGTAATCCTCTTCGCCCTCCGCGGCCTTTGGCCAGGGAGGTACCTCGCGGCCTTCAAATGTGTCGGGAAACTGTCCCGTCACCAATATTGCCAGGGGGAATGTCTTCCTCTCCACCGACTTCGGCGGATTCGTATCATCATACGTTATATCTCCGTAGTGGAACGGTATCGTCCATGAATTCCCGCTGGAGGTGAAGAGTTCCGTAACGGTTAAATTCAGATTATCAATGCTTGACTGATTTATATCCAGGGCGCTGCCCCAGAGATAGAAGATGCTTGAAAGATTGGATGTTATGGATACGTCTTTGTTCATCTGGCCCTCGAGCACCTTTATCTGCATGGGCATCTTTACAGGTTGAGAAGATGAGAAGATCCCCATGAAGCTGTCGGCGCTCAGCGATATTATCTCCTGCTCCGTATCCATGAGAATGTCTCTGTTCAATCCAAGCCCCAAGCTCCTCAATATCCTGTCGATATTTACACCCTTATCCCTCGGGCTGACTCCGATTCCCCTGCCCACCTGATGAAAATCGTAATCGTACATCTGCGCCGCCACTAAAAGCGAGCCGCCGTTCACCAAAAATCTATTGATTTCAAAAAACTGCCTATCGTTCAGTTGCTCCGGTGCTATTATAATCAAGGTGTCGGTACCCTCCGGGATCTGCTCCTCTTCCGTCAACCTTATGCGTGCGAACTCATAGCCCTCATATTGAAGAATTTTAGGTATGAGCTCATAATCATCCTCGATGAATGTCTCCATGCCCCTCTGGCCGAACATCTCCAATATCTGCCTCATCTCAGGATTTATGCTCTTCTCCATATAGGGGGCTACGAGCGCGACGAGCGGCGTCTCCTCTAGGGTCATGCGATATATCTTTGAGACGATCATATACTCCAGATCATTGATATTCTGTGGAGTAAGTTGAGGTACTATCTCCTCGGGCTTCTCCTTATAAGCAATAGCGATGGAAGAATATATAAGCTTTACGACTACCTCATCGGCTTCTATGGTCTGGATCTGAAACGGCCTTATGCCCTTACGCTCTATCGTCTTCTCCATAGATTCCTCTTCGCTGTCAACGTTGGTGGGTTCCATATGGAATACTTTGTACTGTAGATTTCCACCTGACGCAACCTTTAATTCCGAAAGCTTATCTCTGACATCGCGCTCGAATGTCTTCATCATGGAAGGCATCTTCTCCTGAGGAGAGACATAAAGTTTAACCGTAACAGGCGCTTCGAGACTCTTCAGGATCTGTTTTGTAGCCGGAGACACGGTATATATCTTTCCTTCTGTGCAATCAAGCCGTCCTATGGACATGTCCTGAAGCAAAAAATTTAAAATCGTGAATATGCCTATGCTGATTGCGCATGCGGCCGTGAAGATGGACTTCGCCTTAGGACGTAGGCGCGATTCCAGCCAGAACGAATTGAGCATCAAAAAAATCGCGCTTCCGAACACAAAGTAGATGACACTGGCTATATCTATGATCCCTCTGTGTAGGGTGTCATAACGATTTATCATGGCTAACGATGACTTGAGAAAAGAACCGAACCCCGGAATCCAGCCGTCTATAGAAGCTACTGTGAAATCGATTCCTACGAAGAAAAGGGTGAAACACGTTATCATCGCTATTATGAACGCGACTATCTGGTCTTTGGAAAATCCCGATATAAAGATACCGATGGAGAGAAAAAGTGCACCCGCCAATATAGCTCCTAAATATTGGCATGCCACCGCACCCATATCCGGATTACCAAGGACTGCCATCATGACGGGGATTGTGAGCGTCGAGAGTAATGCAGTCATGTAAAAGACGAGACCCGCCAGGAATTTTCCGAGGACGAGCTCGTATGTATTCATAGGAAACGTCAAGAGCAACTCCATCGTATTGCCGCGTCGGTCCTCGGCCCACAGTCGCATGGTGATGGCAGGTATGAATATGCACAGTATCAAGGGGAGGTTATAAAAAAAGCCTCTCATGTCCGCTTTTTGAATAAGGAAGAACTGCGCCATAAAGAGCCCGGCGGATATGAGAAGAAACACTATTATGAATATATAGGCGATGGGGGAATTGAAATACGCCTTGATTTCACGTTTGAATATTGTGATTATATTTTTCATCTTAATCTATGCCGCTGTCCTCTTCTTCTTTTTGTCTTTACTCAAAAGCCAGATAAAGGCCTCTTCAAGGGTAGCCTTTTCTTGCCTCATCTCCTTTATCAGCCACTTCTTTTCCTCTATTATCTCATTCATCCTTACGGACAGCGGTTTTCCCTCCTCGGCGCTGATTATGAATTTGCTGTAACCTCCGCCTTCTATGCCCGCAAGCCTGTAATCGTCGACTATATCCTCGGCCTCCAACGCGCCCTTGACATCCTCCTCGCCCGCCTTGACTACAAGTGTGATCCTCTCGCCCTTCGTCGCCATATCAGTAATATCCTTATGCGTACCGTCCGCTATGAGACGGCTGTCATTGAGAATGACGATCCTGTCGGCCAGTGCCTCTACTTCCTGAAAGATATGCGTCGAGAATATGACCGTCTTATCTTTGGCCAGTGTTCGTATGAGCTTTCTTATACTTATAATCTGAAGGGGGTCCAATCCGGTCATAGGCTCGTCCAATATTAAGACCTGCGGATCGTGTATAAGCGCCTGAGCAAGCCCCACCCTCTGCCTGTACCCCTTGGATATCTCTGAGATCGAGTGTTTCCATATAGGCAAAAGTCCGCAGTTTTCTCTCACCCAGGCCAGTCGTTCGCGGATTTTAGAATCGAAGAAATTCCTGGCATTTCCTATAAAGGTAAGATACTCGTCCACAAGCATGTCATCGTAAAGAGGTACGCTCTCCGTCATATACCCTATCATGCCCCTTACGAGAAGTGGGTCTACGGTCACGTCATGTCCGTTTATTAGAGCTGTTCCCTCGGCGGGATAAAGAAAAGTCGTCAGGATCCTCATGAGCGTGGTCTTCCCGGCTCCGTTGGGTCCTACCAGGCCTAGAATCTTTCCCTTTTCGGCCTTGAAAGAGACCCCGTCAAGGGCAACGGTCTTTCCGTATCTCATGCATATATTTTTTACTTCTATCATAGCATCTTTCCCGTAATTACCTTTTTCCTATTTTGTCGCCATAAAAATATTTAACACATATTATTTTTTTTGTCAAGAGGGTAAATATCTTTTTAAATTTCTTGCAATCTTACTTCTATCCCGACATTATCTACTGTGCGCTTTAAATCTCGGAAGGATCGGACGCGGCACAAATTACTTCTTATTCCGGCGGCATGCGGCAGTCCTTTAAGATACCACATGGCTACCTTGACCATGAAACCCATCTTGTCCTTCTCCCTCAAATCCTTATATCTCTCTATATAAGACAGGTGCCTTTTAAGTACCTTCTTTTTAAAGGCAAGCGTCTTTGGCCCCAAAGGCCTTCGGTTCTCCAAAAACGAATCTATCTCTTCGAATATCCACGGTCTACCCAGGGCGCCCCTGGCGACCATGATCCCGTCGCAACCGGTCTCGCACAACATCATCCGGGCGGATAAAGGATCGAAGATGTTTCCGCTGCCTATGACGGGTATCGCGAGCCTCTCCTTTACCGCCTTTATGGCTTCATAATCTACGTCACCCGCATAACCCTGCCGCGCCGTCCTACCATGTATGAAAACGGCCTGCGCACCGCTTGCCTCGCACTCCTCTGCCGTCTTTAGGCATTCTTTAATATCCCTCTCTCCGTAATTTGTCCGAATCTTAACCGTAACGGGCGTCTTAAGCCCCGAAGATAATCTCTTTATTATTCCGGATAATCTGCCCCTGTCTTTCAATAGATATGCGCCCGCTTTTTTCCTTATTACTTTTTTGGCGGGACATGCCGCGTTTATGTCGATGAGGGATATTTTCAAAATGCCTGTAATCTTCAGGGCGGCCTCCAATACGCTGCCCGGGTCTGAGCCGAGAAGTTGCGCAGCTATGGGCCTGTCTTCTTTTAACGTCTTTATTATGCGTAAGCTGCGGGGATGGCCGTATACAACCGAATGCACATCCAGCATCTCAAAGAAACAAAACCGCGCCCCGAATTCGCGGCATATCAATCTGAAAGAAAGATCCGTAACGCCGGCCATTGGAGCCAAAAAGACTTTGGTATTGAGATCATTTAATATATGACCTTTCATCTTATCCTATTAAGGACCCTGAGCATCATATCATGGATTCTGCCATTAGAAGCGACTATATATGACTTTTCAAGGCATACCCTGTCGCCTTTCTTTCCGGTGACCCGGCCTCCGGCCTCTTCTATTATAAGTTTTCCTGCGGCAAAATCCCAGGGATGCAACTCGAACTCCCAAAATCCCGATGCGCGGCCGCAGCCGATATAGCACAGGTCCAGGGCAGCCGCTCCCAACCGCCTGATTCCCGTAATGTGGTTGTGGAAAAAATCCCTGATATTCGACAGGGTCTCTTCCATGGCCTTGCCTCTGTCGTAATAGAACCCCGTAATAAGAATAGAGTTCTCGAGTCTGTCCGCCTTTGAGACATGTATCCTCTCTCCGTTAAGGAAAGCACCCTTACCTTTCTCTGCAATAAATAACTCTCTTCTCATAACGTCAAAGACCACGCCAAGCACCACTTCGCCTTTTTTGGCGAGGGCGATGGAGGTACAGAAGATCGGCATCTTGTTGGCAAAATTATTCGTGCCGTCAAGCGGATCTATTATCCAAGTATACTCGGACTTGAAGTTTTCGTAATCGCTCTCCTCGGCCAGTATATCGTGGTAAGGAAAATGTCCGCGTATGGTCCTGACTATCGTCTTCTCCGAATCTGTATCGGCGACAGTCAGAAGGTCGAACGCCTGGCCCTTGGCCTTCACCTCCAGGTCCTTCAGGAAGTATCTTTTGTGAACCCTGCCGGCCGAATGGGCGGCCCTGATTGCTACATCGAGAAATTTATTCATCTTTCTATTATACAATAAAATGGGAGCCGCGTCTTCACATTTTACATTTTTTGTCACTTGTGAAGATGCGACTCCGTAAAACGACCCCATAAAACATTTGCCTCGAATCTTCAAATGTGATAATATTTATACTAACCTTTGGAGAGATCATGTTTTTCGGCTATATAGACCCCGGCAGCGGTTTTACAATCATAAGTCTCGGCGCTTGGTTTGTCGCCTTGTCGATCGGCGCGCTGGGCGTACTCCTGATATTTTTCAAAAGACTGCTCGGCTTCTTCAAAAGAAATTTCATAGTGGCGGCAATAGCACTTCTGCTCGCTACCGCAACGGCAATAATCCTTATAGGAGTTCATATGAATAAAAACGCTTCCTCTTTCGACAAAAGAATAATAATACTCGGTTTTGACGGATTGAGTCCCCAGATAATAGAGCCGATGATGGCAGACGGACTATTACTGAACTTCTCCGCGCTCAAGGCCATGGGTTCTTACGGGCATCTGTCTACTACCAATCCGCCCCAGTCTCCCGTGGCCTGGTCGGCATTCGCAACGGGGCAGAATCCTGGAAAGAACGGAATATTCGACTTCATAGTAAGGGATCCGGAAGATTATTCTCTGGACCTTAGTCTCTCCAAGATGGCGAGAGGTAAACCCGTAAGAGTACTAAGATCCAAATGCTTCTGGGAATACGCATCGCAAAAGAAGGTGCCCAGTTGCATTATAACGGCCCCGGTTACATTCCCCCCTCATAAGATATACGGAAGGATGCTATCGGGCATGGGTGTCCCGGACATCTTGGGCACCGAGGGGACGTTTACATTCTATACCACAGAGCCGGTGAGTAAAAATGATGACGTCGGGGGAAAAGTATTTCAGGTCAAAAGACTGCCTGCTTTTGTCTTGGATCTAATCGGTCCAAGGGTGGGCGCGTTTGGCCGCGCTGAAAACATTAAGGTGCCTGTATCCGTAAAGCTGATGGGAAATAGGCATGGCGTTATAATGGAATACCAAAACCGGCGGATAGAACTCAAGGAAGGCGAATGGAGCGACTGGCAGGATGTGGCATTTAACATAAGCCCTTTCAAAAAGATGAAAGGCATCTTTAAATTCTACCTTGTAGAGGCGAGCCCCGACTTTAAACTATATATAAGCCCCATAAATTTCGATCCGAGAGACCCTTATTTCGATATCTCCTATCCCAGAGACTATTCAAAAGATACAGTCCGCGAAATCGGTCTGTACCATACGCAAGGCATGCCTATGGATACATGGTCGGTAAACGAGATGCGCATCTCCGAGGGCGCCTTCATCGAACAGGTCAATGAGGTGATGTGCAAAAAGAAGGCCTTGATGGATCTTGAAATGGGTCGTTTCAAAAAAGGCGTCCTTTTCTGCTACTTCGAATCTCCTGACATCGTACAACACATGTTCTGGCGCTACACGGACCCGCTTCATCCGCTCTATGAAGAGAACGCGCCGAATGAATATAAGAATATGATAAAAACCTGGTATATCAACATGGATAAGATACTCGGGGATGCGATGACAAGACTGAACAAAGATGATACCCTGATCGTTATCTCGGATCATGGTTTCGACACATTTAGGCGGGTCGTCCATATAAACACATGGCTAAAAGAAAACGGATATCTCAAACTCAAGGACAATTCGGCAAGGAGCGGGCGGGTATTACTGGAAGACATCGACTGGAGTAATACCAAGGCGTATGCCATAGGATTCGGCGCCATATACCTCAACCAGCGCGGCCGCGAAGGAAAAGGCGTCTTGGCGCCGGGTGAAGAAAGCGAGGCATTGAAGAACGACATCTCCCGAAAACTGAGTGAGTGGCATGACGATAAATATGACGAAAAAATAGTCAGCCGTGTCTATAAAAGAGAGGATATATTCCGGGGAGAATATGCAGACCTCGCTCCGGACCTGTACATAGGGTTCAATAAAGGTTATCGCGCCTCATGGCAGACTGCTATGGGAGGAGTACCTGAAATGACCTTGGAGGACAATCTAAAAAAATGGTCCGGATCGCACCTCTTCGACCCTGCACTTATACCCGGCATCATCTTTACAAACAGAGTTATCATTAAAAAAGAGCCTTCCATATACGATGTGGCTCCTACGGTGCTGAAGACCGTTGGCTATTCCCCGGAAGAACTCGATAAATGCGGTCTTGACGGCAGACCTCTCTTTTAACCGACGAACGAACGTAACTATTTACTTTGACCTCGATATGCTTAGCAGCCGTTTCATCCGGATGATGCATCTGCTAACGATATTTAAGATCCCCGTTATATAATTCGAATAGTGCCAATAAAACCTCTGTCTTTGTCCCCAGTATACAATCCCTATACCGGTCTTTCCTCTAAGTAACAAATCTGTGATATCGAGCGCATTCTCTCCCAAATTCAGTTCAAGCTCCTTCCATAAAATATCCGTAAACCAGCTAAAATGTATATCATCGATTACCACAAATCTCGGCTTAAATCTATTTGCGTATACCGCAATATATCTCCTCATCTGTAGATACGTATGGTTCGCATCTATGAAAAGAATATCTACACTGCCACCGGTATATTCCGACACCTTATGGATAACATCTCTGTTCAAGGCGTCACCGGTTATTCTCTTTATATGAGAAAAACCGACAAAGCCGGCCTTATTCTTCTGTTCTATATCAACCGTAATCAAGGCACTGCTGGAACGGTCATCGGGATGAAGCCCCGTACTTATAGCTTTTATTGAACCACCGTAACCGGTGCCGATCTCCACTATGCTCGTCAACCTCTCCGACCTCACAAGGCCGGCAAGAAAACAGTAGTAATCACATACCCCCTTTGGCCGCATTGGGTAAGAAGGTTCTTCATATTGGCAGCCACTCAGATCGATCCGGAGTCCTTCTCCAACGGCCTTTTTGCATATTGCATTGAGGTCTACTTTGCAGTTATTATTTTTATTTTTCATGATGAATCGTTTTAGTTCTTAATCCTTATTTCTAAATTATACACTATTCCCGCAGAAAAACAAAAAAATTATGCTTACCGGAGCGCGCTGGATAATATCCCGAGTTCAGTGGACCATCTTTTCAGACTTTGCAACCGCACTTTTTCTTGCGAAGGGCGACTCTCTGTTCTTTGCGCGAATCGATAAACGCCCTTTGGACGGCCTTGCCTCGGGCAAATCTCTTTTCAAGTGGGCTTTTGTGATTATATCCTCTCTTCTCCATCTCTTGGACGAGAAGTTCATGCCTCAAATAGAGGGCCTTTAGCTTACCTCTCCATCTCAGCGTCTCCGGATGGCGTGAATAGCCGAGTCTGTTTCCGGTGATTACCGACCATATGGCGTGGAGCTCCCTATGCTCACCAAGAAGATGGCTGCGACAAAGTCTCTTTGGCGATAGATCCCAAATCCTCATACTTTCCTTCTAACGACTTCAATCCATATAACCCAGGGCTCTGAGGCGCATCTTGGTATCGTAATCGGGCGTAATCGAAACGCTCTTTTTATCGGATGAGAACTTCTTTATGAAAAGACCCGCCTTCTCTTTAAACTCATGCGCCAAACCGGTATCATCGTCGATCAAATTTTCCGTCTCCCCGTAATCTTCTCTTATGTTATATAACTCTTGCTTAAATACAGCTACGTGGCCATCGGGAGGTCGTTCATATTTCGTCCGGCCGGCCCTCTTTGGTATGCTGATGTCGTGCGTGTAGTATTTGTAATTTCTCTCTATTGCTGCGATCCTCTCGTAGTACCCGCCGCTATAGACAGTGCGCGCGCTTGAATCTTCCCCCTTTATAAGCGGTATCAGGCTTATGCCGCACATCTGGCCATAAGCCCCGTAGTCTATACCCGCGAAATCCAATATGGTAGGGGCGATATCATTCAATTCAACATACTCTTCGACTGTTTTACTTTTCATGGCAGGGTCCGGAAGGGAAATTATTAGCGGGACCCTTATCTGTTCGGCGTATAGCGTCCTGCCGTGACCGACGCCGCCATCATCGAGGGGATGAGAGTCGAAAAATTCTTCACCATGGTCGGCCGTTATTATAATTATCGAATTATCCCTATTTATTCCGCGTGCCTCAAGCATACTGAAAGTCTTCTCTATATACGAGTCGGTATAGCGTATCTCCCCATCGTATTGCGAAACATAGATCTCCCTATTCTCTCTTTTGCATTTGATTTTTTTGCGGGGAATGATATCGACGGCGGGCTCGATCCCTTTAGGCAAAAAATACTCGTTGTACGGAGGTGGTGGCACATAGGGACTATGGACATCCTGATAATGGAGATATAAAAATACCGGACGCTTTATATTTCTCTTCAAAAAACTATCAACTTTTTGGAATATCCTGCCCGCCGTCTCATAGGCCTGGTGTATCGGCAGCGAACAGTCAAGACCTTCTATATCGTCGTCGTACAAATCGAAGCCTTGGTTAAAATTGAACATTGACTTTAAATGGGGATTGAAGACGAATCCCGCGGTTTTATAATTATTTTCTCTCAATAGCTCGGCGATGGTAACGAAACGAGAGCCCAATATATCCACGGAAGGGTAGTCGTAGAGTACTTGATGCTCGAAAGCGTATGTCGAAGTAAAATAGGACGGGACCGAGGCCTGGGTATATGATTCCTGGCTTAACGCATATTTGAAAAGTACGCTACTCTCGGCAAAGCTGTCTATAAAAGGGCTCGTCTCGCGTTCATATCCGTAGCATCCCAAGTGATCGGCTCTAAGGGCATCTATCAGAAACCATACAACGTTGGGCTTCGCCGGATTGTTGAAGTTACCGTCTATCATAACTCCTATATTCAGAATACATGTTATGATCAGCATGAAAGAAGCCACCGTCTTTACGCTATTAAGTTCTAACGCATCGAGCGTCCTCTCCAGGCGTAATTTTAATAAAAGGTTGTAAACGATAGCTCCCGCCACTATGACAAAACCTGCGATGGCGAGGGCGAGAAAATATTTTTTGGCCAATTCTTGAAAGATGCTTATAGGTGTCTTGCCGATAATGACTCCATAGGCCCTTTTTGTCACTATTGTCGCAAATTCCGTAAACGTATAACCTGAATACCCCTTAAGTATCTTTTCCGTTAAGAAGAATATTGAAATGAGTACTGTGTACCCGGCGATATCTTTCCTGGTGGACTTTATCTTGCCCCCGCTCAAAAGACAGGCTGCAAACATCAAAGATAATGCTGCACAGAAAAAGATGATGCCTTCGTTTAGACCGTCCCTGAAGGCCGATGCGGTCAGCCGCATCATCTTGTATTGAATGTAACCGTTGGATATTACGTGCGTAAGCGAAAAATAGAGGCCGAATGTAAAACCGACTATGATACCCGCCCATATGAAATTAACAAATTTTTTCATTGCACCAGTCCTATCTAATACCGGCTGATTTGTTTCTATTATACCCAAAATAAAAATCCCCTGCAACTCATTTGAGTCACAAGGGATTTAGTATAATATAGATCCTTTTACTATTTAACCAGGCTTACTTTGACTGCTCGCGGCCCTTTGTCGGTCTTCTCGACTTCAAACTCTACGCTCTCTCCCCCTTTTAGAGAATCGAACGTAGAACCGACAAGACTGCTCTGGTGAAAAAATACCTCTCTGCCGTCCGTCGCGCTTATAAAACCGAAGCCTCTGTCACGAATCAACTTCTTTACCGTTCCGGTATGCACGTGTCCTCCTTGTCAAAAAAGGCCCGGTTATTCGCCGGGCCTCATTTGCTCGTATCCTATATCTTTACTACATTTATGGCTTGTTCACCCTTAGGGCCTTGCTGGATCTCAAACTCGACCTGCTGGCCTTCGTCTAAAGATTTATATCCTTCGCCCTGAATCGCGCTGTGATGTACGAATACATCATTGCCGGACTCAGAAGTGATAAACCCGTAACCTTTCTGGTTACTGAACCATTTTACTGTTCCTTTCGCCATTACTTACTACACCCCCTTTCCTCTAGATATTAGTAAATAACGGCAGAAACAACAAAAAAGCAAGGCGGATGTTCCTTTACCTTGCGGTCTAAGACTTCTACACCTTATTTACCACGGAATATAGTGTATATCAACTTATTCCCTTTGTCAACTAAATTATATAAAAATAACTGATTTTCCATAACCGTCTATCAGACGGGAAATTACGATAATTTCCTCCTTATAATACCCCTCGCCAACTCCGCATTTGGTATGACAATCTCCTCATCATTATTTTTTAGTTTGGTGGTAACCGCACCTACCGAGACTATCTTGCCGGATACAGAGTCTATCTCTATGGTGTCTCCCGGCTTGAATAATCTCGAGAGGTTCCTTCCGTGCAATAAATTGGCCAATATATCCCTGCCCGCGGCTATAAATATAATAAAGAATGCCAGCGGTATAGCGACGAATATAAGAATAAGGATCTCGCGCTCGACGAAAGAAGGCACGTTTAAATATTCTATTATCATCATTATCGCCAGACCTATAACTGTATATCTTGCCATGTTTCCCAGCAGGGTACAATAAGGAATATGGGCGAGATTGGCGCTCTTTTCAACAAACCGGGAAATAAAACCGCTTATAAATATACTTAACGCAAAAAGTATGATAACGACTATGATATTAGGGATGTACAATATAACGCTCTGAATGAATCTGGAAGTTATCTCGAGATCCACGGCATCCTGCGCCATGATTAGGGCATTAAGGAGTATAATCCAATAAAAGACCGATCCGACCAGGACCGACGGCCTCTTTGAAATACCGCCTTTCTCTAAAAACCGCTTGAACCCTATCCGCTCCGAAAGGACGTCAAACCCAAGGGCCCTAAGCAGTTTGGCGATTATCTTCTTGACGAGAACGGCCAAAATCCATCCGGTCAAAATCAGAGCTATGGAAATAATGATGCCCGGGCCATATTGTACGGCAAAATCATAAATCTGCTTAAAAGATTGCACTATAAGCTTATTAAAGATTTCAACGAATGCGGACATAATACCTCCTGGCGTCTCTTAGCTATCTTTGAGAAAATCCTTTATTTTATCTATCGGTTTTCTTGCGATCTTCTCAGTCCTGTCTAAAATCCTGTCTATCTTCTCTTCCGATTTTCCGGCTATATTATCAGTTACTTTGTCGAGTTTTTTTAAAAGAGACTCTGTCTTTTCCAGTTCGATCATCATGAAATCGGCGGCCCCGGCTATACCTGTTTGCGGATTGAGGTCATTCTTAAGCTGCATTATAACGGCGACCGGCGTTGAGGCCGCAGGTTCTCTGAC
>JAFGFD010000003.1 GCA_016931215.1 Candidatus Omnitrophota bacterium
AGAAGACGAATAGATTGAACATGTCGCCGGTCACGACCACGCCGTTCATGCCGGCGAGCATAAGTAAAAATAGAGTATAGAAATTCCACTTTGCCGTGTACTTCTCCATATAGTTGGCGGAATAGACCGTGATCAAGAACGCTACGAGGTTTACGGTCACCAGCATAAAGGATGTAAGCGAATCCAAGACCATTGCTATGCCGATAGGGGGTTTCCATACTCCTACCTGATACACCATGGTGCCGAATTGAGAGACTTTAAAGACGGAGACCAAAGAAAGAACAAGAACGCAGAGGGTCACGATATTTGCGAGAATATCCGGAAGTTTTCTCAGGCGCGCGCGGAAAAGCGTGAGAATAAAAGCTCCCCCGAGAGGCATGATTACGAATAAAGGTATAATATTTATCATCCTATCCATTATCCACGCAACCTGTTGATCTTGGTGACATCAAATGTACCGTACTTTTCGTATATGCGTATAGCTATTCCTACAATAAGAGCGGTTACCGCCAGGCCTATTACTATTGATGTCAATACTATCGCCTGCGGCAGAGGATCGACCATATTTAATATGTCCTGGTCCGGCGAAAAGATCGGCGAACGTCCCTCCTGCCTATAGCCTGCAAGCACAAAAAACAGGTTCACCGCATACTCAGCTATGAGGATGCCTATGATTATCTTGATTATATTTCTCTTCCTCAGTATACCGTAAAGACCGATGGCAAATAAGATCAGGCATAAGAAATAGATCAGCATCTACTTACCTTTCGTTTTAAATTTAAGCAATACAAGTATTACGAATATCGAAAAGAGACCTGCTCCAACCTTCATGCTTATGGCGATATTGCAAAGAGGTATAATCCCCGCACTAAACAGACGGAACGGTTCTCCTTTTGACTGGAAGAAATTCAAAAAGAAATATCCTCCCATAAAGCCGAGTGTCGCTATGGCTAAGAACGCCAACGCGCCGAAACCTTCAAAAAATGCCGCGGTCTCCTTGGAGAGGCGGCTGAACGCCGCATCCTTGCCGAATGCCAGCATGATATGTATAAACGAAAGGGCTATAATTACCCCTCCCGCAAAACCGCCGCCTGGAGAGACATGGCCGTGTAGAAGTATATAGATCCCGTAAAGGAGTATTAGGCCTACCGTAAGACGCGTTATTGTCTTAACTATAAGGGTCATGCCTTTCGTATCATCAAAGATATACTTGTCCCTAGTCATTCTCCCCTATCTCCTCATCGACCTTTTTTCTGCCCCTCTTTCTCATTACCGCCATGACGCCTACCACGGCAGTGAACAACACCGTCGCCTCACCCAGGGTGTCATATGCGCGGAAGTCAAGTATTATAGAGGCGACCAAGTTGGCAGCCCCGGTCCTTGAAAGCCCGGCGTCTAGGTAAAATTTTGCGACCTTCATGACGGGGTAGCCGAAATGCGGCAGTTCATGCAGACAGAAGAATCCGAGTATCAGAAAAGTGACCGCAAAGACCACCGCGACCGTCGTATTAAAAAACCATCTGCCCGTGGTGGAAAACGGCAGATCCTTTTTAAGTGTTGCCCTGATCAGAATGATCAGACATAATATCTCGACGACAAGCTGCGTAATGGCAAGATCGGGCGCCTTAAGCACCAGGAATACTATCGAAAGCGCAAGGCCGACCGCGCCGACGACGATGACCGAAGAGATCAAGTCCTTCATCTCTATGGCCGCGATGGCGCCTATGATCATCATTATCAGAAGTATGTAGACAATCATCCTATTATCCTCACAAAGATTACGAATAGAATCAGCATCCCTATAAGACACCAGACTAAATACGTAGGAAGGACGCCGTTATGCAGATACTGCAATATGCCTGAAAGGCCGAAGGTCATGCGTCGTCCTACTTCATATATATCGAAGAGGCCGTTCTTTGCCGCTTTATATATATTACCAAAAAGAGGCAATTCTGTCACCGTATTATAGAATTCTGTGCCGGTAGGTCTTTCTTCAGCGGAAAGCGATTCGCCTCCTACGAAGGGTTCGCTTACCCTCGCATTCTTTACGTTGCCCGCCAAGTATATAAGAGCGCCTATGCCGAGACCGGCTATAATCAATATGGTCGCGAGGCCCGGCTGCCACAAACCGATATACGACATGGCCCCGCCCGCGGCAGGGACGATAAAGTACTTAAGAGGCAGCTCGAAGGCAAAGACTCCGAATGCGATACAGAGAGCGGCCAAGATAACGGACGGGGCTGACATTGATGGAGCCGCTTCTTCAAGCTCTTTCTTTACCCCTCTCTGTCCCAAGAAGACTGCGTGTAACAGCTTCATAAAGCTGGCGAGCGTCAGGGCGCTTCCGAACATGGCAGAGACCAGCCATATGACCCACAATTTACTCCCTGTCCTCCCTAAATCTATAAGCCCCTGATAGACCATCCATTTGGAGACAAATCCGTTCAGCGGAGGTATTCCGGATATTGCGAGTGACCCTACAAGAAAACAGACAAACGTAACCGGCATCGCGCCCGCTATGCCGCCCAATCTGTCCAAATCGGTCGTTTGCGTCTTCTTCTCCACGGCGCCGGCCGTAAGAAAGAGGAGACACTTGTAAATTGCGTGGTTCAGCATATGGAAAAGGCCGCCCGCTATGCCTACCGGATTCGCAGTACCTATCCCCAATACCATATAGCCCACCTGGCTGACGGCATGGTACGACAACAACCTCTTCATGTTATGCTGAATCAACGCCATCATTACGGCCGCGATAATCGTGACGGAACCTATCGTGAGCAAAAATATGCTCGCAAATGTATTCGGTCTTACTGAAAATATCCCAAATGACAACCTCGCAAGAAAGTATATCCCGATGAGTTTGTCTAAACTGGCCGGAAGAAATGCCATGACCGGAAGCGGGGCTGCCTCGGACGAATCCGGTATCCATGTATGGAGCGGGAGCGCGCCTGCCTTTGCAAACGCTCCCAACGCCAGGCAGACGAATGCATAGATCGCCATATTGTTCTCAAGCGGTATCGGCCGGCCATCCATCATCATATGGCCGGACATCCTCCATATCATAGCCAATCCAAGCACCATGAGGGCGTCGGAGCCGCCTACTATTATGAATGTCTTTTTCGCAGGCGTCCTTGCTGCCTCACCTCCCAGACTTATCAATAGATAGAGCGTGATTCCGAGAAAACCCCAAAAGCTGATAAAGATCAATAGATTATTGGCGAGGACTGCTCCTATAGAGCCGGCAAGCGTAGCAAGTATATAGGAATAGTAGTGGCCGTTCGTTACCTCTTCATTACCCTTCAGAAAACCCATCGAATAGAGAACGATCAATATGCCGAATACGGCAATGAAAAGTATAACAAAGGATGACAGGGTATCCACCCTTAAAATAGAAGAATAACCGAATAGGCTCCAAAGTGCGGGGCTCAATCTATAAAGCTCAAATGACGCCATCAGTAAAAAGGCTGATGTCAAAAGCGCAAAGGCAGGCCTAACCTTTTTTGGCAAAAAGGCGCAAATGACGCTGGCGGCGAATATGCTGCCTATGATAAAAAATGGATTATTCAATCTTCTTCCCCATCTTCTCTATCAACTCTTTATCAGAAAATCCCATTGCCTTTCCTATATCCCAGGTCTTGTGGTGCGAAAGATGAATCAATCTCTGCACACCCATGATAGTTTTGGAATCCTTATGGCTCACGGCTGTAAGCCGTTCCGTGCAACAATAGCATGGGTCTATGGCCGCGAGTATTATGGTTGCATCCGCTATCGTTTCGCCGACAACGGTCTTTTTGAAGCTCGGGAAATTCATAAAAGTGGGGGCCCGAACTTTGTGCCTAACCGGCCTATTGGTGCCGTCACACCTGACGATATGAATCACCTCGCCTCTGGGAGCCTCGTGGTGCCCGATCCCGTCCCCCGGAGAGACCTGTTTTACGTTTGCGTCTATAGGCCCTCTAGGAAGTTTATCAAAGCACTGAATTATAATATGTGCCGATTCTATCATCTCCAATATTCTGACTACTGACTTTGCAAAGACATCCCCCTCTTCCTGCAATATGACATTCCATTTAATCTTGTCATATGCGGCGTAGGGTTCATCGCGCCTTACGTCTATATCGTATCCGCTGGCCCGCGCAGTGGGCCCCAAGGCGCTGTAATCGATGGCGTCTTCTTTTGTGAGCTTCCCTACCCCTTTAAGCCTGGCCGCCAATACAGGATCGTCCAGCACCGCCCCTTTGAACATCTCTAGCGCAGGCAGGAGCTCGTCATTGAGTATCTTTTTATAATGTGGTATCTCGCTCTCGTCAATATCTCTCCTTACGCCTCCGACTTTCATCATAGCGTAATTGTTCCTGTTTCCGGATATCGCCTCAAGTATATCTAATATGGGCTCTCTGTACCTCCAGGCCCACATAAAGACCGTATTGTAGCCTAGAAAATGGCCTGCCAAACCCAGCCATAACATGTGTGAGTGTATCCTCTCGAGTTCCGCAGTAATCGTCCTGATATACGCCGCCCTTTCGGGAATGTCGATTTCGTCTATGTCCTCCACCGCGTTTACATAAGCGAGCGGGTGGCTTGTTGAGCATATGCCGCAGATTCTTTCCACAAGATATGCGGATTGGTCAAAGCTCTTGGTCTCGGATAACTTCTCTATGCCTCTATGATTCCATCCGATCCTGACGTCTATATCCACGACCCTCTCGCCGTCAACGACAAGTTTGTAAAATTCCGGTTCCTCCTGGAGTGGATGGTACGGCCCTATCGGTATCGTTACCTTATGGCTCATCTAATACTACCTTTCTTAGATTGCTTCTTCACTACGTTCCTCGCAATCTCCGCCTTCGCTAAATACTTCTCGTGTTTAGCTTCGGCGAGACCCGCCACAGACAATCTACTCTGAACTTCTATACATTGCGACGACGGGAATTCGCAATTATAACTTACGCTTATTTCATTTGCGTAAGTTATTTGCTCATTGACCTTGTGGCTCATCTATCTCGGTCCTCTTTGGTTTTGAGCACATAGTCCTTGCGCAAAGGATACTTATCCTTAGGCCAATCATCCGGCAGTAACAAGCGTTTTATATTGGGATGATTCCTGAATTCTACGCCGAAGAGCTCGTGTATCTCTCTTTCAATCCACTCCGCCCCTTTCATCAGCGGCAAAAGCGAATCGATCTCGCATTTATCCTTCTTGGTATACGTCCTGAGCGTAATAATGCATCCTATGTTATCCAGTTCAAAATGGTACATGATTTCGATATCCTTCGGATGGTCTACTGCCGTTGCGATGTTGAACCGCGCCCCCATATCTTTAAAGACGTGAGTGGCAAAATCCACAAGATCGTCCTTGGCTATGTCTATGTAGATACGTCTCTTCGATTTTTCATAGAATCTCTCTATCCTTGAACCGAATTTCTCTTTTATGCTCTTTACGGCTTCATCTCTGGTCATATCGACTCCGAAAATATCTTATACTACTTCTTCAACAATTTCACTATACCGTCTATAATGGCTTCGGGTTTTGGCGGACAGCCTGGAATATACGCGTCCACGGGTATCACCTTATCCAGGGGTTCGTGTTCGTCCACCATGTAAGTATTCTCAAACATCCCTCTGCCGGCGGAACATGTGCCCACGGCTACAACGAAACCAGGTTTAGGCATCTGATCATATAGTTTCTTTACGATAGGCTTGCATTTCTTATTCACGATTCCAGTTACCAATAATACGTCTGCGTGCTTTATGGAACCTACAAGCACGATCCCGAACCTCTCCACATCGTGCCTCGGCGTCAAAAGATCGAGGATTTCGATATCGCAATTATTGCAGCTGGCGGTCGAAAGGTGAAATACCCACAATGATTTTTTTAGCGCTTTTACTTTAAGTGACATATTCTAATCTCTTTTCGTATTGCGTCGGTCGTATTTCGTAGTACGAAAAATTCCTGTTACAAACCGAATAATGCCAAAACCACAGCAACTACCGCCAATCCGGTAACGGGCCCCCAGAAAAATCTCAGTGCCTGGTCGATTCTCAAACGCGGATTCGTATTCCGTATCAATATTATTATGACCAGCAGCATAACATATTTGAGGGTGCTCCAAAGAATCGATATTCCGCTCACGGCGATACCGCCCATAAAGACGACTATAAGAAACACGGGGACGGTAAATAGGAGCATCGCCTTTGTAAGCTTAAACACGGCCAAAGGTGCACCCGAATAATCTATGATAGGGCCTCCCGTCAATTCCGTTTCCGCCTCGGATATATCAAAGGGGACCAACCCCAATTTTGCCTGCATGCATAATATGCCGACCAGAAGCGCAATGAAGCCTGATAGGCTGCTGGCTGTCATACCATTTGCCGCCTGATTTGACAAAATGCCGTTTATGGAAATAGACCCTCCTGATTTTATAATAGGGACCACTATAGCCAAAATAAAGGGCAGCTCGTATGACAAGACCAATTTTATCTCTCTGGAAGATCCGATGCTCGCTACGGGGTTATTCGAGGCAAAGCCGGCCAGAATGAGACTGATGGCGGGCAAGGTAAGCAGATAGAGAGCGACTACTATATCACCTACAAAACTCTTGTTACCATCTATGTTCGCTATCCATAAGAACGACGAAACAAGAGTGACTCCCGCCAAACCGAGCAATGGCGCAAATAGGAAAAAATGCTTCGAGGCGCCCGAAGGTAAAAGAGTCTCTTTACCCAACAGCTTTACAATATCGGCAAAACCCTGATACCAAGGAGGTCCCATGCGATATTGAATACGAGCCGTGACCTTTCTATCTACCCAACTTGCCAAAAGGCCTACTGTGGCAGTAAAGAGAAAACCGGGAAATATTATAAATTCCATCATATATACAAAAAATTTCATTTGCATACCTTCTTACCGTCTCTCTCCCAATGCCTTGCTTTCACCAGAATATTCTTAGAAACGGAGTAAATGTCGCTTCTTTTATCTTCTTCGAAGTCGCCGTATTTCAAAACACCGTCCTTCGAGCTCCTGGCGCACTCCGGGCTTTCTCCTTCGGCTATTCTGTCCAGGCAGAAATCGCAGCGTCCGACCAGATAAGGCACCATCTCCGGAAATATAACGCCGAACGGACAAGCGTGGCTGCACGACTTGCAACTTGTGCACCTCATGTTATACTTCTTTAATATCTTATCTTCACCTCTATCCAGGGCGTCATTGGGGCATGCTTCTATGCAAGAGGCAAGCTCGCATCTTCTGCATATGACCGCGTATGTAACCAACTCAAGCAGAGACCTTACTCCATAGTTCGGTGAATGATAAAAATAATCGCAGCCATATCGCCCATCTTTATCCTGAACATAAAGATCCAAATCCACCAACAGAGCCTTCTTCATCCTATTCCCATATATTGTGATAAGGTTTTACGGCCTCATAAGTGAAGACCGGGCCGTCCTTGCAGGCGTAATACGGGCCTATCCTGCAGTGCCCGCACTTGCCTATGCCGCAAGACATGTTCTTCTCCATAGAGAGATATATGTTCTCGTGCTTAAATCCGAGTTCTAAAAGTTTAAATGTGCTGAATTTCATCATTATCGGCGGGCCGCACACTATCGCTATGCCGCTTCCGGAGTCAAGTCCCATGTCATCCTTCAATATAGTCGTTATCACTCCGACGTTACCTTTCCAGGATTCATCCCCTTTGTCGACTGTAAGCTCCACATCCAAGGCCTTGTTCTCTTTCCACCTCTTCACTTCTTCTTTATAAACAATATCCTTGGGTAAACGCGCGCCGTATTTTATGACAACCTTCTTGTAGTCGGATATGCTATTTAGAAGGGCTAGGATAAGGCTCCTCAGCGGAGCCAACCCCACTCCCCCGCCAACTATCAATAACTCTCTTCCTTTGAACTTGTCTAAGGGATATCCCTTTCCGTAAGGCCCCCTGACGCCTATCGCCTCGCCCGCCTTCATCTCGTGCAGACGCGATGTAACCCTGCCCACGTTCATTATTGTCAGGTCCATCGTCTCCCTTGTTATGGGGTTAGAAGAAGGGGTGAACGGGGCCTCGCCCAGACCGGGGACCGTCATCTCCACAAACTGGCCGGTTTCAAATGAAACTGCCCTTTCCGGCTTCAATTTAAATGTCTTTATTGTCGGCGTCTCTTCTATTACGTCTAAAATCTCCGCCATTACCGGACAATATGGATTATCTGTTTTCATACGTTTTAATTTATCAATACAAATTTAGGTTTATGGTTATCGGTTTACGGTTTATGAAAAAGAAAAACCCCGTTAACTATACACCATAAACCGTTCACCAAGACTTGCCACTTGCAACTTGTCACTTGTTACTGATGAGTCTTTTTTTCTGCAACGAGTTCCTTGAGTACTTTCCTGATATCTATCTTCGCGGGGCAACCCGAAATGCATCTTCCGCAACCTGTACACGCATACGCCCCTTTTACTTCCGGAAAATAATCGAATTTCTTTTCGAATCTGTTCCTCAACCTGGTCCAAAGATGGTCGCGCGGGTTTGCGCCTCCCGCCACCCTGGCAAACCTTTCATACATGCAAGAATCCCATGTCTTAAATCTTAGCTCTTTCATATCTCCCTTTGACGAATCGAAGAGGTAAAAACAATGGCATGTCGGGCATACGACGTTACAGGCTCCGCACTCAACGCATTTATCCGCTTCTCTCGACCAGACCGCCGATTCGAGATTGCTCTTGATAATATCCTTATACTGACTCGAATCCGGTATTTGCTCCCTCGCGATATTGGAATCTACCTTATCACCTACCGATCTTCTTAAGTCGTCCCGCTCTTTCAAATGATAAGATTGCACAGCCGTAAATATGGCTCTATTTTTATCTATAACGGCCCTACCCTTATCCGATCCGTGCCCGACGATATATCCGGAGCCCAACTCGGAGATCAATATATCGAAGTTCTTCTCGGGATAATGCCTATTTCCCAATGCGTGACAAAAACACGTATCTAGAGCCGTCGTGCAATCCGCCGCTATTATCAGGTTGTTCTGCCTGTTTTTTATATAAAAAGGATCTTGAAAATCGCCTTCCGTGAATACGTAATCCAGGATGCTCAGGCCTGCTAGATCGCAGTTCTTGACGCCCAATATGCAAAAAGGCTTCTTTCTTTTGGCCGCGATCGCCTCACCCTTGCCGTAACCGTCCACGACCTTTTCCCTGGCGAGGAAGAAAAAGTTCTTAAGCGGCTCGAAAGGCCTCACGCAACCGACGACCGGGAGCTCGTCTTTGCCTTCGTATCTGGCGATGTGCAGTTTATCCTCGCCGGATTTTTTGACATAGAAAAGGGCGTACTCTTCGGCTAAATACTCGGTGAATTTAGCAAAATCATCTTTTTTAAGATACTTTTGGTCCATAATCATGCCATCATTTGGAAAAGCTCAGTAGAAAAGAGAAGTTCTCAAGCTCAGTCGATAGATCTATATTTCTCACGGTCACGCCTTCCGGAACCTTCAGCACTACAGGGGCAAAATTCAATATGCATTTGACGTTGGATTTGACCAGTATATCGGCGACGTCCTGCGCGGCCTTCTCCGGAACGGCTATAATAGCTATCTTCGCCGCCTTTCCTTTTTCATTTTTATTGATATCCGCTACATCCTTCACTACCAATTCGTCGTAACGGACGCCTATTTTATTCCGATCCACATCGTAGGCTTCTTTAATCACAAAACCTTCATGCTTGAACCCCGGATATCTCAATAGAGCAGATCCTATATTGCCAACGCCGACCAGCACTATGGGCCACATTGCCCCTTTACCCAGTATCTTCCTTAAAGATGCCTTCAACGTGGCGATCTCATATCCGGATCCTGAGGTGCCGAAATTTCCAAAATAAGAAAGATCTTTCCTTACCTGGGCATCCGTCAGGTCCGTGAATTCACCCAACTCCGTAGATGATACTCTATCCCTCCCATCCTTCTCAAGTCGCTGAATCTCTCTTAAATAAAGAGACAATCGTGAAACGGCGCTTTTAGGTATCCTTTTCTTTTCGTTCATAGTCAATGATTTAGGTGGTAGTTACTCCTTACTTCGTGACTTATTTCACGAAGGCGGATAAAAAAAATGCTTTTTATCACTCATATATATTTTGACAAGATTTTAATCCAAAACATCACCCTTGTCAAGAAAAAAAGATTATCTTTTTCACGATAGCTTACCAAATCGGGGCACTTTTCTTTATATGGATCGACGAAAAATGTCCCGTTTTAATGTTACCCCTCGATAGGGTAACATTAAAATTTAACTACCATGGCGCGGGGCGGACAAGTCTTGACGCACAATTCACAACCGATGCACTTCTTCGGATCGAATAATACCCTGCGCGTCTCTTCTTCTATGGCCAATGCCCCCGAAGGGCAGATTACCACGCAAGCGCCGCAATGCGTACATCTCTCTTCGTTGCGCGTAACGTCCTTGCTCAGCGGCTGTGTCTTGACGCCCAGATCATCCAGATACTTCATACCCTTTTCGTAATCTTCCTTTCTTCCGCTAAGCTCAAGAATAAGAAGGCCTTCCTCCTCGGGGGTAATACGGGCCTGTAGAATATTGAATGTCAGATTGAAATCTTTCACCAACCGGTAGACTACGGGTTTGTCCAGAAGATTATGAGGAAATGTCAATACAATCCTTTTTGATACCATATTATATCCTTTCTTAATTCGGTCTACGGTTAATGGTTTACGGGGATTTTTTATTACCGAAAACCGTCAACCTTAAACCAATAACCTATATTCAAAAACCGTGCACCGCGAACCATGGATTTTTCTTTAGCAACGGATTTTGTTCTTTTCCGTTAACCGTGCACCGCGAACCATTAACCTCTATAACCTTATACCAACTCTATCTCTCCCCAAGTTGCAAGGCGGTCATCTGCAATAATCAAAATACCATTGATGCCATCTATTGATTTAGCATATTTTATAGATTTTTGCAAATCATTTTTATCCTTTACCAAATTACACGCTTCGGTCGCTACGCAATCAGCCAAGATAGCGCTTCCGGAAATGATCGTAACGGCATCCGCTATCCCGAAACTCATTGAATGCCCCACAGTACCGCTCGATGTGCATATGCCCATCGGCGCGTCTTTGGGATCCACCCTGATCCGTACTTTCCCGGATAAGGGGGAGCTCCCCGCATATACGCCGAGCACCTTCTTATTCTTTGACTTGAGAAATATATCTCCCCCATTTTCTATTATAATCTCAGAGGAATAATTCAATAGTTTAATACCCGCGTGCTCCGCTATGGCTCCCGCAACTCCTGCCATAGGACCGACTCCCGCCACGCGCGATGCCTCTATCATATCCTTTACTATATAGGGAGCATCGGCATCGTCGGGTAACGGCTTTAACGAATCTTTAAACGACGGGTTCTTGTCTATATAATCGGAGATATCCTTTCTCAAAGAATATACTATCGTCTGCGCTTCGTCCTTAAGCATACGATCGCAGAATATCGAAAGATCTGTTTCAAAGATAACTACTTCAAAGTTTATGAGGCCGCTCTGACCGGTCCAATCTCTGTAGAACCTCTTGGTCTGCATGCTTGCTCCCAATCAACATATTCTCGGCAATGTCTCTTTTGTAAGCATATCGACGATCCTTTCGCCGCCTACCGCAGTCCTGAGAACCACTCTACCTATGTTATCTCCGGTAACTTCTCCTATGACGGCAGCGTGTCTGCCCAGTTTATTCCCCCGCATAATACTCACGGCTTTATCCGCTTCTCTTTCCGGCAATACCATCACCACCTTACCCTCATTACCTATATACAACGGGTCCAAACCCAGCAGTTCGCATGCCGCCTTTGTAGAAGCGCCGAGCGGAATACGCTCTTCGAAAAGACGTATACCGAATCGCCCATTGCATGCTATCTCATTCATGGTCGTGGACAAACCTCCTCTGGTAGGATCGCGCATGAATTTTACGTTGGGGCAAACGTCCAAGACCTCGCGTATAACGCCGTTGAGGGAGGCGCAATCGCTGCTTATGCTACTCTTAAAAGAGAGCTCTTCCCTTTCCAGCAACACTGAAATGCCATGATCTGCTATCCGTCCGTTGATTATAATCTTATCTTTCTTCCTTATGGAGCCTATAGAAAGTTTTTTCCCGTAAGTAACGATACCTATACCGCTTGTATTTATAAATATCTTGTCCGCACTCCCCGCCTCCACTACCTTAGTATCTCCCGTCACTATCTTAACGCCCGCCCTTCTCGATTCGGTTGCCATAGAATCCAGGATCTTTATGAGTGACCTCTCGTCAAAACCTTCCTCTATAATAAGTGAACATGCTATATATAAAGGAAGGGCCCCGCATACCGCCAGGTCGTTTACTGTACCGCAAACTGCCAGTTTTCCTATGTCGCCTCCTTTAAAAAATATCGGGTCTACCACAAAGGAATCCGTAGTAAAGGCTAAATTGTCACGGCCGGCTATCTTTAGGACGGCGGAATCGTCTAAATCGTTTAATATGGCGTTTCCGAATCTTTTTACAAGTACTTTTTTTATAAAATCATGTGTCGCCTTACCGCCTGAGCCGTAAGACATCTGTACCTTCGACATATCAATCCCTCGATTGGTTCAACGGCCTCGCTTCAAATCGCCGCCATACTTGTAATAAACGCTGCAACTACCTTCGCTGGACACCATGCAGGGGCCTTTTGGGTGCTGTGGAGAACATGATCTGCGAAAGAGCCTGCAATCGCTGGGGTTTCTCTTCCCCTTAAGGACGTCTCCGCAGATACAATCCTTATTGCCCTTGCTTGACCCGGCCGATTTTTTTATATCAAAGATGATTTCGGCATCAAAATCTTCAAACTCATCCCTTATCTTTAGGCCGCTTTTCGGAATGCGGCCGAATCCCCTCCATATCTCATCTCTTATCTCAAAGACATCGTTCAATATCTTCTGGGCCCATTTATTCCCGCTCCGTTTTACCACACGGTTGTATTGAATCTGTATCTCGGGATTACCGGCATTTACCTGGTCGATCAACATCTTAATCCCCTGTAACATATCGAGAGGCTCGAATCCGGCTATGACGGCCGGGATCTTCATCCGATCCAAAAAACCATACGCGTTAACTCCCACTATGGCGCTGACGTGCGCCGGTAATATAAATCCGTCGATCTCAAAATCCTTGTCTTTAAGCAAAGCCCTGATGG
>JAFGFD010000041.1 GCA_016931215.1 Candidatus Omnitrophota bacterium
ACCTTATAATAAAAAAGTCATGTTGATAACCATTTCAATATAACACCAAAACCAACAATTACGCAACTAACACAAAACCACCATAAATATAAAAACATATTACCCACAACAAATCAACACCGACATGTTATTAATTGACTATACTCTCCTTTATTTTATTGATTGTACGCCTCATATCCTCTTTAGACTCGATATCTTTGGATATTTTATCATAAGCATGCAATACGGTGCTATGATCTCGTCCGCCAAAATATTCTCCTATGGCCGGCAGAGAATGATCGGTCAATTCACGCGTTAGATACATTGCAATCTGCCGGGGGTATGCGATCGTCTTGGTTCTTCGTTTAGTGCGCATATCGGCTACCCTGACATCGAAATAACGGGCAACATTTTCCTGGATAAGGTCTATCGTTATCTTCTTCTCCCCTTCTTTAATAACATCTTTCAAGACCTCCTTTACCAAATCGACACCTATCTCCTTACCGACAAGCTTTGCATATGCGGCGACTCTAATCAAGGCGCCCTCAAGCTCCCTGATGTTCGAACGGATCTTCTCGGCTATAAAATATGTTACTTCGTTCGAGACAACCACTCCCTCTCTCTCCGCCTTTTTTCTCAATATGGCGATCCGGGTCTCTATATCGGGCGGGTGGATGTCTGTCACCAGCCCCCACTCAAATCTGGACACCAACCTCTCCTCTAATGATGGGATGTCTTTTGGCGAGCGGTCACTTGAGACGACGATCTGTTTATGGGCGTCGTATAAGGCGTTAAATGTATGGAAAAATTCCTCTTGCGTGGATTCTTTGCCGGCAATAAAGTGTATATCATCTATAAGCAGAAGGTCTACATTGCGGTACATCTGCCTGAATTTCAAAGTGGTTCTGTTTTGGATTGCATTGATGAGTTGATTTGTGAATTTTTCACTGGATATATATATGAATCTCAGATTTGGCTTGGATTGAAGAATCGCGTGGCCTATAGCCTGCATGAGGTGTGTCTTGCCAAGACCGACCTTCCCATATATAAACAGAGGATTGTATGCCCTAGCCGGAGATTCGCTTATAGCAAGTGCCGCAGCGTGAGCAAATCTGTTGCTTGGCCCGACTACAAAGCTGTCAAACGTATATTTTGGGTTTAATCTTGACTCCTCGCCCGGCAGGCCTTGGGAGTTTTTCTTAAAGAAGAACGGGAATATGTGTTTTTTTGGCTCTTCGGCGGATGTGGCGGCGCCTTTGTCCGGGGTGAGCTGCTCATCTTCCCGCTCGTCTACTATTACTCCCCCCTCAGAGCTTATCATGAACTCTATGGAATACTTTTTCCCCGAGACCTTCTCAAGGGCTTTGGCGATTATGTCGGAATAACGCTCCTCCACCCAACTTTTAAAGAATTTATTAGGGGCACTCAAAACAACGGCCTTATCGTTTACATCGACAAACTTAATAGGCACAAACCATGTTTGGTATGTCTGTTGGCTCGTGCTCTCCTTGAGCGCATCAAGCGTCTTTCCCCACATAGAAGCAGTATTATTTTCCATAACAGATAAAAAAATGTAATTATAAAAAGCTAGATTTACGATGCGTCCGGCATTCCTTTATCATCATCGGATTGGAATTATCCACAGCGTAAAATATAGGTTAACCCCTGAAATTAAAGAAGAAATCGACCGCCAGTCGCACATATCCAAAGGTTATTAACAAGATATCCACAAGGCAGAATCACGCACAAACACCATTTAAAAAAGCAGAATCCCGGTATATTATGGCCGAGATTCGCAGACATGATAAAGCACTATTCGATAGTAATTAATTCTTGGCTTTAGCCGCGTTGAATTTGACGGCGGTTATTATAACAAAGAAGACCTTTTTTTGCAAGAGAAAAAAGACGACTTTTTGATAAAAAAAATTTCAGTTTAATTTATTTAAAACACCGCCGGGGCATATCGTACGTTGCAACTCTCGGGCACAGCAATGCCTTGGCTAAAGGACGGACAAATACCGGAGTCGACAGAAATTATTTACTTGACTAAAAAAGCACGTATGATATAATTACGAAGCATTTTGCAAAATGAAAAAATGTATCGTCACGGCGGGGGCCTATGCGGCCGCAGCCATAGATTTTTACATCCCGACGTAGATTGAGGTAATGAGAGGAGATAAAAGTGAAGAAGACATTAAAACCCATATCAAAGCTAAAAAGAAAAAGAAAACACGGATTTAGAATGAGAATGTCGACGAGAGGGGGAAGGAAGGTACTTGCCCGACGTCGCAAGAAGGGCAGGAAAATTCTCTCCGCATGAAGATGGATCGCGGGCTTTCAGGGAAGGATAGGATACTAAAAAACGTCGATTATCGCAGGGTCCTTAAAGGGGGTCGTACATACAGGGAAGGAGTGTTCGTTGTAGGGGTATACAAATCTGCTTTGAAGAGGCATCGGCTGGGCATATCGATAAGCGCGAAGAGAGTTCGATTGGCTACCAGAAGGAATAGGCTGAGACGTCTTATAAAGGAGTCATTTCGAATTAATAAAATATACTATAAAAAAGGCTATTACGATATAGTGGTCGCTCTGGCAAAGACTCCAGATGCTAAATTGAGCTTCCAGGCTGTAAACGGAATAATGGGGTCACTTCTAAAGAAAGCCGGCGTGATGGAATGAAAAGGCTCGCATTATTTGTTATAAATTTTTATCGTAACTATCTGTCAATACTGAAGTTACCAACATGTAGATTCTACCCGTCTTGTTCAAAGTATATGGAGGACGCAATCCTAAAGTACGGTTTGGTAAAGGGTGTTGCCAAAGGCGCGCTCAGATTGATGCGTTGCCACCCCTATTCAAAAGGGGGCTATGATCCTGCGTAACAAGGCGTCCTTAAGCGGATCACGAAACTTAACATTTTAACAGAATAGGCGATTGAGACATGGATAGAAGAACCATAATTGCAATTTTGCTTTCAGCGGCCGTGCTTTTTGTATACCAATTTTATATAATGAAACACTATCCTCAGGATTCGCTTCCGGCAGAGAGGGGAGAGATACTTGAATCAGAGGAGATAGCCTACGAAGTACCTGTAACCGCGACATCGTACCATCCCGAGGAGGCCGAAATCCGCAATGCAGAACCAAGGCATCGCGCCGATATAAATGCAAGGGAGATTATATATGAGAATGACCGTTTAGTCGTAACACTATCAAGCGACGGCGGTTATGTCAAAAGTATATTATTAAAAGATTATCCGGACCCTAAGACAGGTGAATTGTATAAGCTTATAGATGTCAGCAATCCTTATTATGGTATCCTACGTCTGCAAGGTCCTGAAGAAACCACCGCGGGCAGCTATGATTTGATTGAGAAGAAGAACGAGGTCTTATTTACTGCCACAATAATCAATGGAATCGAGATAACAAAGAGATTCATATTCCCCGAAGAAGGCTACCATGTTGCGCTGGAAGTTACATTGCAAAACAATAATTCTACTGATGCGCACATGGAATATCAAATAGTAGCAGCTTCATACATAAACATCCCGAGTAAGCTTGACAGGCGCTATACTCATATTGTAAGTAGAATTGACGGCAAGGACAGAAGAGACAATGGAAAGAAGAATGGCGGGATATTTGAGGCTGGATTTGTAGAATATTCTGGGCTCCAAAATAAATATTTTTCGGTTATAACGAAACCCGCGACCAATACCGATGGTGCATGGCTCAGGCAGACGCCGGATGATAATCTATCCTCATCTCTCGACATATCAAATTTTACTATTAATGCGAATAGCAGCGTATCGCATAGTTATATACTTTACGCAGGCCCTACTAAGAGGGAGATCCTGGCCGGATATGAACTATCTGGTGTTGTAAATCATGGGATGCTTACCGGGATAAGCAACATTCTTTTATCGGGACTTAAGTTTTTCCATATGGTTACACGAAATTGGGGGATTGCAATTATTATGCTTGCGATTTTGGTTAATCTGATTCTTTTTCCTTTGTCGCACAAGAGCTATGTGTCTATGAAGAAGATGCAGGAACTGCAGCCCCACATCGACCGCTTGAGAAACGAACACAAGGACAACCCGCAAAGGATGAATAAGGAGATAATGGAGCTTTACAAGCAGTTTAATTTAAACCCGTTAGGCGGTTGCCTTCCAATGTTACTGCAATTTCCGGTATTTATAGCTCTTTGGCAGGCCCTCATGAGATCTTTGGACTTGAGAGGCGCCCGTTTTCTATGGATAAGAGACCTATCCATGCCAGATGCTGTACAATTGCCATTTACGCTACCAATAGTCGGATCCACCATTAATATACTACCCATTCTTATGACCGTGGCCATGGTCTTTCAACAGCGAGCAATGACGCGAAAGAATGCCGCGCAGAGCGAACAGGCGAGGCAACAGCAACAGATTATGGTTCTCATGCCTATTATTTTTCTATTTGTAATGTACAGTTTTCCGTCGGGCCTGGTATTGTATTGGCTGACGAATATATTCTTGACAACGTTCGAACAACGTGTTATAATGCAACGTTAATATAACTATAGTTGTATTAGCGGGGTTGTGTCGCCATAAGCGATTCAAACGTAGCATAAAGATAGGAAGATTAAATGACAGCAAAGAGCATAGAGGTTGAAGGGAAGACCACCAAGGAAGCTATCAACATAGCCTTGAAGAAGTTGCGAGTTCCAAAGGAGAAGGTTGACATAAAGATTCTATCCGAAGAACATAAAGGCCTGTTTGGTATGCACGGCCATAAGATGGCAAAGGTCAAAGTCACAATAAAGCCATGAGCATCACTATTTCTCATCGTACGCATTATCTCAGGAAGGTATAATAAAATCGTCAATGTTCCACGTGGAACATTGCGTAGAGTGGATTCATGGGGAAAATCATTACTGTATGCAATCAAAAGGGCGGAGTAGGTAAAACAACAACTGCTGTTAACCTATCCGCCTTTCTTGCGTTAGAGGGACGAAATACGCTACTGATCGATATGGACCCCCAAGGCAATGCTACCAGTGGCGTGGGGGTAGACAAAAATTCAATAAGTCATACAATATACCATGCGCTTGTAACTAAAGAAGATATAGAATCTATTATCGTATCAACGAACATCGAAAAATTGTCTATCATCCCTGCAAATCTCAACTTAATAGGGGCAGAGGTTGAATTAGTAGGAGCTATAGGCAGAGAGTATAACCTAAAAAATGCATTGTCCAGCGCGAGAGATAAATATGATTTTATACTAATTGACTCCCCACCATCCCTAGGACTTTTAACCGTAAATGCTCTTACTGCAAGTGATTCCGTACTGATACCAATACAATGTGAATATTATGCATTAGAAGGCTTGAGTCAGTTGACAAAGACGCTCGAGCTTGTTAGACGCAACCTCAATCCAAATCTTACAATTGAAGGTGTATTGCTTACCATGGCTGACTTCAGAACAAATCTAACCGGTGAGGTTATAGAGGAGGCAAGAAACTACTTTAGGGACAAAGTATACAATACGGTAATCCCCCGTAATATCAAATTGACGGAAGCCCCGAGTTTCGGCAAGCCGATAGCTCTTTATGACATGTCGTCCATAGGTGCAAAAAAGTATAGAGAGCTCTCGCTGGAGATGCTCGGTCGTGAAATCACACAACCCATTGATAACGATGATGTTAATAATATTATAGCGGCTGAGAACACCTCTCCGGATGGAGAGTAGGCAGCAGAAATAAAATATTAAAGAAGGAGATTCGAAATGCAAAAGAAGGCATTGGGCAAAGGGTTAGGCGCACTTATACCGGAACGAGTTGAAGAATCGCGAGATGGTATTCTGCACGTTGCGATCGATAAGGTCAAACCGAATCCTTTGCAACCAAGAGAAAATTTTGACAAAAAGAAACTCGATGAGTTGATATCTTCGATTAACGAAAAAGGCGTATTGCAACCGGTCCTTGTTCGCAGGAAGGGCGATGGTTATGAGTTGATCGCTGGCGAAAGGAGGCTGCGAGCCGCCAAGACAATCGGCATGGATAACATTCCTGTAATTGTGCGCGATGTCAATGATGTCGATGCCCTTGAACTATCACTTATAGAAAATATACAGAGGGAGGAACTCAATTCGATAGAAGAGGCAAGGGCATATCAACGCCTTATGAATGAATTTAATTTTACGCAAGACGAGGTCGCTAAAGCAGTTGGGAAAGATCGCGCATCCGTTTCAAATACTATCAGACTGCTTAATTTACCGTCAAGGGCGCAGGGGTTGATAATCGAGGGCTCGCTGAGCGCAGGCCACGCAAAAGCGCTTTTATCGCTCACAGGCGAACACACGATTATGAAATTGGCCAACAGGATAGTCAAGAGCGGTCTCTCCGTGAGAGAAACTGAGAATATAGTGTCAAGAAGGAGAGCTTATTCGGCAAAGGGGGATCTGCCCAAATTGAAGGATCATAAGGTGATGTTCTTTGAAGAAGAACTGCAACGGGCGCTGGGGACAAAGGTTAACATTAAACACGGTAAGAAAAGAGGTCAGATACAAATTGAGTACTATTCGATGGATGATTTGGAGCGCATTTACAATATAGTAAAAGGGCTTGACTTAACTAAAGAAGTTTGATATACTACTATTTTAACTTATCTTTTATAGATATATTATGAACCAGCAGACTCTGATTTTGATTAAGCCGGACGGGCTGAAGAAGTCCCTTACGGGCAATGTACTAACAAGACTTTCCGAGACAAAACTGGATATCGTTGCGACTAAGATCGTAAAGGTCTCCAGGAAACTCGCCGAAGAACACTATTCTGCTTTAAGAGACAAGCCTTTCTATGAGGAACTGATCAAATATATTATGGGCGATTACCACAAGCATAAAGTTATGGCCATGGTTTACTACGGCGAGAGCGCTATCGACAAGGTCAGAGAAATCTGCGGGGCCACCAATCCTGAAGAGGCAGACCCCGTCTCAATAAGAGGCGCTTACGGAAGAATTACGACGAAGGGTGTTTACGAGAATGTAATACACGCTTCACGTAATTCGGAAGAGGCAGAGAGAGAAATAAAGCTTTGGTTCGAGCCGGACGAGATCATAGTAGATATTTATCCGACCGGCATACTCGAATTAAAATCCGTCAAAAAAAGGATATGGGCGTAATGATAAAGAGCATGACGGGATATGGTTGCGGAGAATCTTTGAGCAGGAGCGGGCTGTTCAAGGTCGAGATAAAGACGGTGAATAATAAGTTTTTTGACATGAGCGCGAAGTTACCCAACGGACTTTTTGTGTTCGAGGACAAGATAAGAGAGTATGTGCAGAAGAAGATAAAGCGCGGCAGGGTGCATCTCTCCGTTGCTTACGAAAATACGTCTAAGAGGGCAAAGAGGGTTACGCTGAATCAGGAGCTCGCCGCCTCTTTATTAAGAGAGATTAAGAAGCTGAAGAAAGAACAGGATCTTAAGGGGGACATCGACGTCAATCAGATCGTATCTTTTCCGGGGCTGCTCACTTTTAGCGACTCGATTTCGGACGTCAACAGACTTTGGTCAAACATCAAAGATGCCCTCGACAAAGCGATTTTGCATTTGGATAAATCTAGGACTCGCGAGGGTTACAATCTCGCCAAGGATCTGCATCGTCGGCTTAAGATCATAAAGACGCATATCATTTTTATAACCAAAAGGGCCGACGTCAATGTCAAAAATTATAAAAAAGATTTTGCTCGAAGGATCAAGGAACTGTCAGGCGGCATCGAGATGGATAAAGGACGGCTTGAGCAGGAGGTGGCCATTTATGCAAAAAACTGCGACATTACCGAAGAATTGACGCGCATAAACAGCCATCTTGTAAATTTTAATAAGTTTCTTTCTCTCGAGGGAGAGCGGGGCAAGATGCTCGACTTTATGGCTCAGGAGCTAATGAGGGAAGCGAATACCATAGGAGCCAAATCCAGCGATTTTCATATTTCGAATCATGCAATCAAAATAAAGAGCGAAATAGAAAAGATAAGGGAGCAGGTCAAAAACATAGAATAGACATAGGCTCTTTCGCTTCGATAAACCGCATGGTGACGTACACGGAAAAGAGACGGATGGCGACGAGAAAAGGAAGGCTCTTCATAATCTCAGCTCCAAGCGGGTGCGGGAAGACGACATTGTGCGAGCTGCTTGTCAAGGGGATCCCTCGGATTGCGCGGTCGGTATCATTGACCACAAGAGCCCCAAGGCGGGGCGAGGAGCATGACAGGGATTATATTTTTGTATCGAGGGCACGGTTTAGACAGGAGATAAGAGATAACAATATATTGGAATGGGCGATAAATTTCGGCCATTACTATGGAACCCCGAAAAGGCGCGTATCCAAGCTGTTGAAACAAGGGATGGATGTAATCCTGGCCATAGACGTAAAAGGTGCCATGAAGGTCAGGCGGCATTGCCCCGGGAGCGTGCTCATTTTCGTAGCTCCTCCGTCGATTAAAGAACTCAGGAAGAGGCTGAAAAAAAGAAGGACGGACGACAAGCGGGAAATATCCAAGAGGATAAATACGGCGCAGAGGGAACTCGAATATCTGCCCAAATACGATTATGTTGTGATCAACGATAATATAAGACGCGCGGCGGAGAGACTCAAATCTATAATTCTGACCGAGCGTTGCAAAACCCAATAGATAACAAATAGCGAGAATCTTATAACCACTTTTAGATTATTATGGAAGAAAAAGACATGTCATATGTGCCGATGGAAGATTTATTGAAGTTTGTGCCGAGCAGCTATAAGCTTGTTATATTGGCTTCCCAACGCGCAATCGAGCTGAATGAGGGCAAAGAACGGCTTGTAAATATCACGCCTAAGGCAAAAAACTCTACAGTTGCCCTCGCCGAGATACGAGAAGGCAAGATAGCTTATAAGGTCGTTAAAAACGTCGGGAAAAAATAATAGCGGCCTTACTTGTTACGAAAAAACAAACGGATTAACCTTAGTTTTGAAAAATCATTTACAATGGCCGGGCAAAAGAATATATTAATCGGCGTTACAGCAAGTATTGCCGCATACAAGAGTTGCGAACTCATAACCTCGTTGCGAAGAGAGGGGTATGCCGTTAAGGTTGCCATGTCTCCCGACTCGCATCATTTCATAACCCCCCTTACGTTACAAACGCTCTCGGTAAACAAAGTGATATCGGACATGTTCGCCCTGCCGGAAGAGTGGGATGTGTGCCACGTATCGTTGGCTAAGTGGGCCGACCTTATACTTGTAGCTCCTGCGAGCGCCGACATGATTGCGAAATTGGCGCACGGGCGGGCGGACTGCATCATTAGCGCCACTATCCTTTCGGCCAAAGCCGATGTTTTAATTACCCCGGCCATGAACGATAATATGTATAGACATCCGTCCGTGCAGCAGAACATAAGGTCGTTAAAAAGGATGGGTTATAAATTCATAGGGCCTAAGCATGGACGACTTGCCTGTGGCGATCAAGGGATCGGCCATATCGCCGGAACAAAAGAGATAGTGCTCGCCGTAAAGAGACTTCTTAAGTAACCGATGGAATTACTGAGATAAAAATGACCGCCAAAGGTCCCCGCGCGAAGAAAGTTTTTCTCATAACAGCCGGTCCTACCGTTGAACCGATCGATCCCGTAAGGTATATTTCGAACCGTTCCACAGGCAGGATGGGATATGAGCTTGCCCTTGCCGCAATTAAAAGAAATTATAAGGTAATATTGATTCATGGGCCCGTCTCATTCAAATTACACGGTGCGATCATGTCCATTGAGGTCTCGACGGCATCGGAGATGAGGAAACGGGTACTCGAGCATTTCTCGCGCGCCGATTACGTTATTATGGCTGCGGCTGTATGTGACTTCAGGCCGGCCAGGGTATCAAGGAGAAAGATAAAGAAGCATGGAAGGAAGGAGTATTGGCTGCGCCTTAAGCAGAATTCTGACATACTGAAAGAATTGGGCGCGAGGAAAGAAAGGCAAGTGTTGGTAGGATATTCTCTTGAGACGGAAAAGCCAGTGGAAAACGCTATGAGGAAATTAAGGAGTAAAAAGCTGGATTTCATCGTTGCTAATGTAGTCGGAAAACGGTCAAACCCATTCGGGGATGGTCCTTCAAATGTCCTGCTTCTAGGAAAGAAGGGCGTCCTAAGGAGAATAAAAAACGCGAGAAAGAGAGACATCGCGTCGCAACTATCAGATTTTATAACAGGTTACAAAGAGTGAAAATATAGGGCATCAACAGATACTATTTGTAACAAAAATTTTTTATACAATTTACCTGTGTCGGAGTTATTCTTTATTAAACAACTCGAATAAAATTAATTACCCTTGACAAAATATTAACCTTATGGTATCCTTTGGGTAATGTAATATCTTCCGTTTATTTTTTGTATTGAAAAAGTAAATTTTATTTTGCATATCTTAAGTTAGAAATTTGGCATGAAAGGAGGAGGAATAATGCCTTTTATTAGGAAGACCACGAAAAAAGGGTTCACGCTAATAGAGTTATTGGTAGTCATCGCAATCATAGGTATCCTAGCGGCATTCTTGACACCCGCCGTTCAAAAAGCGCGCGAAAAAGCAAGACGCACGGCATGTGCGAGTAATTTGAGGCAGATAGGTATAGCGTTACATCTATACGCTGCCGATTATGATGAGAAATTCCCGGATACAGGCGGCAGCGGCGCCGACGATTTGGAGCCTCTTTATTCGGCGTATATAGACACAAACGACGTCTTCAGGTGCCCCAGCGACAGCGCGCTTACGGGTACTCCGGCGGACGCAGGCGCAGGAAGCTATGCATATGATGACGGCCTGAGCGAATCCAGCCCGACATTGACACCTTTGTCCTGTGATAACGGCGTATCAGACGGGGATCTGGCAAGTACTGACAACCACGGAGAAGAGGGCGTCAATGTGCTGTTCGTAGGCGGCCATGTAAAGTGGATACCCTCAGCGAGTTCAACAGGCACCTTACCGACAGACGACGTTTCCGACTGGTCAGTTCTTTTAGATTAATGCTTTTTTTGTCATCCATAGCATTCTAAAAAGCAGTTAAGAGTGGTTTATCTCATATCTTAAGTGCTTTTTTCTTGACAAAGAAAATCCCCTATGGTATTCTCTTTCCATAATATCAATATATATGTTATTATTTTGATATAAATATGAATGATAGGGAAAGGGCAGAGGAACTGTATTATAAGAACATTCCCACCTCGTGGATCATATGCGGATGTTAGAGATTTAATAAAGCACTTAAGACGATAGTGGCCTAATCTTAAGTGCTTTTTACGTCTCGGTTAAAGTCAAAAAGTTTCGGCGGCATAGCCAAGTGGTAAGGCAGAGGTCTGCAAAACCTTTATACAGCGGTTCGAATCCGCTTGCCGCCTCCAATATAGTCTATGGACGAGAATTCGGTTTTCGGTTAATGGTTAACGGTTTATGGAAAAGACAAATCCCCGTGAACCATAAACCGATACAAAACTATAGTGCATTGTCTATAGACTATATACCAATTAGTCGGGCGGTTGGCGCAGTTGGTTAGCGCGTTTGCTTGACATGCAAAAGGTCAGTGGTTCGAGTCCACTACCGCCCACCACTGAACCGTTCGGGCTCCGGGGCTAAAAAGTAAGGAATGGGCTTTTTACCCCTTCGCCCTGCAGCAACGGAAAGAGCG
>JAFGFD010000042.1 GCA_016931215.1 Candidatus Omnitrophota bacterium
AAACCTATAATAGCGGTGCCTACCAGCTCGGGATACGGTGCTAATTTCGGCGGGATAGCTCCGCTACTCACAATGTTGAATAGCTGTGCTCCCGGAATAGCGGTAGTAAATATAGACAATGGGTTCGGAGCGGGCCAAATAGCCCATTTGATAAATAACCTCTCAAAATGAATATTTTGTTACACAGGCGGGGTTATGCCTATTAAGCCGAAGATAATATATGAGATGCTAAGGGGGATTGGTTTGATAGATCCCAAGCATATAAACGAGGCCTTGCACATACAACGCAATACAAGGATGCCGCTCGGCGAAATCCTAAAGAGCAAAGGTTATATAAAAGACGATAAAATTTTGGATTTGGTAACGGCCCAGCTTCATATTAAACTCGCGGATACCAATAACATAATCATCGGCCCCGAGGTCATCGAAACAATTCCCGCCAATTTTGCTTTTAAGCACCATATAATACCCATTGAATTGAAAGACGATACTATTATTATCGCAACGGACAACGTATTCAATTTTCTCGCATTTGACAATTTCAGAGCCTTCTTCAATCGCGATATAGAAGGCATACTGACATACGAATCTCATATAACGCACTTATTGGATAAATATTATGAGAAGAAGGACGATCTTCCTATAAATGTCCTCGTCGCGGGCATGGAAGACGAAGAGAAGACAGACGTTCAGGCGCAGGACATACTTAAGAAGCTTACAACCAAAGAGAAGGACGATACGCCCGTAGTGAAATTGGTCGGCCTTCTGATCTCCGAGGCGGTAAGGAGGAGGGCCAGCGACATACACATCGAGCCCCTCGAAGAGAATCTTAGAATAAGGTACAGGATAGACGGAGTACTCCAGGAAGTTCAGGCACCCCCTAAGAAATTACAGCCGTCGGTCATAAGCAGGGTGAAGATACTGGCGGGCATGGATATTGCGGAAAAGAGATTGCCTCAGGATGGAAGGATCAGAATAAAGGTTAGTGACCGCGAGCTCGATCTCCGCGTCTCCACGCTTCCGGCCTCATACGGTGAGAGCGTGGTGCTCAGGATACTCGATAAGACAAGTTTCCTGCTCAGTCTGGAGGATTTGGGCTTCGATCACGAGGATAAAGGTATATTTGAAAAACTCATTAAAAAACCACACGGCATACTACTTGTAACCGGTCCTACGGGAAGCGGCAAGACGACCACCCTTTATGCATCTTTAAATTATATCAACAAGCCCGATAGAAAGCTTATCACTGTCGAAGATCCCGTCGAATACCAGATAACCGGAGTCAACCAAGTAAATGTGAAACCGCAAATAAACCTCACCTTTTCTACTGGATTGAGGAGTATATTGAGGCAGGCCCCAGATGTTATAATGATAGGGGAGATACGCGATCTCGAAGCGGCGCAGATAGCAATCCAGGCCTCCCTAACCGGCCATCTCGTATTCTCGACATTGCATACGAACGATGCCCCGGGTGCCATTACAAGGCTTATAGACATGGGGATAAAACCCTATCTTGTTGCATCTGCTCTTGAAGCCGCCCTTGCGCAACGACTCGTAAGGGTCATATGTACGGGATGCAAAACTAACCACAAGCCGAGCGAAGAAGAATTGATGGCAATGAACCTGACTTCCGAACAGATTAAAAACGCGCAATTCTCGAAAGGCGAGGGATGTGAAGAATGTAACCACACCGGATACAGGGGAAGAACCGGCATCTTTGAATTGCTTACTATGAACGATGCGATCAGGGAGCTTGTATTCGAGAATGTCCCTACGAGTGTAATAAAAAAGCGCGCCAGGGAGATGGGGATGCTGACTCTGAGGGATGACGGGATCAGAAAGGTCTTAAAAGGTATTACTACGGTATCGGAGGTCTTGAGAGTCACTCAGCAGGACGTTGTATAACGCCATTAAAGAAAAAGGAGAATGAAATGGAAATAGACCATCTATTGCAGATCTGTATAGAAAGAAACGCGTCGGATATTCATTTAACCGTGGGCAAGCCTCCCACCTTAAGGGTCGACGGGATGCTGGACGCGCTTGACTACGACCCGCTGACGGCAAACGATACGGAGAATCTGATAAAGTCGATCACAAGCGAGCAACATCTGCAGAAGGTCCAAAAATTCGGTGGCGTAGATTTTGGGTTAAGTTTCGGAGACGTAGCGAGGTTTAGGGTATCCGTATATAAGCAAAAAGGTTATTGGGGCACATCCCTGCGCTTGATTCCGTCAAAGCTATTTTCTTTTGAGGAGATAGGCCTGCCGTTGATAACAAAGGAGCTTCTACAAAAACATAGAGGGCTCGTACTTGTAACGGGCCCTACGGGAAGCGGCAAGACGACCACCCTCGCCACAATGACCGACTACATAAACGCCAATCTAGACGCGCACATTATCACGATAGAGGACCCGATAGAATATTACCACGAACATAAAAAAGGCATAATCACTCAGAGGGAGCTGGGGGTCGACGTCTTTTCATTCAGCGAGGCTATTGTGAAAGGTCTTAGGATGAATCCCGACGTCATAATGGTCGGGGAAATGCGCGATCTCGCGACTATAGAAGCGGCGATCCTTGCGGCTGAGACGGGGCACTTGGTTTTGGCTACTCTGCACACAACAAGCGCCTCTCAGACGGTCGACAGGATAATAAACGTGTTCCCGCCTCAACAGCAAGAACAGATAAGGATTCAATTGTCCACGTCTATATTGGCCATCTTTTGCCAGCAGTTATTGTTGAAATCGGCCAAAAAGGGCAGAGTGGCGGCATTCGAGATAATGATAACCACGCCCTCGATTCAAAATTTGATCAGGGAAAAGAAGACTTACCGCATTACTTCCGACATACAGACGGGGACAAAATACGGCATGATGACCTTCGATTCATCGTTAGTCGATCTGTATCAGAGAAGTATCATAGATTTCGAAACATTGGAAAACAACGCTTTCGAACCCGACCAGGTAAGAGCAAAATTTCAGAAAAAATAGATAAGCGGGATTTTTATGGATAATAGACCTTCGCCGAAGAGAAAAAAATATAAATCACTAGGTCGTCTCTTGCTTGATATGGGCATTCTGACGGAGGCACAGCTAAAGCAGGGGCTGGATGAGCAGAAGTATTCCGGCAAGCTGCTCGGCAAGACCTTAATAGACCTGGGGTTCGTCAAAGAAGAAGATATTTTGAAGGCGCTCGGAGCGCAGTCCGGCCTAGAAGTAGTCGACCTGAAAAAAATAAAGATACAAGCCGATATAATCAAAAAAGTGTCTCCTTCCGTTGCCAAGATATATAAAGTCGTTCCGCTCAGATTTGAGGGGCAGGCTCTCATCGTGGCCATGGGCGACCCCCTCAATGTAAACATAACCGACGATTTGACATTCATGCTTGGTTGCCCCGTAAAAAGCGTCCTGGCAAAAGAAAACGATATCTTGGACGCGATACAGAAATACTACGGCGGCGACAGCGAGACCATAGACGAACTATTGTCCGAGATTGAGAAGAAGGCCTCAAAAGTTCCATCCGAGGAAAAAGAAGATGAGGTGACGGACGTTGTAGTATTGCAAGAGCTGGCTTCCCAGCCGCCTGTCGTCAAACTGCTGAATTTAATTTTACTGCAGGCCATTAAAGACAGGGCCAGCGATATACATTTCGAACCTTTCGAGGACAGGTACCTCATACGATATAGGGTGGATGGCGTTCTTTATGACATAACCAAGCCGCCCAAAAATCTTGCGCTGGCTATAAGCTCACGCATCAAGGTCATGGCCAGATTGGACATAGCCGAAAGGCGCCTTCCGCAGGACGGACGCATCCTCTTGTCGATCGAAGGGAAAAATGTGGATCTGCGCATATCTACGTTGCCGACTGTCTATGGCGAAAGTGTGGTAATGAGGGTATTGGATAAAGACGTCGTTAACCTGTCATTACAAGAAATCGGGATGCCGGATGATATGCTCAAAAACCTCAGGCGCATGATTCGCAATCCAAGCGGTATCATCCTTGTAACCGGTCCTACGGGAAGCGGCAAGACGACCACTCTATATTCCTGCCTTAGGGAGATAAACAAGATAGAGTCAAAGATAATCACGACAGAGGACCCGGTAGAATATAATATCTACGGCATCATTCAAGTCCCTATCAGGCCAAAGATAAATTTACACTTTGCCAATTGCCTGCGGCATATACTTCGTCAGGACCCGGATATAATCATGGTCGGGGAGATAAGGGACACGGAGACGCTGCATATAGCCATACAGGCTTCTCTTACGGGGCATTTGGTGTTCAGCACTCTTCATACAAATGACGCGCCCGGTACCATAACTAGACTCATAAACATGGGGGCCGAACCTTTTCTGATAACATCAACGTTAGAGGCGATAATGGCCCAGCGACTGGTGAGAGTAATATGCAAATACTGCAGGGAAAAGTATCAGCCGGATCCAAAGACTATAGCGGAACTGGGGCTTTCGAAGGAAGAAGCCAGAAAAATCACGTTCTATAAGGGAAGAGGCTGTTACCAATGTAATAAAAGCGGTTATAAGGGAAGGACGGGGATATTTGAATTCCTCAGGATTACCGAAGATCTAAAACCTCTGGTCATGCAGAAGGCTCACATGTCCGTGCTCAGGGATGCGGCGAGAAAAAACGGAATGAAGACGCTGCGCGAATCGGGCATCGAGAAGATCCGGGATGGGATAACTACGATAGAAGAGGTGGTGAGAGAGACTCAACAGTATTCTTGACGTATATTGAGCCGCCTTTTTTTGATATCACCGATATAATTAACGACAGGATGTGATTATGACGATTTATACCTATAAAGCAATCGATAAATTCGGAAAAGAGATAACGAATGAGATTGATGCGGGCAGCCAAGACGAGGCTATAAAAAAGGTTCGCGGCCTCGGCTTCTTCCCTATACATATAGGCGTCCAGAGGAAGGTAGGCGGCAAGCCCATCGCTCCCAGGCCTCAAACCTCCACATCTGTGAGAAGCGGTCTGCAGATGGAGATAAGGATACCGTTTTTGGGTATCGGAACTGTCAAAATAAATCAGGTCACCCTCTTCACCAGACAATTAGCTACTCTGATA
>JAFGFD010000043.1 GCA_016931215.1 Candidatus Omnitrophota bacterium
ACTTGACGTATACCGAAGGCGACCTATGCATTTCATACTCCACCTCCGCCTCCGCCAATGCCGTCTCGCACCCGTAGCACCAATTTACCGGCTTCAGGTCTTTATAAATAAATCCTTTACCGACCAGCGCGGCGAATGACCTTACTATGGCAGCCTCGTATTCCGGCTTCAGGGTAAGATAGGGGTGATCCCAATCCCCGAATATACCCAAGCGCTCGAATTGAGATCTCTGTATATCGACATACTTAAGGGCATATGCCTTGGCCTTCTTTCTAAACTCAACCTGAGGTATGTCGCCTTTCTCTATCTTCAAATCCTTCATCAACTGATGCTCTACAGGCAGACCGTGGCAATCCCAGCCGGGGATGAACGGAACTTCGAAGTCCATCATAGCGTTGAACTTCACTACGATATCCTTTAATATCTTGTTAAGGGCGTGGCCCATGTGTATGTCGCCGTTTGAATACGGCGGGCCGTCGTGAAGAATAAATTTCCTGCCGCTCGCTTTTCTCTTTTTAACAATGCCTTCGTATATCTTGCCGTCTTTCCATGATTTCAGAATCGTCGGTTCCTTGTCCGGCAGGTTTGCCTTCATGGAAAAACCGGTCTTGGGCAGATTTAATGTATCTTTATATTCCATCGCGAAAACACCTTTGTTATAAATATTTACCTATTATGATATCGAGTCTCTTCTTCGTCTCTTCCGGGATTGCTTCTCTATTTGTTATAATGGCGTCTTTGAGTCCGGAGGCGCACGCGCAACTTCTATTCTGGGGTATCATCTTTACGGCGTTGCGCAATATCTTCTTTGACATCTCGGTATTCTTCATGAGATTCTGCACTATAATCTCAACCGTGACATCCTCCGAAAGATGCCAACAGTCATAATCGGTGACCATGGCCAGCGTAGAAAAACATATCTCCGCCTCTCTGGCAAGCCTGGCCTCGGCCATATTCGTCATACCTATGACATCCATGCCCCAGCTCCTGTATAAATTCGATTCTGCCCTCGTTGAGAAGGCCGGGCCTTCCATGTTCAGGTAAGTTCCCCCTTTATGGACCGTTGCCTTTACCGACTTCGAAGATTCATAAAGGATATCGCAAAGCTCGTCGCATACCGGATTGCCGAACGCGATATGACCCACGATGCCGTCGCCGAAGAAGGTGGTCGGCCTGCCCTGGTTGGTGCGGTCTACGAATTGGTCCGGTATCATGACGTCCAAGGGTCTCAATTCTTCTTTCAGGCTTCCCACGGCGCATACGGATATAAGCCTTTCGACGCCGAGTTTTTTCATGCCGAATATATTGGCCCGGAAATTGATTTCGCTCGGCAATATTCTGTGGCCTCTGCCGTGCCTTGGCAAAAAGACGACCTCTTTCCCTTCCAGGTCGCCGATGACATACTCGTCCGAAGGGTAGCCGAACGGCGTACTGACTTTCTCGAAACGCCTATCTTTTAATCCCTCTATATCATAGACCCCGCTTCCGCCTATTATGCCGACCCTGACCATAATCATTCTCCTATGGCTATCAATTTATTTTTTGAGTGCGCCCCTTTAATGATCCTTATAAAACTTTTTGCTACGCCGAACTCCTTTGAAAGCAATTCGACGAGCAAGTTGTTCGCCTTGCCCTCTACGGGAGGTTGCGTCAAATAAGCGGTGTATGTCCCGTCGGCATTTTTCAATACGCGATTGCTCGAACTTTTAGTCTTTACCTTGACTTGAATGGTCGGCATTTTTACCGGTTTAAAGTAATGTGCCCCCTCCCCCTAATCTATACCCCAAATGCACGAGACTAAAAACAAAGAACCTCTGAATAAAAAACAGAGCTAGCATGGCAAAGATAGGCGATATGTCCAGACCGATCCCGCCAAGCGGGACTATTCGTCTAAAGGGTCTCAATATGGGTTCCGTAATCCGGTACAAGATTTGCACTATAAGGTTGTATGGATCGGGGTTCACCCAGCTTATAAGCACCCTGACGATCAATATAAAATAATAAATCTCGATCACCTTATTTAAAATCATGCCTACAGCGATGAGTAAATTGCCTAATATAAACATGTCACTTTCCTTTACTCAGCTCGCGGGACCGTTCCCTTGCGGCCAATACCCCGTCTTTAAATATAGTATGCAATTTCCTGTCGGCGAATACCTTGAAGGCCGCTTCCGTGGTACCCCCCTTTGAGGTGACCCTTCTTCTCAAAGATTCGGCATCCGCTCCGGTCTTATCCAAAAGAATGGCGCTGCCGACAGCCGTACCCAACGCAAGCAGCTTAGCCTTCTTCCTGTCAATGCCCATATCTTTTGCTATGTTCTCCAAAAGTTCGGTAATATAAAAGAAGTATGCCGGCCCGCTTCCGGATATAGAAGTCACCGCATCCATCATGGATTCGTCTATCTCTATGACCGAGCCGACTGATTTGAAGATCTGGTTAGCGAGTCTCTTGTCCTCGTCGGTGGCATATTCGTCGTAGCAAATGGCCGCTACGCCCTTATTGACCAGCGTCGCCATGTTGGGCATTACGCGTATCACCCTGATCTCTTTATTTAAATGTTTTTTTATATTATCGATTGTGATTCCGGCGACGATAGAGATTATGAGCTTCGAAGAATCCAGGACATGCCATACCTCCTTCAGTAGATCCTTTATATCCTGAGGTTTGACGGCAATAATGATATTGTTACAGCAATCTATGAGCTCCTCGGAGGTACCGGCCGATTTTATACCCAGTTCCCCGCTCAAATATGAAACCTTGTCTCTGTCTATGTCGAACGCGTAGATATCCGCATTCCCGATCAGCTTTGAGTCCACAATGCCTCTTGCTATAGCCTCCCCCATGTTGCCGCAACCAACTATTCCGATCCTGTTATCTTTTTCCATAATGGTTCCTCTTATTTGAAAATAGCCGACCCTATCCTCAGGAGATCGGCGCCCTCTTCAACGGCAATCTCGAAATCGCCCGACATCCCCATCGAGAGATGCCTGATGTCAATATTTTCTTTATTATATCGCGATAGACGATCCCGCAACATCCTCAATCCCCGGAAATATTTTCTGGAGTCTTCGGCATTATCCGAATAGGGCGCCATAGTCATAAGCCCTTTGAGGATAACATGATCTAAAGAGCCGAGCCCTTTCACAAACTCCTCCGCCCTATCAGGCGATATGCCGAATTTACTGTCCTCTCCGGAGACATTTACCTGCAGCAAAAACTCTTGGATCTTTTTGGCTTCTTCCGCGTGTCTATTCAGCTCAACCGCGAGCTCTATGCTGTCAACCGAATGAATGAGGTCGAACAATTTGACAGCCTTCTTAGCTTTATTGCTTTGCAGATGACCTATAAAATGCCATCTTAAACAATCATACCTGCCCAGAAACGCTTCTTTCCTGGCTATTGCGTCCTGTATCCTGTTTTCGCCGATATCGAATAGGCGGCCGTTTTCGACGGCGGTTACGATATCCTCGCTGGACGCCTCTTTGACGACGCAGACCAAGGTGATGTCGGAATCATCCCGGCCTGACTTTTTCGCCGCTTTTTTTATCCTCTCTCTTACACTATCTATTTTTTTTGTTAATTTCATTTTAGATCAGCGAGTTAGCATATCATAATAACTGATTATTGTCAAGTTATTAGATAAGGCGTACTTGGGTATGTAACTGAAAAAGGGGCTTTTAGTATATTATTATACTAAAAGTATTCATCTATGAACTCTTCGACTCTTCTAGTGGCTTTGCGAATAAGTCCGAATCTCAGCTCTCTATGTCCATATGCGCGCGCCCTGGCATCGAAGCCGTAAAGGGAGGCCCCTATTGAAGTAAGGTAGGTGGGATTCGTTATATCTTTTGACTTGCCTCTGATATTCTTTATATATGCTGCATGAGAAGGTATGCCGAAGACCGTATTTACATTATCTATGAAATCCTCATGAACATATGAAGATCCGAGTAGGATTATCTTTGATATGGGTCTGCCGTCTCTTATGCGATTCATTTCACCTTTAAGCCTTTCAAGGACGTTCAATGCTATAACGCTCTTCTGCTCCACGCATACACCCCTTAGAACGTTATCATAAAAGACCGATAGAGTCGTAAAGTTGTCATCTATTTCGATCAACGCGATACCCTGCTCCTTCGTGTCATCCGACATCAGGCACTGGAAAGCGGCCAGACCCGAAAACACCAAGTCTTCCAACTCTATACCGCTTAAATTCATGGCCTTTACGACATTCTGTAAA
>JAFGFD010000004.1 GCA_016931215.1 Candidatus Omnitrophota bacterium
AAAATGCGAAGATCAGCCTGAATTCCGATGACGGCAAATAGCGGACGGGCAGGAAGAAACATGGTATAAATGCCACGATCATGGGTATAATAATATCGGACAGAGCTATTTTTAAAGCGTCTCCCCTTTGCCTCCAGGCGCTGGAAAAATCGACCTCAAGGCCTGTCTCCAAAAGAAGAAATAGGACTCCGAGCCAGGCAACTGTCTCGAGCATATTCTGCTGGATTGTATCCTGAGGAAAGATAAGGCTGTGTATGTGCGGAAAAAAACGGCCTAAGATAGTAGGGCCAAGGAAAATTCCTACGAGAATCTCGGCCGTAAGCGGCGGCTGTTTCAGTCTGCGAAAGACCTCGCCCAGCCCACGCGCGCACCCCAATAGAATGAGTATTTGAATAAGGAAAATATATATATTTTGCTCATTCAAATAGTGCATATCAAAAAATACCTTTTTACCTTGCCGGAATTAAGATCTCCGCTCCAGGCGTGAGCGAGTCCGGATTCTTGATCTTGCTCTTATTTAGTTCGTATATCTCCTTCCACCGGTTTCCGTCTCCCAGCTGCTTCTTGGCAATCTTCCAAAGAGAGTCATTCTTCATGATCGTATAAGTATATGTCTCCTTCGGCGCTTGTTCTTCAGAAGAAATCCTTGGCCTTGGCGCCTGTGGACTAACCGCCGTTGCCTTGGCGGACTTTCCCTGCCCCTCCTGCTCGATGGGAATTACCAGAACCGTCCCGGGCTGGAGTAAGTCGGGATCATTGATCCTGTCCTTATTGAATTCATAAAGATATTGCCATCTGTGAATGCCGCCTAATTGTTCCGCTGCTATCTTCTTAAGGGTGTCTCCCTCTTGGACTACGTACCTAGTAGTCGAGACCTTGATCGCCGACTCAACGCCTACCTCCTCCTCCGAGAGATATCTTCCTTCTCCTATGGGTCTCGCTTCAAGCTTCTCTACGCTCTTACCACCCATATGCGGGATCATCACCTCTTCGACCTCGGCAATCATAAATTGCGCGTTCCTGTCCTTCTGCATACCTACAAGGTCCGTAATAGGCGCTACGGCATCGAGCTTGCCCTTGCTTATTATGCGAATACGGGAATCAGGGATACCTTTCTCAATCATGAAATCCTTAACCGCCTCTCCTCTCGCCTTCCCCAATCTTTCATTATATGCCTCTGAGCCGCGTATATCGCAGTTGCCCGTAATCAGAATATCGGCCTTGGGGTTCTTCTTCAAGCTCCCGATAGCGTCCTCAAGAATAGGGATATGGTCGGCTCTCAAATCGGCTCTATCGTAATCAAAATATATCTTCACATTCTTGATCTCTTTCTTTATGAGTAGCGAAGGTCTCAATTCCTTGGGTTTTGGCGGCGGCAGCTCATCAGCTTTGTAATCGTAGATTATCTTCCTCACGTATACATAGCCCCTATTCCCCCACAGCGGCCCTACGGTACCGGGATCATCGGGCCACCACCAGTATCCTCCGCGTTTCTCGTCTTCCACCGGAGCGGGCGTGGCATCCGTGGGCCACCACTCGAACCTCTCCTGAAACTCCTTGCTTTCTCTTTCCCTGCTCATCTCTCTCTTTTCGCGCGTCATGAAACCTATGTCTTCGGCTGCGGCCGGATAGATAGCGGTAAAGGCCGGCAGGCACAAAAGACATATCAGAAATCTTACCATAAAATTAAAAGTGGCTTTCTTCACGACCCCTCCTTCAACTTATATCGTTAAACTATTTGGCGAACACTACTCCACCTAAGGATTATACAACATAATTCTGTTTCTGCCCATTCTTTTCGCTAAATATAAAGCTTTTTTAACGGGGACGTTTCGCCCTCGCCTAACGTATTGTGTATCAACTGGTTGCGACACGCAGTCTTCCAGACCTGTCCCTTTCCGCGTATAATCATGTCAAAGGAGCGCAAGCCTCAGTATCTGATGGTCTTTCTTTCGACTCCCAGAAGAGGTTTTATTCCTATCATGCCGGAGAATATCTCATGGCTACGCATCTTTTGAATCGGCCTTACTTCTTTTAATCTCCTCGGCAGATACACGCCGATAATTATTCTCAGGAATGATGAGATGACAAATAACGACAATATCCTATAACCAAAGATCGGAGGCAGTAGAGGCAACAGAAAACCTCCGCAAAGAGCTCCTATGCATAGCGCTGTGCCGTTGAAAGTATTAAAATATGCGATGCAGCGAGTGCGTTTCTCGGGAGTTACCGCATCATATATAAAATTGGAGCTACAGAGATTAAAACCGGCCCATAAAAAACCGGAGGCTATTTGGGCGCATACAAGAAACAAAGGATTGCGGTTAATGACCCACAAAAGAGGTATTATTCCTATCAATGGCGAGGTCAGTCTGATAATTTTCAAATTGCCGGCGCTGTCGGCGAACATCCCCCAGCGGCTGATTGTAATGTAGATGGTCAAGGTAGCCGTAAGGGTAATGACTGTATATAATAAATAGCTGAATTGCAATTCTTTCAGCATCAATACGGAAAAATAAGGAGATGCGATATTCACAGAAAAGTTCATCAATGAGACAAAGAGCACAAATTTAGCGAAGTTACTTTCTCTAAGGCGACTGATGAACTGGATGAAAGTAAAATGATTTCTTCTGCTATTATCCAAACGCACGTCCTCCATCTTATTGAGAAAATACCATGAGGCACCTCTCCAAAGAAAAGCGGCTCCGAAGAGAATGGCAAAACCGTGGAACGCATTGACCTTCTTCATCAAATTAAGAATAATCCCCGCCAGAAACATCGAACCGACCATAACGAAGCCGAGCGTGCGGTTCCGCCACCCAAAATACCTGCCACGCTTATCGCGCGGCACCAAGTCAGACATAAGGCTGCCCCACGCTGGATTGGCCACGGCGCCGAAAGACGTAAAAAGAATGGCCAATCCTATGAATAAAAAAGGCATCATCTTGCCTGAGGCCGCGTATAGTGAGATAAAAAACAACGTTATGCTCTGAAGAAAGACAAAGGTCGTGATCGCCCTCCTTCTTGAATTGAGCCTTTCAGTTATATCCGCACTTTTGACCTGCACCAGCGACGCTATAAGATTCGGCAGTGCGCTCAAAAAAGCCACATGCCGCACCGTTCCTCCCAGAAGGAGCAAAAATGGAACAAAATATTCCTGAGTAAAGCCGGTCATCGCGCTGGCGAATATGCCTTCTCTAAAAGATGCCTTAAGGCTCTTATTTTCGTAAGTAGCTCTTCTGCTCATGGTATCTCACAGTAAATCAAATCGATTCAACATAACTTCTCTTTTTTACCTTTATCTCTTTACGCAGAATTTTTCAAAATAGAGAGAAAACGGGATAAGCTTGCCCCTGTTTTCAAGATAAAGCATTGCTGACGAATATATTATAATGAAGATAAGCAATATAGAAACTGATTTTATCCTGTCTTTGGAGGAAATAACAACTCCTCTTCCGCCAGAATACATGAACCACAACCCAAGAATGTTCGTCAACCAATAAGAACTTATGACAAGCCATTTAAACGGAAATCTAAAAACGGCATATATGGCATTCGCCAAGAGATAACTTAACGGGATGTTGACAAAAGCGTCATTCCACCAGGTAAACGGTGAAAGCAACCAACCGATAAAAAATAAAAGGGCTGTTGATGCTTTTCCCATAAAAAAGCTCTCTTTATGTGCGGTCGCGCTTCTTATATTTTTTAACATTCCTGCTTTCTTCATTTTGAAAAATCAAATTAAGTCCCGATAAACTCACGCTTTTTATTATATTGACAAATCACCCTCTATTTGCAAGAATAATTATACGCTTAGCAAAAATCCGTGTAAATAAGGAAATCATATGGCGTTACAGTTATTCATGCGCCCGGAAGACGTCCCTGTGTCGTGGGATGAATTCAGAAAAAAGACACCGAAATTCTCCATCGCTCTTGACGGCTACGTAAATGACGGGCCTCTTTTCGATTATAGCGGTCCGTGGGCCAATTTCAATCATCATGAAAATGTCGATCGCATGGCGACGAGGTCGACGTGCGCCCAAGTCCTTATAGCTATAAGGCAGGACCTGTTTAACTGTTTCAATGACGGCAAGGGGGCATGCGCGAACATATATGTCAACGACTGTGATGAAGATGTATCTCTATCATGGTTCCTCATAGAGAACTATAAACTCATTGAAAATGCCCTTAACATCGCTATAACAAGACTCGTCTCAATAGAGGACCTTCTCGACGTTACCGCGGGGGCTTATCCTTTCCCCATAGACCTTGACGAACTCCAAAAGATAGGCTGGGTCTTTGAGCCGTACAGAAAGTTCCGCCTGAACGGAGGCCTCGACCGAAAGCATAAAAAAGAGTATCTGGAGATAATCGGACAGGTCGGCGAAAGAATCGCTTCTTACGTGAAGAACAAGGCCAAAAAAGTACCCCTAAATACGCAATATAAAAAAATCGGCGGAGGAAAAGATTGGACAATGGTCGAGGAGATCGGCGCCGATGCGCGCACGGGTCTCTATAGAGACAACTTACACGCTTATGTATCTGTGCGAAAAATAAACGATAAAAGATGGGTATATACGATCGGGAGGATGTCTTTGTGCATACCGTTTGATATACAGAAAATACTGACGGCTTTAAACAAAGAAGAGGCTAATCCCGTCGATAAATGGGGCGGCTCAAATACAATCGGCGGAAGCCCCCGCGTAAACGCCAGCAAGCTCCCTCCTCAAGAAGTCGCAAAGATCATCAATTCTGCAATCCAATAAATCCTATTAAGACCTCATTCAATTGCCGTGATATCATTTCTGCCCGTGTTTTGAAATTCCGGCTTGATCGATTTCAGTTCTTTGGGACATAACTGAATGGCGGCGGCCCTCGCTTTGCCAAGGACTGCTCTTATAGGAAAAGACAACGTTTACCGTTCTTAAAAAGTTATGACGCTGCTCAGGGAGAAATAGGATTCGTTGTCATCTGTCGCCGGCGGATACGCGTCGCCCGTGACGAAATAACCATACTGCGCCCTCAAGCCCAAGTCGGACAGGACCTGCCAAAAAAGCTCGATATCCACCTCTCCTCCGACGCTACGGCTCCTGGCGTCAGCCTCAAGGTCGTATATGCCTCCGCTTGACCTGTCTTTATAGAACTGATAATAGTTGGCGTTCAAGGCAAGATGCCTAAAAACCTTCCAGGCCTCAAGAGGCTTGCAATAAATCCCCGCATTATACATGTGCAAGTTGGATAACAAAGGTGAGACCGCATAACCTGTCTCAAGGTATCCGAAATATAGAAAATTCTTATCCTTGCCGAATGAGTTGCCGAATTCCGTATCCGTAACCACAACCCGGCCGGGATCGCCCGAGCCGTAAGCGTATTGCAGAGATAAAACAGGGTGGCTGTATAGATCCAATTCGTATGACGCTCCCAAAATCCCGCCCCACGCATCTATGTTCTTCTTGTCTATTGTCCCAAAAACACGGCTCTGGCCGGACTCCTTTATTATCTCCGCCCAGTAACGCAGTGACGGCAGCAATTTGCCCTGGGCGCCGACGCCTATGTGCTCCGAATCATATTTAAAATCCTGAAATAAATCATCGGGCTTTTCGGTGGATTCGTCCCTCTGGATTACAAAATAGCCGTAAAAGCTGTGCCCCTCTATACCGTTAAACGCGTATTCGGATCCCATGAAATATCTCTCGCTTCCTTCGGCGTATCCCGGTACCGACATGTCTATGTTTTCTTCGTTTTCCAAATTTCGAGAAACAAAGGTACTTAGTGCATGCCCTGGAAAGGCGAGTGTAATCTCAACACCGTCACCCACGTTACCGTATGATATCCCCTGCCCTACATCGAAGTAACGCCTGCCCGCCTCAATGCCGAGCGGCATAAAATCGAGGATAATATATCCATAATCGAGGTGTGGGCCGTCATGCTCCCGGCCCTCTGCTACACCGAGAGCCTGCTGATACGCATACTCATCTTTGAAGCGTAGATAGACAGAGTGCTCGTTCTGATAATCGGAGTCTGTCGGAGGTCTCAATACAGCCTTTACCCAAAGTCGCAGGTCCAGCGTAGATATGTAATCGACGCTGTCTACGGCCGGCGTATCATTGTCATAGTTTTTGTAGTCGTCGTAACGGAAACTGGCCCGGCCGCCGTAATCGAAAAAGAGTATGTCGTTGCCTTCGGCCGTTTCAGGACTGGCTCCCGGCTCAACCTTCTCATACTCCATAGGGCGCTCTACGGTGGAGGTCTTGGTCATGGAATGGCCGTACGTCGCGGCGTAGTTCGCCGCTTCCGTAAGAATCAAGATAAGCTCTTTACCGCTCACGATTTCATCGACGCTGCCCTGAGTCATAATGCCCTCGTGGATAAGCTCTCTTATGGCATACCTCTCGGTCTCTCCAAACACAGTAAGCCACATACCCCCCTTCATGCCTAAAGCGCGATAAAACATAACGGCTGCAGAGCCCTTTGAAAGAGGTTGCTCAGGGTCGAATTGGGCGGCCTCAACGCCTGAAATTATTCCCGCCTTCAAAAGTAGACCCAACTGGGATGATATATCGGAATATACGTCCTCGACTCCGAGTAATACCGTCAACACCTTACACACGTCGCTGTTTGTAGCTGTCTTTTTTGTAAGCAGCTCCTGAAAATAGTCCGTATCCATAGGTGCCGCAGGCACGTATCTCTTCGATTTTTCGTATATTACCCTTTGTTCGGTGGTGCGCAGGCTTTCCCTATTCTCCTGCTCTACCCTGCGTTGCTCCTGGGCCTGCACCCAACATGGCCCGAGCGTAATCGCCAGTACGGCTGAAATGAAGACAAAGCGTTTTTTACTCATAGCATAAATTATTACCCTTTTCAAATCATAAGTCAAGAAAAAAGAATCTAAAGCTATCTTCAAATAAATTCCTAACAGCTACCTTGTAAAATGTTAAGAAAAAAAGTTACCTAATCTCTTATATTATAACATGATGCGATATATTAAAATGGTGATTTTCCATACCCGAAACGCCACATTTTGAGCATATTTGTTTAACCACCGGAATTATGATATACTTTATATTGGAAAGATATATATAGTCGATAAAGGCAAACTTTTCGCAAGGAAAGGACGCAAAGCTGAGGGTCCTGAAGGCTTGGTGTGCTCAGGATAGTCTGGCTGCCGAAATGACGGTATTTTGAAACTTGCCCGCTTCTTGCGAAGCGGTTTTATTTTTTGGGGGTGATCTTTATGAAGGGTATAAAATTATTATTTCTGGTCGTTGTCATTCTGTCTTTATCCATACCTACTTTATATGCAGACCCTAAAGAGAAGGATGAAAAAGAGAATAAGGGCCAATCTCAGGTATTAAGTAAAGGCGGTTCTCCCTCTCATGGGGCTGGCGGCGCGCAACATATGAAAAGCGGCAAAAAACTCGGCCACTATAAGCAAAAATCTCTCCTTAGGGAGCAGAATCAGCAAGGCATAACAAAACATAAAGAGGCAATGCCCGGCAAATCATCAGAAAACAAAAATATCCTTAACGACCTGGGAGATGCCCTGCTTAAACTTGAGCACAGCAGGTGGTCATACAATCCCAACGACGACAGAGGCCAGGGCAACATGAGCAATAATGACATGCTCGACCCTTTCGGCCATGATAAAGATTCCGACAGAAAAGAATTATTCGGTAACAGAGGAAGGATAATAAGAGAACAGGACCCAGAGCCGGTGCCGGAACCCCCTCCTACGCCTGATCCTGAGCCGGAACCGCCAGAGCCGGAACCCCCGGACCCGGTGCCGTACATAATACCGGACCCGGTGCCATATAGCATCCCTGATCCGGTACCTTATAGGGAGGTTGTACCGTATTGATTATCATTGGCGGCCCGATAACCGGTCAATAGAGGATATTTACGGAAAGCGACGTCTCTAGGTAGTTATTTTCGGCCTTAAATCCCTTTGCATCACCTGTCCGCCAAAGCTGGACCGTATACTCCGGGACCAGGTGCGCGGAGAGCGACAACATGCTGTTTTTGGTCATGCGCCAATTGCAGAGAAGTCCGATGTAGTAATAAGGGCTGACTTTGTAGCGGTGGCTATTCATGTCGTGCAAAGTGAAATTTTCATGGGAACTGCCCGAACGATAGCCTGCCTTTGCCCCTGCGTTTAGGCTATCGGTAATTCCATAGGTAATAGAGGACTCTATCATATAATAGTCCTGGTCTTTCACGTTGGCGGCGTACCTGGTGTAGTTGCCGGTCAGGAAGTTCGCGTATTCCGTTCCGGCCACAAAAAAATCAATAGGGTAGTCGAAGAGGTTATAAATATCGATTAGGTTCTGATCTCCGTTGGAACGGTTTTTGTCCATCGAAGTAATGTCTTTCTTGAGCTGCACCTCTGCCAGAAATTGACTGCGCTTAAGTAGGCTCCTTGTCGAACCGGAAAACTTGTCCTCATCTATCTTTTTGCCGGCACTGTAAAGATAATCGACCTTTAAGGCGGGCTGCAGATTGTAATAAGTCAATTCCTTTGACGGATAATTGCTTACTGCATTAGCTGCGGTCTTTTGCCAATAACTTAGCCTCTGATTGGCAATTTTGAAATCGGATGAAGCCGTCAGCTGAATGGAATCGTACGGACGGTAACGGCATTTCAGCGGAAAGTAGAAGATGTTTCTCAGTCTGTAGTCGCCTACTACTAAATTGGATGTCCCGTTGCGGTTGTACATCTCGTAAACATATTTATATCTAAAAGGCATCGAATAATAGGCGCCCGCCTCAAGCTCCAGGTTGCCGCATACGCCGTATCGCGCCAGCAATGAAGGTGTAAAATGCGGCTTAAGGTAATGGAAATAATTATATTTTAGCGTTCCCCTTAAATTATAGTCCGTAAGCCTTCTTACTTTCCCTTCTTCAAATTCAAGGCCTATTTCAACGTTGGCCTGCCCCTTGTCCATGAGCTGGCGATCAAGAATGGAAAGGTTCGATTTTTCCTCCCCCGATTCCGATGCGGATATATATCTTATACCACCGCTTACGTTGTTATAGCGCGTCCTGTTATAAGCGAAATAATTGGTAGGCGAAGGTATTAACGCCATATTCCAATCGCTCTTCTGCTTCTTCCGGATATAATCGGCCCATATCTCGAAAGGCTCTTGTCTCAATCTGCCCGATATATTGAAATCCCGAAAATACTTCAAATTGAATTCCTGATAGGTGTCGAGCACCCCTATTGCGTCGTATGTATAACGGCTGTAATCGGCTGGAAATGTCTCCTTATAACCGAGCTGGACCTCAAAAAGAGGGATAATAGAGGCTCGTAAGGAATTGGTAAGGGATGAATAATAAGGCTCCGAATCCAGCTTACTGTAAATGGCTCTTCCATGATCGCCCCGTTCGCTCAACTCAAAATAATCGAAACGGCCTGTGTAGAGCATATCTCCGCGGTCCAGGATAGGTTTATAGACACTATCCAGCTCCGCGGCTGAGGCAACAACCATATGCGAAAAAATAATTATTGCAACAATATAAATATAGCGCGCCATTTTATATAATATGTTTGGGCCTGTTAAAATATTATGTATTCCTCTTTAAACCCCTTTTACGCAAAAAATCCGAAAAATGTCAAAACAACTCCGAAAGCAAGCGCGACGATCGAATGGGCCAAAAGCAGGCCTTCGTTCTTCTGGTAAAACTGCATGAATTTGGAGGCCGAGTCCGGAAAGACTATCAGCCAGACGCCCTTGATGAGCCCGGCCCAACCGATTATCGTGACAATAACGGTCCAGTCGGCCACCCATATATTATGTTTTAGTATAATAACGACTCCCACGACAAGAGCGAACATCCCGGAAAAAAATACCAAGGCCGCGTTCTTACAGAAATCTTCCATTACCATCCGCAAGGCCTTTCTGTTAAAGAGAAGGCCCGTTCCTATAATCAAATAGCAAAGACCGAATATCCTGGCGATAAATACCGACGTTCCCATATTCGCCTCCTTTTTTATATTATATCATTTTTATTTCAAATACCAAAGATCTCTCCCATCCAATCGTAACTCAAATGGTATCTCAGGTTATGGTATCCGAATACCTTCTAATAAGGGAACGCAGTGTAAGAGGCGTGATGATACAGGAAAATACGGTTACGAGCACCATGGCCGAATAGACGTTGTTGGGGATAAACAATTTGTCCAGCGAAATCCCATGCGCATCACGATTAAAGCGATCTCGGCTCTTGGGATCATGCTTACGCCAAGCAATAAAGCGGCAATGCGGCCGTCAACGAGCAACACAGGCAATGCCGTTCCGATGAATTTCCCTATTATTGCAACCGCCAAGAGAACAAGACCTATGCCGAGCCCCGGCATAAAAACTTGCGGGTCCATTTTTAGACCGATATTGAGAAAAAAGAAGGGGTAAAAAAGATCATATATTACGGAGAAAGAGCGGTCGGTCTTAACGGCCTGCGGGTCGCTACTGAAAGCCGGGCCGGCAAAAAAAGCGCCTATAGCAAAAGAAAACCCGAACATCGCAGCAGCCGCTGAAATAATAAAACCCACTCCGGTTATTGTCAACATGCGGTCACGCGCCGGTTCTCTTTTTGTAAAAGCCATAAGAGGCTTCTCGACAAAACGCATAAAGACAAAGCAGAATACAACAAAAAGAGCCAATTTCCCGAAAGTCTTCGTCAACGTATGGGTAACGACGGGAATAAGCGCTCCTCTGCCCTGATCCAATATTGGCACTATTGAAAAAAGCAGTGCCATTATCACAATCCCCAAGACATCATCCATCTCGGCCATATCAACGAGCGATTCGCCCGTCGAGGAACGTAATTTTTTGCTGTTTCGCCACTCAGCGGTCGAAATGCCGACGCTGGTCGCCGTCAAAGCCACCCCTATAAAGAGACTTGATATCATCTCGAGGTGAATAATATAGCGCGAGACAAAGTATCCCAGCAATCCGCTCAATGTCACATTGACAATTACAACGAAGGTCGACTTTTTAAGCTGCCGGAAAAGTCCCGCTATATTGCTTTCGAGCCCTACCCTGAAAAGGAGCACTATTATCCCTATCGAGGCCAAAAATTCCATGATCTCCGATACTTCGGGCGAGATAAGCGGCACATAAACGTCGATAGCCCTTACTATAAAACCGAATAGAATAAATGCTACAATCTCCGGAAACAATGTCTTCTTGAGGAAAGGCCGCGTGGCGAGTATTATAATTATTAAAATTCCTATTATCAATATAGAGACCCGCATATTGATTACACCCCTTCTGTGATTATTATACCAAAGTAACACGGCAATGACAATGTAATCCCCATGAACATGACTTTACCGGAATGTCAGGGATTGCCGTCTCGGCGGGTTTGATCTCGAAGTAATATACCGAAAATTACAGAACCATGTTATAATGGTAGTCAAATCAAGCATTTTTAAAATATTGACTCGATCTAAACGACACATAATCTAAAAAATATGCGATTAAAATCCTTAAATTATACAAATATAAAAAACTATATCACAGCAGTCGCCCAAACCGGCGTCTACAGCAATAGAATTCGCATAGAGGCCTCCGGCGCCTGCCAGTTGAAATGCGCCGATTGCGGGCACAGTATAGGAGGAATGGAGACCATAGGCAAAGGGTATTTAAAAATCGGGGATTTCAAGAGATTTGTCGACGCCTACCCGAGCATCAGAAATATCGAGCTCTCAAATTACGGAGAGATGTTCTTGAATCCCGACTTAAAAAAGATCATAGAGTACGCCCATATGAAAAACATCAGCTTAGTTGCGGAAAATGGCGTCAATTTCAATACGGCAAGCGATGATATGATCGAGTCTCTGGTAAGATATCATTTTAAAAAAATGGTCGTTTCAATTGACGGCGCCACAAACGAGATCTACAAGATATACCGCGTAGGAGGGGACCTTGGCAAGGTACTGGAAAATATCAAGAAGATAAATCGTTATAAACAAAGATATAATACGGCATTCCCTCACCTAAGTTGGCAATTTGTCATATTCGGGCATAATGAACATGAGATACCTTTGGCAAGGCGTATGGCCGCGGATTTAAACATGCATTTTGAGACAAAGCTGAACTGGAGCGCGACGTATTCCCCCGTTAAAGACAAAGAATTCGTCAGAAGAGAGGCCGGGCCGATATCGGAGCAGGAGTATGAGCGAGACTCCGGTAGATTATACTGCTGGGCGTGCTGTCAGCTTTGGAATTCCCCTCAAATCAACTGGGACGGCAGGCTCCTCGGATGCTGCTGCAACAAGTATTCGGATTTCGGCAATGTCTTCGAAGAAGGGCTGAAGGAATGCCTGAACAGCGAAAGATATATTTACGCAAAGAAGATGGTCTCGGGCAGGGCGAAAGAGAGAGAAGATATACCATGTTTTTACTGCAAAACATACAAGAAGATGAAATCAAAAAACATGTATGTCAATCCGGCGTACTGCAAGGTCCTATTCTTCCTGTGACCTGCGGTTAAACAGGCTTATCATCCTTATGCGCTATCTCAACTGCTTAATCGCTACCATCTCCAGCCGGCGCCCGCGTAAATAGCTGATTCCTGTTTTGATCTGAGGGCCTTGAGGAACGCCTGTCCGTCGCCTTTTAATATTTTATGCGACAATTCCAGATCTGCGCCGATGTCTTTACGCTCTTTATCATTCTTCAACCTGAAAGATACAGTATCCCTATCGGTCAGCTTGGCGTCCGCGCCGAATACTATTGCCCTGGTTCTACCATCTTCATATTCCGCTTCAAAGACCAGTCCAACGTCCTTCTTGATGCTCCATCTCCCGAATAATGTGACTGTCTTCTTTATCGGTTCCTTTCGACCGGCCAACCCTATTCCCAATTCATATTTGATGTAGCCCTCTTTGAAGACACCGGCGCTCGTCTTGAACTCGAAGACGGAATCCGTCCCTCTTGCCAATGCATAAGAAATCCGGCCCTTATCTTTGATGTCCCAATGACCTTTAAATGTAAGCGTGTGGGTCTTACTCTTTTTTCTTATGAGTCCTGCCTTTTCATATCGGTAAATAACCTGATGGTTCTTGCCCATCTCCCAGACTCCGTTGAAGGTCAGGATATCATGCCTTCCTTCCTCCCTCTTTACATGAAAAGACAGGCGATTGTTCTCATCGGCTCTCCATGATCCCTTGAAATCAAGGATATAGGTCGACTGCGTATTATCCTTTGTCTTTGTCGTGAGAGCAAACAAGAGAGAGCTTCTGCCTGCATCCAGTATTTCACCCTGCAGAGTCAGCTGATCCCCGAATGTCTCACGTCCCTGTTTGTCCAAAGTGAGGCGCAAGTCATGGTTATCCGTCAATGACCATGTACCTCTCAACTTGACCTGATGAGGAATGGTTTCCCGCCGCGATAAAGGGGCTTTTATATGGTATGAGAGCTCGTTATTCCTGTCGAGTTTGAAGCGCCCGTCAAGGATCTTTCTGAACTTCGTAAGGTCGCTCTTATTGCCTGACCTGTCTATTATCAGCCTATTGTGCGGATCGAGCTCATATCTTACCTTTTGCATCCGTCAATCCTCAAATCCCGTTTTTCATAGGCGGGTGATTCGCCTTGAATGAAACAAGCTTACCTGTTGCTAAGTCTTCTTTCCCGTCTTGGAGTGATTTAACTTATGAACCTTTTCCTGGAAGGTTCCCATGGGACATATCATACACCATCCCCTATGCTTAGTTATAACACCTAAAATAATCGCGATTATCGTTGTTATGACGCACATGCCTACGAAGACCGCCCCTATCGCAATGTAATTCCCGCCAGTCCGGGTTATGCGGATTATCAGGAAACTCATGAATAGAGCAAATATGAACCAGCGGAACCATTGGACTGTAAAAATCTTAGGTGTCGGCCTTTTGGCGCTGACTTTCGACAATGCAATATCCAAAAATGCGCCCCTGGGGCACAGATGCCAACACCAGTACCGGCTTCTAAAAAAAGAAAGGCTTAATAAAAGGGCCATCATAGCGATGACCAAATAACCCAGCAAGGGATAGAATAGTCCCCCTATTACTATTAACGGAAGTAACCACACCATTATCATCTGAGACCTCTTCATAAATCTATCCTTATGTTCCTTTTTATTCTACAATAAAGAGAGACCCCTTGCAATCGAATTTGTCGCAAGGGGTCTCTTTAGTGGTCATATGTACTGCCGGCAATCTGGAGAACTCTGCAATTCTCCAAAACAGGCATAGCATTTTTAAAACGACTCGTGCTTCTGATGATTAAATATTTATAATAGCAGGTCTGCCACGCCGAAGGGATTAGTTAATGGGTTCGGACGGCAGATTTACCCTACTTACCTTAACATGAAAGTAAGATTCACCCTTTAGGCGGGGATTTCCCTCTCTCTTGAAGACTAAGAAATTAGGCGTTTAAAAAATCTTCCGGGGGCGTAAATTATCTTTTTGCTCCTAAATATGTCATTTGAACTATGTGGTTGTAGGTTTTACCGGACTTACCGGTTTTGTCGAAGACACGCCCGCAGGTTTTGTCGGAGTCGCGGGCTGCGCTGAAGCCACTGGCTTTGCCGAACTTACAGGCTTTTCCGCAGTCTGGCAACAACCCTGCCGTGTTTGCACAGGTTTTTTAATATCTTTCTTCTTCATCTTGCTTCACCTCCTTTTTCCCAAAATACGCCCTAAAGGTCCACTTATATCATCCGGGTATCTTTTCGCCTTTAAGTATATCCGGTAAGGGATGAGAGTCTATCCTCATGCCGCCGTCATGCTCTATGCTTATCTTATACAAAATACCCGGAACGAATATTGTCCCCGGCGCTTCTATCTGACAGTTTTTTATTCCAAGACTATTCGAAGATTTAGGGTCAATAGCGTACTTCCAGAAACGCTGCCATATTTTCTTCTCAAAAGCGTTATCTCCCTTACTGACCTTATAGCCCTCCGGCACTTCCTCGAGTTTTGTTATCTCATATTCCTGCGTGTCGGTCCTATCTAACATAAACGCCTTCATGAACAAAGCAATGCTCTTACCCCGCAGTCTATCGTCTTTCAAAACATAACAATCATCGAAACGTATTACAAGGGATTGAAACTGTATAATATTTCCCGTAAAAGTAAAATACCGCGGCTCCAACGGCTCACCTGCCGTATTATATTCAAGAAATTTGATAGTCGTATAGATCTTATTCGAAAAATCGTCGTAATTGACCCCTGTGACCAGGACTTCGGCTATCCTTGTATCGGCAGTCAATCTAGAGATCATTTCTTTAAGTACGCTTTTCTCATGAACGTAATTAAGAAAAAATCTGGCCATTCCGAATATAATGGCAGCGCATAAAATAAAGACTGCGATCCTGCCTGTCCTGATATTAATAAACTTCATATCAATATCCTTTAATCCTGGTCCAAGGACTGACTCAGATATTTAATAAGCATGTTTTCTGTCTTTGGCCCGATTACGCCGTCGGGCGTCAGGCCATTGTTCTTTTGGAACTCTCTCGTTGCCCTTTCCGTATTGGGCCCTATCTTGCCGTCTATGGAACCGCTATAATATCCGGCGTTCTGCAGCGCTGTCTGGATATCCGTATTACTGAGCGGGCTTTTCTCTTTAGCCTGGTATGTTTCGGCCTCTGTCTCATTCGCGCTGTCCATCCCCGCGTTTCTCTCAAAAGAATCCTCCGCGCTAATCCTCCTGGAGGCAAATCCCTTGCTAATTACATCTATATTGTTCTCGCACACCTCTATTCTTGTGGCAAAAGTATTTATATTGCCTTCTATTATTTCTATCCTTTTTTCAAAATCGCTCATTTTTTTGTCGGCGCTTGTATTGCAGCCGCTCAGAAAAATACAACTCATAAAGACCGCTATTTTAAAATACTTCATGCTTGTCCTCTACTCGTTGAATTAAAGCGGCACCAAAATCATAAGTAACGGCGCCGCTTACCTTCAACATTCAGTTCTACTTCAGCCAGATATTCAACGCTACGTTATTATTTTCGGAATCGGTGATATATTCCACCGCGACGCTGTCGCCTTGCCTGAGGGCATCAAAACCTACGGTATCATAATTCTTGTCCATGATCTGAGAGTTCATTACCATTATGGTGATATCTTTGGTAATTTGATTCTCCTCATCCTGAACATAGTTTATGACTATTGTCGACGCTTCAGTATCGACCGATGTTATACTGCCTCTCACATAATTGGATTCCACCTCCCCAGCTTCTTCTTCCATCTGGCATAAAGCTTCGGCACCGTAAAAAAGCATTGCGGCGCCGCACAATAAAGAAATTATCCATATATTCTTTATCATGTACGACCTCCTTTTTTGTTTTTGTCTCGTCTATTAAAGAAACTCTTTCAAAAGCGTCCATGTCCTTTTGCCGACAATCCCGTCCGCTTTCAGATTATTGAGTCTTTGGAACTCCATGATCGCGCTCTTGGTATTTTTTCCCATTTTGCCGTCAATCGGTCCGCTATAAAGCTCGGCGTTCTTAAGTGCTTTCTGTATATTCTCCGCCGTCATGGTCGGATCAGACATCACATTGTCTTTTACCGTTTTTTCCTTGGGATGCGCAGCCTTTTCCATTGCCTTCTGCTGTTCCAGCTCCCTCGTCAAGGAAGCTATCGCGTCATTTTGCCTGTCGACTTTCTCTCTTATTTCGACTACCTGGGCTTGAAGGTCTTGAATCTGCATATTGGCTGTATTCTTTTTCGGCATAGTAGCGCAACCCGACAATGCTAGAACCAATAATAAAACCAAACATTTTATTAAGTTCATATCCGCCTTTCTGTTTTTAAATTTTAATTCCGACGCGTGCATATACAAAAAAAGCCTTTAAAGGTAAATTGCATGACCATTTCTTTTCCTTTAAAGGCGTCTTCTATTCTTCCTACGTCAGGTCTCTTATGAGTACCTGCTACCCAAATTTGCCGTGTAAAGCAAATATATATTAAAAGGGAATATTCCGGGTTTACGTCCTCCTTTCCGTATTGCGGCTCGCATTTACCGCTTTGGTCACTTACTTAATGCACTCATCCATAGTCTTTACCGGTACGTTGACAGTACCCTCAATCGCTATCTTTCCTGTCTCGGCAACTCCCTTAACGGGTTCGACAACAAGGTCTTTTGCCTGTTTTACATCACCTGAGGTGACATCTCCGACTCTCCTGACCTCATCGGTTACGACCTTGGTCCCCTTTTTGCCGGTATCGGTTACCACGTTTACGGTCTCTTCGGTCGCGGTTGCCGGAGCTTTAAAAAAGCCTCTCCAAAATTTCTTGACCTTCATGCCGAAAGAATCCCTCTCGGCCGCATAAGAATTTGCTACGATAAAAAGGCTAAGAACCAAGACTACGAAAATAACTATTCTCTTCTTCACAAATCCTCCTCATCTTTGACCAACGCATGTATTTTATCGCTACAAAAAACATTCCTAAAAAAATAGAGAATGACTTAACATTCCCTCATTAACTTATAACCCCAAATTTTCTTCTTTGCCCTGTGGGCGACCTCGACTGCTACTGTACTTCCCTTGAAGTATATCAGAAAATTACGCTTTGTCAAGTAAATTATGATAAGGGTCTCACCACCTCTGCTTTTGACAATCTCAGCCTCTGGCTGCTTAGGCTTTCCCGCCTGCGCGGGGTTCCGCGTTTATTACTTGCGCTCACATCCTAATTCAGGCTCTCCGCGCTATAGCGTACCAGAAGACCGGTCCGTAAAGAGTTTTTGTATATACTGACGAAGAAGGAATACGCCAAGAATATATACACTACAGCCAGAGCGGCCCCCCAAACGAGCGCTGCGCCTGAGAACTGCTTGCCCAAGACAATAGCCCTAAGCCCCTCAAAGACATAAGAAGGCGGCAAGAGGCGCGCGATAAATTGCATCCATTCCGGCAGCGTGGCTATTGGATAGAGCACCCCGGCAAAAGGTGAGATAAGCGCCGGGATCGGCCAGATAAACCATTCCGAGGCGGGGCCAAAGTGCAGCACCAGGGCGCTGCCGAATATACCTATAGAAATGCCGAATAAAAAGAGCACCAATATAAAAGGGATGGCCATCAGGCCATATACAAAGATAGAAAGTTTAAAGAAGACGGTGACGATGACGAGCATCACAGCGAGCCCTATCATGCTCGTGCATATGCTTGAGAGGACCAGCCCCAAGACATATTCCGATGTCAGTAAAGGCGTCGCGAACATATTGATGAAATTATTGGACCATACGTCCTCGAAGAACGCCATCGTAACGCCTTGCATGATACGTATAAAGAAGTCCCATAATAGGACCGCCCCCAGAAGCGCGGGAACAAAATCGAATTCCGGAGAGACGATGTCATTGAGATATCTGGTCAAAAATCCCCAGAGGACCATGTCGATTCCGGCCCATGCAAACAGCGGAAATACGCGCGCGAAACTCCCCCGTATAAGGTAGAACTGCCGGATGACGATAGCGAAGGTGCGGTTTATAGAGATCTTCATAACGCCTCCAGCTTAAGCGGTTCGCGCGCCACCTTTATGAACAGTTCTTCAAGCGTCTTTTTTCCGTGCTCGCGCGGCAGTGTCTTGGGATCACCTTTAAGGAGTATCTTCCCGTGGGAGAGAAATAATACGCGGTCGCAGACGTCCGTGACCTCATACATATTATGCGATGTCCACAAGATGCCGCTTGTACCGCTTTTGGCGAACTCGCGTATTTTAGCGCGTATCAGATCGGCGGTGGAAGGATCGAGCGAAGCGGTGGGTTCATCGAGCAGCAGCAGATGTGGTTTATTGAGCATCGCCTTGGCGAGTCCGGCTCGCGTCTGTTCGCCCGAAGAAAGCAGCCCGCACTTCTTGTTTCGGAAGGCCTCCAGATCAAACTGTTCTATAACTTCATCCACTCGGTTCTGGATATCTTTAACCCCATACAGGCTGGCGAAGACGGATAGATTCTCTCTTACGGTCAGGTTACCCGGCAAGGGAGTGTATACGGCCGTGAAGCTTGTGCGCGATATGGCGCGGGAACGGTCGGTCCTCAGATTGAGGCCTTCCATATAAATATTGCCGGCGTCGGGCTCGAGGATACCCAAAAGCATGCTTATGGTGGTGGTCTTTCCGGCTCCGTTCGGGCCGAGAAGGCCGACTATCTCGTTGGGCCTTACGGCAAATGAAATGCCGTCTACAGCTACGGTCTTGCCGTATGATTTGGCAAGCTCTTTTACTGAAAGTATCTCCGCCATGGTATTTGTAACTTATATTCGGATGTTAGCTTCGCAATTTATCACTGTATTATACGCTTGTAAATAAAAAAGCCCAAGAGATTTTATTCGGGCTTCTTTTATTCGGCTCCCCGGGCTTTAGTATAACTGTCTATCCTTCTTGATCTAAATGGGACTTTTATATATTGATTTCAGCAATTTTAAAAGGTCTGCTTTTTCGCTTCTGCTTAGGTCCTTCAGCATTTTTATAGCAAAAGTCTTTACTTTTTTCTCATAATTCTTACTTTTGGTTTTACCTGTACCGGTAATAAGGATTAAAATTATCCTTCTGTCTTTAGGTTCGTATTTACGCAATACCAGTTTTTGTTTAACCAATCTATTGATTGAACCTGTCATTGCCGATGGCGTCAAACCAAATTCCTCCGCCAGCCCCGTCATAATAATCGGGGATGCATATCTTAAAAACCTAAGTATTTGCGCCTGTTGAAACGTTAGACCTATACTATTGGCGATCGAATCGAGAGATCTTTCGAATAATAAACCGAGTTTCAACGTTATATTTGCCAATTCTTCGATTTCGGACCGCCTCTTTGGCTTTTTCATTTAAGTCACCTCTGCAAGAGGCCAGACAAAAGCCTTCACGCCTTCTTTTCCCAATTTTACCCGTAATTCTTTGATACAGCTCAACAGATCGCCTATCTTTCCTTCCTCAGCTGCCGTAAATATAACGGAATTCTCACCCGGCCAGATATCAGAACTCAGATGACAGCCGCTTGTCTTGCCCTTGCCGAGCACCTGATTCCATTTCGTATAATTCTCTATATTGCATTTCCTTAAAGCATCCATTACCTCGCTGTCGATCGCGCTATTATAAGAAATCATCACCATCTTCATCTTGAGTCTCCCTTATCTTCACTCAGGATAAACCCTGAGCGCAGTCGAATGGTTTCATTTTTTGATTCTCCTTAAAATATTTTTAGCAAAAGCCTTGATATTGCTCTCTTTTACTCTCTCTTCAAAAACAGAATACAATGTAGGAATAAATACAAGGGTAATCATCATGGAGACCAAAAGACCCCCTATGACCGTAAGGCCTAAAACGACCCATTCTTCGGAACCCTCTCCTCTGGATAAAGTCAAGGGTAAAAGCCCGCAAACCGTAGTGAATGTCGTCATAAGAACGGGCCTGAGGCGCGCTCTGCCGCCTTCGCTGACCGCCTCTTTTACGCTCAACCCTCGCGCGCGCAATATATTGATGTAACTGATAAGGACGATTGCATTATTTACTACGATACCGACTATCATAATCAGGCCTATAAAGGAATCCACATTGAATACCTGGCGGAATATAATATGTACCAACACGACCCCTATCATCCCGAAAGGAATGGAGAAAAGAATTATAAAAGGGTCCCTGAAAGATTCGAATTGGGACGCCATGACCATATAAACAAGGACCATGCCCAAGAGTAACGCTATACTTAAAAGCCCGAATGCCTCCTCCTGCTCCTCCCTTTCTCCTCCAAATTCCACAAAAAAATCTTTGGGTATGGAGAGCCCGGAGAGCATCTTTTTTACGTCACCTGCCACGCTTCCCAAATCTCTGCCCGATAGATTTGCGCTTACCTTTATAACCCTTTCCTGGTCCTTGCGTTCTATTGCTACGGGGCCTGTCTTCTCTATCACATGCGCTATATTCGTCAGGCGCACTTGTTCTCCCGAAGGTGAGGTTATAAAACTGTTTTCAAGGTCGGCGATATTCCTCCTGTCCTCTTCTCTTAATCTTACAAAAATCTCATACTCTTTTCCCTTTTCTCTGTATTTGGTGGCGTCTTTCCCGCTGAAGAAGACCTGAACAGAGTTGCCGATGTCTGAAATGTTTAAGTCCAGGCTGGCCGCCTTGTCCCTATCCACCTGTATCTGCAATTCCGGCTTGCCCATCTTCCTCGAAATCTCTACATCCACTGCTCCTGTTATTTTCTTCACTCCATTCGCTATCTCTTCGGCCAAATTCATCCCTTCGTCCAAATCGTGCCCGTATATCTCGATTACCAAAGGCTTGCCTTCGGCATAAAGCATTCCTGACATGGGGTCTTCGACGCTATATCTGACTTCTGCGCCGGGGTACTTCGCAGTGAGCGGCCTCAATTCATCGACGATTCTTCTAACCGGCCTTTTTCGCTCTTCTTTCGGAGTAAGCCTTACTCCGAAAGAGCCTATATTCGAGCCTTCCTGTCCGCCCATCATCCTGCCCATTCCTTCCCCGCCGCTTCCCCATCTGGTAAACATCACATTTTTTTCAGGGACTTCTTTAATGATCGTGTCGGCTATAGATTCCATTACTTTACCTGTCTCCTCGAACCTTGTTCCGACCGGAAGCTCTACTGTTCCTCTGAAAAGATTGGAGTCGACTTCGGGCATGAACTGCGTTCCTATCATTGGAAGAAGTAATAAGCTTAACAAAAATATAAGAAAACCTCCGATAATCACTTTTTTTCTATTAGATAACGCCCAGAGCAAAAGATCCCTGTAGGCTGAATCCAATTTATCAAAGAATATCTCACTTTGAAAATAGGATAACTTTGCGGCTTTTTTGCTCTTATCCTTTTCTTTTTTTAAAATCAAAAATTTTGCGCTTAACATGGGGATTAACGTAAGTGCGGTAAAAAGAGAAGCGACCAGCGTCAGGCATATGACAAATGCCATCTCCTCAAACATTATACTTGAAATGCCTCCCACGAAGACGAGGGGAACAAAAATGACTATGGTGGTAAGCGTAGAGGCTGTGATCGCCTTTCCGACCTCGGTTGCGCCAAAGATAGCAGCCTCCTTGGCCCTTTCCCCTTTTTCTCTGTGTCTGTAGATATTATCCAGAACAACGATCGAGGCGTCCACTACCATGCCCAGCGCGATGGCAAGGCTCGAAACGGATAATATATTGAGCGTATATCCTCTTAAGTATATAAGAAAGAAAGCTATTATCAATGAAGTGGGAATGGCGCTGGCGACAATAAGGCCCGCCCTCAGACTGCGCAGGAAAAAGAAGATAATCAAGATAACCAAAATGCCTCCGAAAAATAAGGCATTTTTCAAATTGCCGAGAGACCCTTTAATAAAATCTGAGAAATCCCGAGGAACAAAAATCTCCACATCAGACGGCAGATTTTTCTTCAATTCATCCACTTTTTTAAGTACGTCCTCCGAAACGCGGACCGTATTTGCGCCTGATTGCTTCTGGACCAAAACAATAAGGCCGTTTCTTCTATTGACTTCAACTTCCTGAGTCTTCTCTTTAAAGGCATCGGAAACTGTAGCGACGTCCTTGACATACACGGACTTTCCGTCATCGGTGGTCTTCAATACTATCTTTTCGATCTCGCCCACTTCGACTTCTTCGGGTGTGCGAATGAGGTAATCTCTAAGCCCGGTCTTTATATGGCCTCCGGTAATATCCAGGTTCTCTTGGCGTAGCACACTGATTATCTGATTTATCGATAGATGATATGCCTCCAGCCGAGACCGGTCCACTTCAACCAAGATCTGCCTTTCCAGGCCTCCCCTTATGGTCGCTGCGGCAACACCGGGAATCGTCTTTAAGGGGTCGCATATTCTGTCATCTATTAAATCATACAGAATGGGATAGCTTTCATCAGCAGTAATCGCCAGTACGAGAATGGGCATCATCGAAAGGTCGAATTTCAATACCATGGGCCTGTCTACGTCATCAGGCAGAAATCTATCCGACAAATCCACCATATCTCTCACATCATTGGCCGCCTCATCTAAATTGATACCCCAATCAAACTTTAGCATTATAGCTGATATGCCTTCTTCAGAAGTGGATTCAATGCTGTCCAGATTTCTGACAGTAGCGAGCCTGTCCTCCAGGACCTTGGTTATTTTGGATTCTACCTCTTCGGGGCCCGCTGCCTCATAGCTGGTCACAACGGCTATAGTGGGTATCTCAATCTCAGGCATAAGGTCGAGGCCAAGCCTTGACAGAGAGACAAAGCCGAGGATGATCATCGCCACAAAGATCATAGTGGTAGTTACGGGATATTTTACGCCGAATTCAGGAAGTCTCATCGCTCTTTATCCTCTTTGTAATCATCTTTATAGTAAGTGTCGACGACCTCGGCCACATCGCCGTCTTTAAGGCGCACGTTACCCATGGTGACCACAAGTTCGCCCTCGTTCAGTCCGTCTATGACTTCCAATTTGTTGTCTTCCGAAAGGCCCAGCTCCACTTTCCGCATGTTCACTCTATTGCCGTCGCCGACAACGAATACATAATTTGAGCTGTCCTCTTTCACAATAGCGTCTCTTGGCACAATCAGGGCATTCTCCTTTTCGATTATCAATATTGTAATCCTGCCGAACATGCCCGGTCTTAGCCTATGGTCATCATTGGGGATCTTTACCTCTATCAACGCGGTGCGAGAGGTCAAATCCACTACGGGAGACACCCTGTCCACAACGCCTTCAAAGACCTCACCGGGATAGGCATCCACTTTGATCGCCGAAGACTGCCCTTCCTTTATTTTAGGAAGGTCTCTCTCGGCCACATTCACCTCGATCTTTACCGTGTCCATATCGGCTATGAAGGCTATCGGTGTCTGAGTGGAAACAGCGGTACCCCTATCGATATAAAGCCTCCCCACTATGCCGTCGATCGGCGATTCGACAGGGGCTTTCTCGAACTGAAAACCGACTTCGTCTCTGTCGATATTGACGAGCGCGTCTCCCTTTTTCACCTTGTCCCCTTCTTTGACAAGCTCCTCGATGACCTTTCCCGTGACTTTGGGATAGACCATCGCTTCGTCTTCGCCTTTTATGTCCCCCACGTAGAAAAGCGTATCTTTAAAATCTCCGAGTTTCACGGTGACCGCGCTTACGGGTATCTTTATCACTCTTTCGGCTGCCTTCCTGCCGCAACCGGTCAAGCCGACCAGCAAACAGCATATCGCGGCCAAGACTAAAATTATTCTTGAGCTTTTCATCATTCCTCCAGGATTATATCATTTTTTTCTAAAGTAAGGCCCTCCGCCTGATCCAAATTATTGACCGCTATATTATAGTCGATCAATGCCTTGCTGTAATCGATCTCCGCCAGCGACAATCGATCCTGATAATCTAAAATATCGTGGGTGCTTATCTGGCCGGAGGCATATCTCTCTTTCTGGGCTTTGTAATTTTCCGTCTCTTTTTTTTGCGAAAGTTCGGCGGCCTTCACCTGACGATATTGTATGTCGACCTCACGCACTTTGTCTCTTACCTCTAAAATTATATTCTGCTCCATCCTTTTAAAAGCTATCAACGCCTGAGCCTTTTCCATCTTCTCCTTTTTGTATTCCGCGCGGTCGCCTTCCCCCCATGGTAGGCTGACTTCCATGCCTACGCTCCAATCTTTATAGTCCCCGCTTATGTCATCGATAGCGCTCCGGTAGCCCTTCTCCAGTCCGTTCAGTCCGAAGCTACCCTTTAAATCTACCGTAGGCAGCGCATTGTTCTTGGCCACTTTTACTTTAACATCGCGGTTCTCTAAATCTATCTTTGCGGATTTGTAATCCGGCCTGTGTTCAAAAGCGTTCTGCAGACTATTCTCCAGGTTTACTTCGCTTATCTTGATCTCCGGTCTATCGATAAGCTCCAACTCGGCGTTCCACATCTCAGGGTCATCCACCAGATTGGTGATCAATTTGAGTTCGTCCTCTGCGCTTTTAAAGTCGGCCTCGGCCGCGATTAACGCCTTTTCCCTTGTCGCGACCGCCGTCTCCGTCTCCAATAAGTCGACCGAACTTATCAGACCCTTGGCATACCTCTCTTTATTTATATCGAGTAACTCCTTAGCGCGCTCCAAAGAAGACTTGGCTATCGAATAATGCTCGCCATAATAAAAATAATTGTAGTAGTCTGTCTTTGCCCTGGTCAGAGTATCCATGATCAGATTTCTAAGGTCCTCTTCGGATATCTTCTTATCGTTTCGGGCGATGACTATATCGGCGCGACTTACAAATATACCGTAGTCTCCGAAAATGGGCTGCGTGACGGTGATCTTAGGCTCCACCTCGTAAGAAGGATTGATCGTCTGAAATCTGGAATTGGTCTTATATCGCTTGCTTAAGAATTCGAGACTATATTCCGTGCCCGTCACCAGTCTTCCATCGATACTTGTGTTGAGTCCGACATTTTTTGTCAAGCTCGTGCTGGTACCGCCGCTGAGTAAGGTGTTATTCACGGGCTCCTCATTGTCGCTTATCTCGAAATCGACGTTTAAAGTCGGCTCAAAATCCTCTTCCGCTATTTTTATGTCCTGTTTTTTGATCTTCGGCTCTAAACGTTCTATCTTGATCTCGGAATTATTATTCAGCGAGTACGCGATACAGTCTACGAGGCCTATCCTTAAGACCTTTTGGATATTGGCGGATTCTATAAAAGCCTCTTTACCAGAGCCGCTCTCACGAGCCTCTTTTTCGGGACGGCTCCACCACCAGGCGTAGCTTGTCGAATGTAATATTAAAATAAGGCTCAAGACTAAATAAGATACTTTTTTGATCATCTCTTCCCCACCCCGTCATAAAAGATCTCAAGTATAAATCCGGATAGATCCTTGATTTCTTTCCTCTCAAGCGACTGTTCGCGTAACCACGGCATAATCACCGCGTTCATCATGGCGGCCAAGATGTATGCCACCTGTTTAGAATCGAGTTTCTTCTTTATTATACCCTTCAGTTGCGCATTTTTTACAAGTTCGGCGATATAATCGATATATTTAAGGAATGTCTCGACCGCGGTCCTTGAGATCTTATCCTTGATAGTCCAGCGGACGCCTTCTCTCTCCGAAAAATAAATACGAAAGAAGTCTTCGTTCTCCTTAAAATACGAAAGCTGCGTCTCGACCAAAACCCTTATCTTCTCTTTGATGTCGCTTATCTGGTTTACCTTCTCTTTTACCGTGGCGATCAGATCTTTGGATTTCTTTTCGATCAACGTCAGGTAAAGAGTGGGTTTGTCTTTAAAATATATATAAAGGGTCCCTACAGCGTATTGAGCCTCTTCCGCGATGTCGGATATAGTGGTCTTATGGTAGCCTTTTGTGGCAAATACGCGTTCGGCGGCTTTTAAAATATCGGTCCGCCGCAATTGCTTATCTCGTTCTTTCCTGTCCATCGCCGGCATCTTAAAGGTCCTTTTGAACTCTCTGTTCAGATAATGAATATTTGTTCATCTTTTGTAGTCTATCATCAATCCGTAACTTTGTCAAGCCAAATTTAAAAAATAAAATCGCATTTTTCCCGGCTTTTTGCCAAACAAAGAGGGCCTCTTTCCGGACCCCTCCCCCTTTTTAATTCTTCCGCACTGGCGAGGACCGAATAGAGTTGCCTCCATTATATCCCTTCGTGGACAATGATGGCGTAAACTTCGGTTTTATTATATATTCGCAGGGTAATATGGAAAAATTTGTCGAACTTTGCGTTGAGAAAAATATACTTGACCGCTACCGGCTTAAGTGTTACAATTCTTACGTTTGTAATACCAAATAAGGAATGACTCAATGGATAAATTGGTAAGATTTGGCGTGTCGCTTGAGAGATCCCTTCTTCAGTCTTTCGACAAGCACATAATGTCAAAGAATTACAGTAACAGGTCAGAGGCCATACGCGATCTTATAAGGGAAGACTTTGTCAAAATAGAATGGCAGGAAGACAAAGAGGTCGCGGGCACAATAACCTTGGTCTACAACCATCACCAGAGAGAACTGGTAAATAGGCTGACCGAGATACAACACATGCACCACGCTCTTATAATCTCCTCCCACCATGTACACCTTGATCACCATAACTGCCTTGAATCGGTTGTGGTAAAAGGCAAGGCCTCAAAGATCAGGGAATTAGCCGATAAATTAAAATCTGCCAAAGGCGTCAAGTTCGGCGATTTAACGATGGCAACGACGGGAAAGGAACTGAAATAAATTTTTTTATTTATCTGTAACACAATTTTAAAAATCGTAGCAAAAAAGGAGGAGCGAATGTTTAAGAAAGTAGCCCGCTATACCCTGGCCTTTTTTGTCGTGCTGCTTATGCTAAACCCGTCTTACGCCGAGGAAGTCTCGAATGAAGAGCTTGTCAAGGAAATACAGGCCTTGAAGGCACGCGTCGCGGAACTGGAAAAGAAATTGTCGGCACAGACTGAAAGGTCATGCAAGCTCACAGACGAAATGGCCGTCGTCAAAGAAAAGATGATAACCTGTACGCCCGGAGAAGGCATTATCGTAGAGGGAGCAGGCCTCAGCATAGGCGCCGGCGTAACATTTGTCGCGCAGGGAACGCCTGACGCGAACAACACGGGCGGCACCGAAGATGATGTATTTGACGCGGAGTTCACCGCGGATGTCGAGATCGAGAAGGAATTTGACGACTGGGGACTCGCGTTCCTGCACCTTGAAGCGGGACAAAACGACGGTATAGAAGGCGGTCTTTCATTATTCAGCAATGTAAACAGGGACGCCGGCGACACGGGCGCTTCTTTCGACGCGACGGAATGGTGGTATGAACACTATTTTCTGGATAAAGACGTGATATTAAGGGTCGGTAAAATGGACGCGAGCTGTTTCGTAGACCAAAATGAATACGCCCATTGCGAAATAACACAATTCCTCGGCCGTATCTTCAGGAACTCCCCCGCGGTCGAATTTCCCTCCGATAACGCGTTCGGGGCAAATATTCATCTGTGCGTAGAGCCCCTGACGTTCGCGGAATTCGAAGCCGGATATTACGAGGCTGACGCCGATTGGGAGAACATATTCGATAACCCTTTCTATACGGCTCAAGTCAATATCAAACCCGTGGACCTGTCCGAGGAGTCTCTCCGCAGCGGAAATTACAGGATATACGGGTGGATAAACGACCGCCACCATACGAAGCTTGTCGATCTCGGCAGCGCGGTAAGCACCGAACGGGAAAAGTTGAATTATGGTTTTGGTATAAGCTGCGACCAGGAACTTGCTGACGGCATAGGAATATTCGGGCGATACGGCTGGCAAAGGCCGGATATCATGCCCGCCGACGCAACCGCCGGTACTCCACCCGATATGCCTACGGTCGAACACGCGTGGTCGGCGGGGATCGAGATATCGGGGACATACTGGATGCGCGATGATGACGCATTGGGATTCGCGGTCGGGCAGGCCTTTCCGAGTGGCGAATATGATGATGCGGGCGGCGGCGACAGCGCAGAAGGACATATCGAGACATACTACAGCTGCAAGATAAACGATTGCTTGACCCTAAGCCCCGACCTACAACTCATATGGAACCCCAACGGTATTGACGACGAGCCGGGCGTAGACGATGACGCGATATTTGTCTATGGCCTAAGAGGTCAATTCGATTTTTAACTCGACATTAATTGCAGAAAGGTTCTGACATATGCATATATCGGATGGTGTACTCACAACGCCGGTCTGGACAGCGGGCTATGCCGCGTCAATAGCGATTGTCGCTTTCACTACCCGCAAGATGCGCTCTGAAGACGTTCCCAAAACAGCCATTATGACTTCTGTATTTTTTGTCTCTTCCCTGATCCACGTCCCTATAGGACCTACAAGCGTCCACCTTTTGCTCAATGGCCTTATCGGGATGCTGCTAGGCCCGCTGGCTTTCATAGCGGTCTTTTTAGGGCTGATTCTACAGGCTATTCTTTTTCAGCATGGGGGCATCACCACCATCGGGGTCAATACTCTCATAATGGGTCTGCCTGCCCTTTTGGTCTATAAGATATTCGACCTGCATAAAATTTTCTCTTTTAGGCTAAATAAGGCCGTCTTTGGCGTCTTGGCCGGAGGTTCGGCGGTCTTCTTTGCTACGTTGCTTTTAGCCGCGTTTCTCATCACCACGGGAGACGCTTTTATGGGTGCCGCAAAAATAGCGGCTTTAGCCCATCTTCCGGTCATGATTGTCGAGGCGATAATCACCGGGGTAGTCGCCTCTTTTATCGGCAAAGTGAAA
>JAFGFD010000044.1 GCA_016931215.1 Candidatus Omnitrophota bacterium
ACCGGTAGGTTCATCCGCGAGTATGATCACTGGGTCGTTTACTAAGGCCCGGGCTATGGCCACCCTCTGCTGTTCTCCGCCCGACAATTCGCTGGGCAAGTGGTTCGCCCTGGCTGTCAATCCCACGGAATACAATTGCTTGGCGGCGCTATTTGCGATATCTTTCTTGCCTGAATATATAAGAGGCAATTCTACATTTTCGATGGCCTTAGTCCGTCTGAGAAGATGAAACTGCTGAAATACGAAACCGACCAATTCGCTCCTTAAATACGCCAACTGATCATCGGGTAATTCAGAAATATCGGTGCCAAAAATTAAATAGGAGCCTCTGTCCGGTCTATCCAAAAAACCCAGTATGTGCAGAAGTGTGGATTTCCCGGAGCCTGACGCGCCCATTATAGCCACAAACTCGCCTTGAGCGATCTTTAAAGAAACATCCTTTAATGCGCCTACGGCTATATCTCCCTTGCCGTATGTCTTATATATATTTTTTAGTTCTATCATCTTCTTGAAGGCATAAATGGGTTCACTCCGGAATTTTTTCGCTTTGGCAGGTATTCGGCACCCTTGACTATAACATTATCTTCCGCGGCGAGACCTGATATTATCTCAATATTTTTTTCATCGCTCAATCCGGTGACGATATCGCGCTCAATGGTCCTTCCGCGTCTATCCTTCATCATGACAAACTGCCTCTCCTTGTCATAATGCACTGCATCCGCAGGTATCGTTATCACACCTGTCATTTTCTTTTCCACGACCTCTACGGTAACGCTCATGCCTGAACGAAATATCTCCGGCGCATCTTTGGGAACTATGTCGACGTTATATATCGTGACGTTATTGACGATCTCTGATTCATATGCTATGTGGTCGACGGTGCCGTTTATCTCGAGATCCGGGTAAGAGTCAAGCGCAATAAAAGCCTCCTGCCCGATCTTCACCCTGCCTATATCCGTTTCATCAAACTGAGCACTTATTACCAGACGATCCGATAAAACCAAGATAGCATCCGACGTAGTAACGGTCTGGCCGGGTTCGACCGAACGGACTATCACCTCTCCGTCAATAGGCGAAATTATAGGGGTCTTTTTATAGACCTCTTCCCAGTAACTGAGTGTCTCTTGTCCTTGGGAGCGGGCGGCGTCGATAAGGGCGGCTCTTTCAGTGGAACTCATCCATGCCAATATATCACCTTTCTTGACCTTGTCGCCTTCGTAAGCCAGGATCTCTTCGATTCGCCCGCTTATGGAAGGTTTTATTTCGAGACGGTTCTGTGGCTCGACCACACCGGTAGTCATGACCGTCAATACAATGTCTCCTATAACCGGGTTTATCACTTTTGTTTTTTCGGAACCATTTTTCTCCTTCGTCGCACATGAACATAAGATAAAGGCCGAAGCTGCGAATAAAAATAATAATGTTACGATGGCATTGCGTCTATTTTTCGTCATATTCCAATGTACCTCCGATCGCCTGCACCCAATATGCCTCATCTATAAGCATACCGGCCTGAGCGTCTAAAAATTCCTTTTTCGCGTTTACGAGGCTATTTTCTATAATGACCCAATCATCAAACGACGTAAGTCCTTTTTCGTACTGCGCGGTTGTTATCTTTGCGCGCTCCCGGGCCGCTTCCAGGAATTTATTTTTAACGGACACATTTGCAATCCCGTCTTGAAGATCTTTCCACGTTGTCTCTAGCGTGACCAGAACGCTGTCGCGTCCGCTCCGCTCGTCGGCTTTAGCCTGATCGTACGCCGATCTAGCTTTAGAGACCTCTGCCGCGCGGCTACCCCCTTCAAACAGGGGCAACGATATGGATAACCCGGCAGACCATTGATCGCCTCTCGGCATCAGGCTCGAGCCTGTCCTGCCGGCAGTGGTGTTCAAGTAAACTTGAGGGAAGAAATCCGACTCTTCAGACAACAAGTCGTAACGTGCGGCTTCTTTCCTGGTTATCAACTCCTTTAGAAAAGGCGTCATATCGGCCAAATTTTCAAAATCCGGAGCATAGTCGTAATTTCCCGTAATGGCAAAAGCCCCTTTTACATTCAGGTCAGTCTTCGCATCTCGACCCAACTCCTTCGTCAATTTACGTTGGACTAACGATATATTCCTTCTTGCCTGGGCTACTTCAAATTCCGCCTGCGCCAGATCGGCTTGTGCCGTCAGCAGAGACCCCCTGTGCTCCCTTCCAGCTTCATATCTGAGTTTTACCAGTTCCAGATTCTGTCTTCTGCGTTCGGCAATCTCTTCAGTAAGGGCAATGAGTTCCTGAGCCTTTAAGAGTTCTACGAAAGAACTCCTCAGATCAAGTCGAATATCCGAGCTGGTCACTGCATAAGTATATTCCGCTGCCTTAAAGGTTTTATACAGACTCGATACTCCGCTTGAGGTCTTGAAACCGTCGAAAATCAATTGCTCTCCGGTCATGCTGTAGGCATAGGTATTTCCTGTCTTGCCAGAAGCGGACTTTCCCCTCTTTCCGCTTGCACTCGAAGTTACCTGCGGTAACACAGAAGCTACATCGATATCCAGATCTTTCGCCGCCTGCCTGATATCTTCTGCCGCGGATATCAAATCCGGATGCCTCTCCTTAGCTTCGCGGACACAGTCTTTCCAATCGAGCTCATCCTGCCCGTAGGCCTGTTTTATGCTGAAAGACAATGATATGATAACAAAAAGGATTATTTTCTTCATATGCACCTTATAGCCTCGCTTTGAATTAATTTAATATCATGCCCTTAAATATGGAGGCCGCCAATAACTCGTTGCCGTCTCGTCCCAAATGCCATGGATCTACATATAACTCTTCCGTATCTTCGCCGCTTCTTTTTAGTTCATCATAAAAATCTATGTATCTGGCGTAGTCTCTTTTTGATAGAAAATAATCCTGAAACCACACAAGCCGCTCGGTTTTTTCGACAAAATCGTTCTCGGCCGGAACCGTAACAACTATTAAGCCCGCATTGCGCTCAGTCGTTATATCATAAATCCTTTTTAATAACGCTCGTACCAACCTTTCTCCCTGTTCTTTATCCAAAGTCTTCGCGCCTGAAATATGATTTAAAAAATCATCAACCGCCTTAAATCTTTTTGATAATACGTTTAAAGTCAAGGATAAGCTAAAAAGATTTCTGATGTCAAACTTACGTATAGGTACGTTTGAGAGGGCTATCTCGCCGTCTTTAAAGACGTGTAACGGCTTTCTCTTTCCGTATCTTGTGTCATTTATTGTCTCGTCGAAATCCAGGTCCGTACAAATGACCAGGACGACATATTTTAGATTTTCAAATTTATCTATATGCCTTTTCAAGAAAAGATAATACTGGTCTATGCCGTATCCTGAAACGGCTAAATTACTGACCTGGCAATTGTAAGCATTCAATCTCCGGTTTAGAAAATAGGGCATCGTTTCATTGTCGCCTACGCCGTAGCCCCATGCGACGGAATCCCCTAACACAATAACATGCCCTTTGGCAGGGTTTATCTCCTCCGAGCGAAATCCCAGGGAATTCGAAGTAATCCCGCCCCATTGATCTTCTATATGCCTGTTTGGTATGGGGCCCCAGCCAAGATCGGGGTCAAATTGAGTATTTGGGTCATGCCAGTTTACACAACTGAATCGATAATATATGATCTCATATACAACGATGGCGCAAATTATACTAGCGGTTATGACAAATATATATAGCCCTCTACTCTTCACCTCTACTCCTTATTAGATGTTATAATATTAAAATTATACAGAGAGAATATCTTTATTTCAAGACAAATAAGATACTATCATTTAAGAGGTTGTATTTGTTCAAAGGCGGGTAATTGCGGGGTAAATATTGCAAATCTCTATAAAAAGAATATCGACCTCTGTTGATATCCCATAGGCATTTTTAACTATTGTCTATTCCTTCGCGGGTTTTGAGCAAATAATTTCGCCCTTATTATATATCTGTCATGCCTTGAAGATGAACATTTGTCAGACCCGCTTCTCTGGCCCACTTTATCGCTTCCCGATATTCCGCTTTTGATATGCCTCGCGAAATCTCCGGATAATCAAATGCCTTATAGCATGGCCGGTACTGCGACATGAGATTGAGATATATACCTTTTGGAAGATTCTTTGCTATCCAGTCGACGACGCCTTTTGTGCCGCTTGCGCCATTAGGCATGACCAAGTGGCGTATCATCAAACCGCGATACATGACGCCGTTTGCGGCGGGTATCGCCAAGCCAACTTGGCGATTCATTTCTAGAATCGCGTCTTGAGTAATCGAAGGATATGTATTTGCTGATTGAGAATACTTTGCCGCCATCTCCGCGGAAGAGTATTTAAAATCCGGCAGATATATATCGACAATGTCGTCGAGCATCTTCAGAATCTCCAATCGCTCCCAACCGCAGGTATTGTATACCAAAGGAAGCCTTAGGCCTTTCTCTGCCGCCTTATCCACGGCAAGAATTATATGAGCAACGTAATGGGTCGGAGTCACAAGATTTATATTGTGGCATCCTCTCGACTGAAGAGCGAGCATCATTTTCGACAAATCTTCTACGCCCTGGGGGTTGCCCATGCCACCCTGGCTTATCTCCCAATTTATGCAGAAGACGCATCTCAATGAACAATTTGTGAAAAATATGGTACCGGAACCGCTCTTTCCCACCAAAGGTTCTTCTTCGCCGAAATGCGCGTGATACGAAGATATCTCCAATCGACTGGAAGCGTTGCAAAACCCCTTTGCTCCCTCCAGGCGTCTGGCACCGCACATCCTCGGGCAGAGAGAGCATTCCCTCATCAACTCCCAGAGCCTTTCTCCCCTTCTCGACAATTCTCCTGTCTTATGCAGTTTTAAATAAGAAGGCTCGAAATCCGTCGCTTTTTGATCAAACACCTTGACCTCTTTGCCCTTCTTAAAGAAAGCAAAATTCATAAGCCCCAGAAGGGCTACGGCCGAGTAAAAACCGAATTTAATGAACTCCCTTCTGGAAAGTCTTTCCAATGCATCCCTCGCTCATATCAATGGTTGTGTCATAAACATGAAAATCTTTGGTCTCCGTGCGATTTATCGCTCAAAAAGTACCTTATATCTGCTGTATCCTTCTTTCTCCAGATCCTCCTTCGGAATAAATCTTAATGCCGCGGAGTTTATGCAATATCTAAGCCCTGTGTCGGCTGGGCCATCCGTAAATACATGGCCGAGGTGAGAATCGGCGTGTTTGCTCTTTACCTCTGTCCTAGGAATAAGCAGGCTATTGTCTTCTTTTTCCACTATATTATCAGGCTCCAGTGGCCTAGAAAAACTTGGCCATCCGGTCCCTGAGTCGAACTTATCCGATGAGCTAAAAAGGACTTCTCCCGAGACTACATCCACATAGATCCCTTCCCTTTTATTGTCCCAATATTCATTATCAAACGGCTTTTCCGTTCCGCATTCTTGCGTAACCTTGAATTGCAGCGGCGTCAACTTCTTTTTTAGCTCTCCTTCGAAAAAATTCTCTCTATCCCTCCACATCTTTTCGATGAAAGATTCCCGGCCAGACCCTTTCTTGTAAATATTATACTTCAATGGGCAGCTTTTATAGTAATCCTGATGATAGTCCTCCGCCTTGTAAAAAGCGGCTGCCTCTCTGATTTCGGTAACTATAGGTTTGTCAAAACGAGCGGATTTCGATAAAACTTCCTTTGACTGCTCCGCAAGCCTCTTTTGTTCTTCATTATGATAGAATATCACGGTTTTATACTGACTGCCTTTATCGGCAAACTGTCCACCTTCGTCAGTCGGGTCGATATTTCTCCAGAAGACGCCGAGAAGCTCCGAATAACTTATCTTAGACGGATCGTATATAATCTGGACTGACTCAACATGGCCCGTCGCGCCTTTTGACACCTCTTCATACGTCGGATTTATTGTAGTGCCTCCTGTATAGCCCGCCACGACCGAGATGACGCCCTCGAGACCCTCGAAAGGCGGCTCCATGCACCAGAAACATCCTCCCGCAAAAGTTGCCCGCTCAACCATATTCACCTCGCTTTGAAGCTTATCGTCGGTCTGCGCCTTAACGACACCGGAAACCATGGCCAACGTAAGTAATAATGTCGCTATGTAAAGAAAGGCTTTGGTCTTCACATTTGGTTTGCCGCATAGCTTACAGTTATTCATGTTGTACTTTTTAACAAATTTAAAAAAGATTTGTCAACACCCATTTAATCGACCAACTTGAGGATAATGTCTTTTTAAAACCCTTGAATCCGCATTCTTGCCCGATGGCAACGAAATTTATTATGAACAGTGCTATGGAAATACCCGCGACGACCGTCTCTTTAGTTCTATTCATAAGCTTTTTAATTATATCTCCTTTTAGTGGCAACACGGACAATTGTGATGATGGTGGTGGTCGTGATGGATATGCTTACCTTCTCTGATAAGAGTATATGCCTTCACAGCAGAAAAGAGAATTATACCCACCATAATCAAGATAATTAACTTTGCGGATTTCTTCATCTTTACTCCGTGCCCCATACTTTTTCATACAGATACTGCGCGACCAAGGTGTGTCCTTTGACATTCAGGTGATTATCGCCGTTGCCTATAGTGAAATCTGACTTAAAAACAGATTCGTCCGGGAAAACATTGTTTAGATCAAGAGCTCTCTCGATCCCTATCTCCTTATTTATAGCCAATGTTCTTGGATTAAAAAAACCGCATGAAATCAATTTTATATTATGTCTCTTGAGCGTATCCTTTATATTTGAAAGATGTAACCTGTAGTTGTCGAATCCTAGCATATAGTGATACCTTTCCGGAACAAGCTCTGGCGACGAAGAAGGGTCTCCGTAAGTAGTAGTTAGCTCAAGGCCCGGCTGGTTGTATATCGTTATATGGTGATAGAACATGCCTAAAATATTCTTCTTGAACCAGAGCCATTTTGAATTCTCAAAAGAATTGCGGCCTTTCGATTTCTTCAATTTAACGTCCAGATTCCTCAAAATTTTATGGACGTAGTGCGAGTGTACATACAAAAAATTGAGCGGAGTTACCTCTGGTTTTATAAGATTGCATAAATGCGTATCATTACCGCAATATACCAATATTACGGCATCGGGGTCAAAACCCAAAACCTTCTCCTTTAAGATCTCCGATTCCTGTGCCGTGTTATATCCCGGTACCGAAAAATTGATGACCTCGTATTTTCCTTTATTATCTTCGTTTAACATCTTTTCAAGTACTTTAGGAAAACTCTCTTCCCTCTTTACCTTGTAGCCAAATGATACCGAGTCTCCGATACAGGCTATCCTGTATACGCCGGGAGATTTTTTTAAAGGAAAATACATGTCATTGAGTTTCTGGGAACTGATTTCTGATTTTATCGATTTAAGTTTATAATCGGGCCTAAGCTCATATACGATTCTATCGTTCGATGAGGGTACATACCCCAGACTATTTGAAGGAGTGTCAGATCTCGCAATAAGCTCTAAAGTAGTAAAAAAAAATAGGGACACGCTCAATAATATTATCCCGTTTTTAGACCCTTCCGAAAGGCGCATGGTGTATTCCGATTCTCCCCTACCTCTTGAATTCGCTTAATGCAAGCCACCACTCATCCGAATCAGCTTTCTTTGCCGCATTCCATAGCCGTCTTGCGCTTCTTGTCTTGAGAAAACGCGGCGCTCTCTTCATAAAATGGCTTGCTTTTCGATAACCGCAATCTTCATATTCTTTAGCCTGAATGAGACATTCCAGAATATCGGCATCCCTGGCGATGATACTCTCGGCGCTCTTCTGCCGTCGATATTCGCTGCGCAAATCACCCAGCTCCTTAGCCAAATCCTTAGGCAAAGAGGATATCTGCTCGCTATGCGCCCTATCTTCTGCGTCTTCGATATCGACATAGCGCTGGGCCATCTTATGCAGATCCGTTATGCGCGCCTCATGCAGATCATTGAAGAGCGTCATGAGCAATACCTTATCCGCCGAAGCGCCTTCCAGCCTCGCCAAAAAAAAGCCGATAATCGCGCATCTGAAGCTGTGGTCGGCAACCGATTCCGCGTCGCCGATGCCCAAGACCGACCATCCCGAACGCCTGGTCCGCTTAATGAGGCCTGCTTCGCTTATGATATTTACTATTGCGTCCAGAGACCTGTACCTACTTTTGCGATTCATAAAAGACCTCTCTTTGCCTGGATATCTCGTAACAGAAGATAGCACACGCGACGCCTACGTTAAATGAAAGTTTAGCACCCTTCATCGGAATGGAGATTTTAAGATCCAGGTTTTTCTGCAAACCATAGCGGATACCCTCTCCTTCCGAGCCGAGGACAAGACCCAATGGAAAAGGAAATGACGTCTCTTTAATAGACTGCGTATCGCCTTCGGCGAGGGCTCCAGCTATCCAAAACCCTTTCTCTTTGGCTTTACTGATGGCAGTGGATAGATTGGACACCAGCGATACCGGGACATAATTTTCGCCCCCGCTGGCCACGTGCAGGACAGCTTCAGTGACTCCGCACGCGTTGAACTGAGGTATGACGATGCCGAAGTCTCCTAAACACGAAACCGTCCTCATTACAGACCCAAGATTATGAGGGTCGCTGATCCTGTCGAGGAAGATAAGCACAGATTGCTTCTTTTCTGCTTGATTGAGCATATCTTCAAAAGAAGCGTATTGGTATCTATCGACCTTGGCTATGACCCCCTGCAGGTCTTTGTTGCCCTTGTATCTCTTCATTTCATTCAATGACAGACGTTCTACGGGTACTTTCTTCTCACCTGCCAGGGTCTCTATGTTAGGCAATGAAATATTTTCCTGCAATAATATCTTTTTTATGCTTTTTGGGTTGGACTTCAGTCTTTCAAAGACCGAGATCCTGCCGTAAAGAAACATATGCTTTCCGGATTTACTCATGAAAACTCCCCTGATCTTAAATTATCATTTAACAAAAAACATCCTAAACGGCCTCCATGGTTGAAGGCGGCTTGGACGCAATGTTATACGTAACGCTTACGACGCCGGGAACTTCCGTAACCATCCTATTGGCAAGTTTCGTCAATACCCCATAGGGGATCTTGGTGGGGGTTGCCTTCCTCGCATCGACACTATCCCAGCACCTGATTTCAATCTGGTTTCCAAATTCGCGTTTACCGTCGCGCATGCCCGTAACCCTGTCATTGTGAAGGATAGCCATGTACTGGAAGGCCTTTTGGGAGGCAAGCTCCTCTTCCACTATCTGAGTGGCTTTCCTTACCTTTTCTATTCTTTCTGGAGTCGCTTCCCCTATGACCCTGGCCGAAAGGGCCGGTCCCGGAAACGGCATTCGGGCAAATATAGACTTGGGAAGTCCGAGTGCCTCGGCTATCACTCTCACCCCATCTTTGCGAAGCTGAACGACAGGCTCTATGATCTTATAGCCGAACGCCTTCTGAGGGTCTATGCCGAGTTGCTCGAATACATTGTGCTGCCTCTTTATGCCGGCTACGGTCTCATCAATATCTGTCAAAATCGTCCCCTGCAGTAGATACTTCGCTTTGCTCTCCCTTACGATCCCGCCGAATACGTCTTTATAAAAAGTCTGAGTTATAGCCTCCCTCTTCTGTTCTGGGTCGGTAATACCCTTGAGGGCTTTGAAAAAATTTTCTTGCGCATCTATTATCTCGACAGAAACTCCCAGTTTTTTGAATAAAGAAACAATCTTTTCCGGCTCATCCTTTCTCATCAAACCGTTATTTATGAAATATGTCTTCAACCTCTTCCCTAACGCTTTATGTCCCAATATGGTAACTGCTGAAGAATCAACCCCTCCCGATAGGGCGTTAATCGCCTCTCCGTCTCCTACGGTATCCGCTATCTCCTCTACCTTTTTCTTGATAAATTCTTTAGTATTGAGGCCCTTGGATTTTATCTCAGTGACTTGACCCATGCGCCCTCCTTTTTTGTTTTTCCGTTTCTACGCATCATTGTCTCTAGTACTCTATTCCCTTTCTGCACACCGTGCCCAAGCGGTGATAATGTTTCTTCTCATGTATAATACTCACGAGATCCGCCTTCTCGATTATGTTTCGCGGCGCTCCGCGGCCGGTCAGGATCAATTCCATCCGTGCCGGTTTCTCCTTCATTATCTTCAAAATCTCTTTTTCTTTCAAAAAGCCGTCGCGAAGCGCGATGAGCACCTCATCCAAAACGAGCACATCGCACAGATCGCGATCATATATCTTTTTGATGTCCTTAAGGACCTTGTTGCACTCGCTTCTGATTTCGGCCGCAGTGACTCCCTTATTGAAGCCGGGGTGTTTTTTGGCGCAACACGAGACTTTTACTCCGATCTTCTTCAATATCTTAAACTCGCCCCCGCCCCAGCATCGTGGTTCCTTATGGAAAGAGATGAAGCGCACCTTCATATTGTGGCTCCGGGCGCGCACGGCCAGCCCCACTGCGGCGGTCGTCTTGCCCTTGCCATTTCCGGTATATACCTGAATCTTGCCTGTCTCTGACACTTCTAACTCCTTATCATTTTCCGGTTCACAATATATTTGCGTTCGACAAGAGATCCGCGACATACTTATGGCCTTCTTCACTAAAATGGATGTCGCCTTTTATAAAATACTTATCGATAAATATTCTCTGCTCTTTGTATGAATCGGGTATGAAATATGGAAATAGGTTCACAAAAAGGACTTCGCTTTTATCGCACCAATCTTGCCAAAAGGAGATATACTCCGGCGCTATCCCGGGTTTTATGACCAGCTCGGGCCACGGATATATCACAACAGCCAATTCAATATTGTTTCTCTCCAGAAGCTCTTTGAGTCTATCCATATGCAATCTCATGTTCGCCAATCCCGATATCCCGTATTTAGCATAGGCTATTTCGTCATATAGCCAGGCGTTCTTTAACCTTATAGTCCTATATGCCTTAGAGATGTTATATAGCTTTTTTGAAAGGCCAAATGTAACTGTGGTGTTCTTTTTCAAAAATTGCTTGAGTCCTTTGCCTAGTTTTTGCATTTTAAGCTTAGGGCTCACATGACGGACGCCATTTCCACCTTGGGTTAATTCTACTTCGTCGAAGACATCCGATATATCCAAAAAGACGATCAGTTTATTGAATCTTAATCCCACGTCCTCCAGTAAATATTTGACTTTTTGCCAGTATATGATAGGTGAATAAGACACGACCCCCGCATTGAGGACCTCAATGCCTCGTTTCGACAATTTACTGTCCAGTAATCCTGCGAAGGTATCTTCGTAATCTACGCCTATGCCCTCTGTGAAGGAATCGCCTATTAAAACAATCCTGTATTTCTCCGTAACAAGAGGTACGTCTCTGATTTCCTTATCCCTGAATCCCAGGGAATTCGTTATGATATCGTACTCTGAGTCGCATTTGATACCCCTGACGCACGTATTTTTAGTCAAGCCGTGATGAAATATATCGGACTTCACTCTGAACGCTTTTTCCTGTTTGTGTAATTCCAGGCTTCTCTTCTCTGCCGGTGTGTTACCTATTACCATTCTACATACTCTAGCGCTCAAAAAATCCAAAGTGAAGAATATAATAAAACATACCGTTATTGTCATAGCCAAAGAGTGGCGCTCAAACCAGGATGGTCTCGATTCCTCTTGTCCCATCATAACTCTATCTCGTTGCGTGTATTTTTGCCATCTCTGCCTGGACCAAAGCAGTAAAATAATCACTCACGTACCGATTGCCTTTTGCATTGAGATGGCCGTCCAATACGTAAAACAATTCTCCTGTTCTGTCTTTCGGTATCAAAGAAGCCCAATCGAGTACATACACTAAATCATTCCTCAATTTTTGCTCCAACAATTTCATGGCCGGATGTAGCCACATTGAAGGAGAAAAAATCACTATAAAAGAAGTTCCGCGATCTCTGCATATCTGATTCATTTTTCCGATCTCTTGCGCCGTGTATAAGATGTCCTCTTCTTCTAACTTCTCATGTTCTCCGGCCGTCATCCAACTTTTATTCTTGGTATAATATACACGTTTTACGAGACAGTAAATCCTGGAATGGCGATTGAGCCACGTCCTGAATTTAAACGGCAATTCTTCCCCTGCTTCCTCGACTAAGTAGCCTTCCTGTACCACGATAGATTTCCTTTCCCCCAGGTCATACTCGTTTACAAACAAGGCGACCACATTGGGCTTATATTCTCCTATCCATCTCGTCAGCACGCCAAGTTCGTTTACTATAGAATATCCCGAGACTGAAGCATTGAATATATCCACGCCGCTTTGCTGACTGTCAAAATATGACTGGGAAACGGAGGAGAACGTCTCTTCCCCCTCGACGCCTTGGCCCATTCCGAATGAATCTCCCAATACCAGTACTCGAAAATCTGCGTTGAATTGCGGTTCTCTTCCCCTGAAGCCGTATGAATTCGTTTTTATATGGTATCTATATTCCGGTTGGACTTGCAATGAAGTTATGTTTGGAGCGAGAGTATAGCCACAATCCTCTACATTAATGAAGATCCCTTTTTCAAAAGTATATAGCGGCTGGGGACTTATCTTAGCCAGAAATAATTCACCCATCAGTATGGCAATTATTACGCTTGCGATGAGCAAAACCGAATAAAATATATATTTTCTCAACCTCGGATTATCTATTGGCATTCTCCTGCCCCGAGGTCCTTACTCATCTTGTAGTCATCCATGATAAAACCATTTCCGATATCCCTGACGGTCGGACCTCTATTCTTAAAACCAAACCTTTGATACGCGCTGATTGCATCTGTATTATGTTTATTTACAGTGAGGGCAATGCTGTGCAGATTTCTTTTCTTTGCCGAATCTTCAATGAACCGGATTGCAATCCTGCCGTATCCTTTCCTGCGATGGTCTGCCTTTATATATAGTTTGCTTAAAAAGATCTCCTTTGTTTCCTCTTGTGGTTTTATGCTCAAATATCCGACCGGCATACCATGTAACTTCATCAAATAATAAATGTATCCTTCTTCTATTTGTGCGGCTATGGCTCTATCCGATTGAAATCTTCCCAGCATGTACTCGACCTGCGGCTCTCCGATAATCGCGATATAGTGTTCTCGCCAGATCTCGCGCGCCAAAGATGCCACTTCTTTGATCGAGGCAGTGTCTTCAACGGGGACTATAGATACTTCATTCATTTATGACCTCTTGGATAAAGGGCATCATATTGGCGACCATAATCTTTACTCCATTATGAGTCAGGTGGCAGACATCATTGAAGTTTGTGTAATCTTTTTTAAGGAGTTTCTCTGTGTCGAGGAAATATAATTTGCCGTATTTGACTTCCCCCTCAACGGCCCTTACTACTTCATTGTGGGCTTCTATCCCGGCTTTGACATTCTCGGGGTCGCCCCATAGCTCTATGGGAAAGCTAAACAGGTTATATTCCACTTCGCCATTGTTGAACATCTCGAGAGAGTAGTTCTCCGGTATATAATAACCGTAAGTCATAATCAATATGGGCGTACTTTTCGATTCGGCGATCTTTATGATGTCGAGCAAATTATCCCTAAAGCTCCCTCTGGTCTTAACGTCGCCTCCGTAGGCAATCCAATCCTCTCTCGGTCTGTCGAGAGGCAGATATTTGTCGAAGCCCAATCTCTTTCGCATCTTGATATACGAGTATTCCGAAAAAAACGGGATTGCGCTATATCTATTATCCCTATGGCGCAGGATGACGGATATTTCTTCATACCAATCATAGTGGGTATAATCGTCTCTATAACCCTCCTGAGGGCAATTATTTGCTCTGACATCGTTAATCCCGTGATAAAATATTATAAAATCGAGAGCTTTGTCTTTTAAAAGCTCCATCTTTATCTTTGAATCCAAGGATGTGTGTGCCGGCCTTGAGAGATTATGAATCCTTATCTTCTTATCGGTCAAATCCCTGAACTGATTATCGAGCTCTATGCTGAAA
>JAFGFD010000045.1 GCA_016931215.1 Candidatus Omnitrophota bacterium
CTAAATACCCCAGAGAGGGCTTTAGAGATATATAGGACAGTTTTGAACAGGACCGCTTCCGATCAGATGAAAGAAGTCTTGAAGACAAAGATAGAAGAGCTCGAATCCAAGAAGTGATCATGACTGTCAAAGATGGTCATATTGCATCATAAATGGTATTATCGTTAAACGAACAAAATGTTATTTTGTTCTTGACAGAATAAGGTAATCATGGTAAAATCTGGAATTATATTAAGCGCCGATACGCGCGAAAAGAGGAAAAACCGCAACGTATCAGGCGATGTAGCGCAGTACAAAAGACTCGTTTCAATGGGGAAGATATCGGCCGGCATATTATATCAGTTGGACGGGCCGATCGACTCAATAAACCGTTTTATCAACTTGGCGCTCCTGACTCTTGAAGAAGGTTCGCAGTCAAGGCAGTTCCTCCTTGAGTCGAAGCAGGGCATCAGGAAGACCGTAAGGTTGCTTAAAAGGCTGAACCGGTACGCTAAGCGCATGGAAAAAGAGTTGGACAGCATAGAATAATCGCTGGAACGAAAGATTTGTATGGAAGATAAAAGAATACTCATAGCACATAGCGACCGGCTTACGCAGAGATCTCTTTATGAGCTTCTTTGCCGCCATGAATATGTAGTCGATATCGCGAACTCATTTGAAGAGGTCTTGAGTTTCATGCAGGAGAACGGCTACCCCGTTATCCTTACCGATATCAGCGAAGCATACAGCACTCAACTCCTCAAAGAAATCCAACAGAGGCCTAATCCATCCCGAGTAATCATACTTACCTCCTTAGGAAATGCGGAATCAGCCGTTAGCAGTATAAAAATGGGAGCCTTTGACTATCTGGTGCGGCCCGTAGAAGATGAGAAGATAATATTCGCTATAGAAAACGCCGTTTCGCATTACCTTGAATCGAACGAACCTCAAAAGGATTTTTCTCTAAAGAAACACTCAAAGAAGGAAGATGTCTATAACGGCCTGGTAGGGCAGAGCCGTTCGATGAAGGATATATATTCGATACTCGAGAGGATCTCAAATTCAAAGGCCACAGTCCTTCTTAGGGGCGAGAGCGGAACAGGTAAAAGGGTTATCGCCCACGCGCTCCATATGGCAGATAAGAGGAGGAGGGCAAAGCCGATAGTGGAGATGTCATGCGGCGCGTTGCCGAGGGAGATCATAGAGAGTGAGCTATTCGGCCATACAAAGGGAGCCTTTACGGGCGCTATAAGCGATAGGAAGGGCCGCTTTGAGATGGCTAACGGCGGAACCATACTTTTGGATGATATAGACTCGCTCGCGCTGGACCTGCAGGTGAAACTATTGAGGGTGCTGCAGCATAAAGAGTTCGAGAGGGTCGGGGACAACAAGACCATCAAAGTCGACGTGCGCATCATCGCGTCCACAAACCAGGATATCGAGAAGCTCGTAAAGGAAAAGAAGTTCAGGGAAGACCTGTACTATCGTCTGAACGTCATTTCCATAAATGTCCCGCCTTTGAGGGAGCGCCTGGAAGACCTGCCGCTTCTTGTAGAGTATTTCATAAACGTATATTCAAAAGAGAACCACAAGAAGATCCAGGATATCACAAGCGAGACGATCTCTGTTTTAACGCACCACAAATGGCCGGGCAACATAAGAGAGCTTGAGAACATCATCGAGAGGGCCGTTATATTGGATACGGACGGCATAATAGACAAAGATGACCTTCCGGAGATCATACTTGAAGGCAATTTATTTATAAGCGCGGGACTCGAGAATAAGGTCATTAAGGCCTTTTCGTCGTTGAAACACGCGATGCAGGAGCCCGAGAAGGTCCACATACTGCGCGTCTTAAGCGAAGTCGGATGGAACAAGAAGAAAGCCGCGACAAAGCTCGGCGTGAACAGGACCACTCTCTATAATAAGATGCGCAAGTACAATATATTAACCGGTTCAGAAAAGTAAACTGAAGAGCCCCTAATATTTTATGATTGATAATAAATGGCTCCTCTCAGAGCTGGTAAGCTTGGAGGAATGGCAACACATACAAGATCTTATATCTGAGGTTCTGGAAGTCACCCTTTGCACGGTATCGCGCGAAGGTAATGTCGTAACGAAGACATCAAGGCCCAACCGACTCTGTAACGAACTCCTGCCGGGGAACACCAACCTTTACACATTCTGCGGAAACTGCCTGCTCGGATCGGATATCAAAAAACCCATAACCATAAAGAAGACCACCAATTTCAAATGCCCATTTGGTCTCGATATATTCATGGTCCCCATAAAAGCGGTGAGCGAAGATATAGTCACCTATGTGGTCGTGGGGCCGGTCATATTGAAATACAGAAAAGAGGCCTCCGTCTTCGAAGAGCAAGCGAAGAAGGCCGGGCTTTCATTGGAAGAACTTACCGACGCGCTCATAGATATCAATGTATTTACGTATAATAAGCTATACTCTATCACCCAGCTTGTCGAATCTATATTCGGCCACATCGCGCAGACGGGCTATCACAAGAAACGCCTGGGAGAGCTCGCGCCCGCGCTTGTAGCGATGGACCCGCTATTTTCAAGGTATTACGAGGAAAAGATACTGAGCGCTCTACTCAATTCATGCACGCTCGCCCTCGACGCGGATTCAGGTTCGGTCATGACGCTGGATAAGAATACAGACTCGCTTCATATAAAGGTATCCCAGAAGCTGGATGAGGATGTCGTCAGTAAGACCAATCTCAAGATGGGAGAGGGGATAGCCGGCTTGGTAGCTCAGACGGCGCAGCCTATAATACTGCCGAAAGACCAGGATAAGAAAGGCCTATCCGGCAAGCTCAAAAGAAAAGATATCAAATCCTCGATGATCATCCCCTTCAGCAAGCTCAATAGCGAGAACGCAAAGGACCTCTACGGCGTCATCAATTTGAACATGATCAGGCGCGAGAAGGACTTTTCGGAGAAGGACATCACGCTTGTAAAGGAATTGACCAATCTGGCGAGCATAGCTCTTGCGGCGATACAGTACTCGAGCACTGATGACGTGGATAAAGAGGAAGACGGAGCGGACGAAGAAGAGTAAAGCGCGCGCGTAATTAAAAAGGGACAGCCGTCATTTTTAAGAATCGGCATGTCCCTATTTTTTTATCTGTTAGAGGCCTTGCTTGTTGAAGACGCCCTCTATGTTTTTTATCTTCCAGCCCTCATTTGTCTTGATCAACTCAAATGTGACCGGCATATAGTCTTCTCCTTGCACAAACGGTAAGAATTCATCCGGGTTCTTGCCGGCAACGCCCAGTTTGTTCAATACCGCCGTTACGAAAGCCACATCCTTCTCTTCCTTGACATCGGTAATGTCAAAACCTTTGTATTTCAATACCATCAACGGTGCGAGCATGAGGGTCTTCTTTCTTGTAGCGTTTATGCGCCCGGGTTCTGTCCATACGAGGTCCTCGGTGGCCTTGACCGCCATTGTATATCTGTCTATCTTTGTACTGTCTCTTTCGGGGGCGTCCTTTTTGAATTCTTTATAGTAATTCGGGTCCTTTATTATTTCGAGTTCGTTCATATAGCGTTGGACGGTATCTTTCGGAGAGAGCATGACCGGTTTGGAGCAGGAGACTAAGGAAAAAATCGTTATTGCAATAACCATTGTCTCAATAAGGCGCGCTATTCTCAAATTATTCTCCTTTTGCCTTTTTCAGATACTTGAGGTATTCAGAGTCTGTTGTTAGGATGACGGTCGTTCCTTCATCTATCGTATTTTCATAGGTATCCAGAGTCTTTAAGAAAGAGTAGAACTCCGGGTCCTTGGAATAGGCGTCGGCGTATATCTTTGTCGCCTCGGCGTCTGCCTTACCTTTGATCTCCTCGGCGATCTTATACGCCTCCGAGCGGATCTGGTTCAACTCCTTGGCCACTTTGCCTTCTATCTCCGCCTTTTTGCCCTGGCCTTCGGAGCGGTACTGTTCGGCCGCCCTCTTTCGCTCGGATATCATCCTGTCGTACACCTTTTGCTGCACCTCGGAAACGTAGTTGATGCGCTTGATCCTGACGTCAACAAGCTCAATGCCATACTGGGGTACAATCTTTGAGGCCTCGCGTAAAATGTCTCTTGTCAATTCCTCTCTCCCGAGATATATCTTTTCGACATCCTCAACGGGTTGACTCATGCTGTCAATGTCTTCATCATCGCTTCCGGATTCGAGGATTCTATTGTTATTACGGACGGCCTCAACAAGGGCCTGGTTTGTGATGAAGTCTCTAGTGGCGGAATCTACGATGTCATCTAGGCGCGCGTGCGCGCCTATTTCATTGCCTACAGACTGCAGGAACTTGAGCGCGTCAGCTATTTTCCACCTGGCCGTGGTGTCTACCCATATGTACTTCTTATCCTTAGTGGGAATCTGATTCGGGTTACCGTCCCACTCGAGGATCCTCTTTTCAAAATAGTTTGCCTGCTGTATGAACGGCAGCTTAAAATGGAGCCCTGATTTTATAATGGGGTTGCCTATGGGCTGTCCGAACTGCGTTATTACTACCTGCTGGGTTTCGTCAATCGTATATAACGCGCCGCTTACGGTAAGGAGCGCCAGGACGGCGACTATTCCTATCAATATTGATATTGCCTGTCTCATTCTGCACCTCCCTGGTCGTTTAGATTAAGGAGGGGGAGGATGCCCTTTTGGCTCGGGTCAACGATGAATTTATTTCCCGCCTTTATGAGTATCTTATCCATTGCCTCTAAATACATCCTCTTTCTTGTCACATCCGCAGAGTTCTTATATTCGTTCCATATGGATATAAATCGGGCAGCGTCACCCTTTGCGGTATTGATTCTGTTGAGCGCGTAGCCCTCCGCCTCCCTAATGGTCTTTTCAGCCTCGCCCCTGGCTTTCGGGATGACTTTGTTGTACGCCTCCCATGCCTGGTTTATCATCTTCTCCTTTTCCTGTTTCGCCTCGTTGACTTCGTTGAATGACGGCTTTACGGGATCCGGTGGATTTACGTCCTGCAGTTTTACCGTCACGATCTGTACGCCGCTGTCGTAGGAATCCAGGATCTCCTGCAGTTGCGTCTGAACCTCCATGTTTATCTCGACCCTTCTGGTTGTAAGGACCTCATTTACGCTGTGATTGCCTACGACCTGCCTCATGACGGCCTCGGAGATGTTTCTGACGGTCTTTTCCGGGTTCCTGATTTTGAAGAGGAGCTTTACGGGGTCCTTGACTTTGAACTGGACAATCCATTCGACTATTAGGACGTTTAGGTCGCCCGTGAGCATGAGAGATTCATCAAAGTATTCTCTCTGGGAATATTGAGTCACGATCCCAGGTTTTGTTGTGCGGAACCCGAACTCTTCTTTGAACACATATTTGACCTTTACGTTATTGAGTTTCTCGATGTTGAAGGGGAGCTTTATGTGAAGTCCTGGCTGCGTGGTCCTTACATATCTGCCGAAGCGTCTTATTACGCCGACCTCATCCGGCCCTGTGGAATAGATCCCGGTCAGGAGCACCACTACCACGGCAACTATGAGGATTATCGGTATAAGCCCCTTATTAAACTTCAATCTCGGGATTTTAAGGTTTACACCCTTAAAGAAGTCCTCGGGCTTATCGAATTTGTCAAAATCCATCAATACCTCCTTTATCTTTCATCTTCTGTTCAAATGTATAATATACACCTCTGAGTATATAAGTCAAGGGTTTAATAGGGGACGTTTCTCCTCGCCGGAATTCGTTGCGGGACAACAGGTTCCAACAAGCACTTTTCCAGACGTGTCCCCTCCTGAGGTAAAGATGTTATAAAAATAAAAAATGTTAAAAGACGCGGTTTGTCAATATTTCCTTTATGGAAAATGTCTCGGGGACACATCCGGCAAACCGCCCTTTGTAACCTCTTTTTTTGTCGGGAGTTTTGGCGAGGAGAAACGTCCCCTTTTTGGACGGCATCAGTACATGGGGACGCGGTTTTTGTATTCCGTGTATTGGCTTCCGAACTTTGATTCCAGTTTCTTCTCTTCCCTCAAGGCTAGGTGGTAATATATGTAGGTGATTACGATTAAGAGCAAGAGAAGAAGAGGGGTGGGGGCGAAGAAAAAGGTTCCTGCCAGTATAAGGAAAAGACCGACGTACTGCGGGTTCCTGATGTATTTATAGACTCCGTCCGTAGCCAGTCTTCCGCGGGCCTCATCGATCTTCGACTTTCCCGCGATGATCAGGGATATCCCTATAGCCCAGGCCATCAATAGTACGGGGTATCGTAACATGAAAGGAAAGATATTTATCGGATTGCAGTGCCTGAAATACGGTTCGAGATCTTTTGTGTTTTTCAGTATGATAGAGACGAAATATAGGCTGTATCCGAAGTTATACTTCTCGATTACGAGCGTAAGGAAGAATGCGGCCAAGAGGGATTTATTGGCTGTGCCGACGTCTTTTCTAAATAGGCATGTAAGTAAAAACGCCATCAGTAGGCATGCGTATATGAAAAGATCATAAGGATATTTCCAGTATATCGGATTTGGTTTAATGGGAAGGCGGATATTTAGTTTTTGGGCGGCTATGTCGACAAATTTAAAACTGTATACAGCCAGGACGATGACGATGATTATAATCGTTACCCTTATGACTATTTTTTCGAGTTTCATGATGATATTATACAAAGAAAAGCGACGGATGGCAAGAAAAAGGGAACGCGCAAGAAAAAGGGGACGTTTCTCCTCGTCCCAACTCATTTCAAAGAAAGGGGTTGCAACAAGCACTTTTCCAGATGTGTCCCTTTCAGCAACAAAGATAGCAAACCTCCGGCACAATGATTGTTGTAACCTTTTTTGTGAAAAATTTTTGGAGTAAAAAATCACCACTTTTAGCCTTCAGTCTTCTTCATACCCATCAGTCTCACTTGGCCCCATACAATTTGGGGACACATCCGGCTAACCACCGTTTGTAACTTGTTGCGGGATAACGTGATGCGCGAAAGCGAAACGTCCCCTTTTTCAGGCCTTGACAAATAGCGATAAATCGTGTATAATTGATAATGAAAACCATTATCATTAAGGAAGGTGAAGTATATGCCTCACGGATATGGATACGGGTCACCCTGGTGGCACGGTAGATTTAGAGGATGCGGATACAGGATAACCGTTCCGCGTCAGGCGATTCTGGATTTTCTAAGCCGCACATCGAAGCATATGAGCGCGGAAGACATCTATGTAGGAATTCATAAGACTTTTCCCAACGTGGGGCTGACAACGGTGTATAGGACTCTGGAATTGCTTGTTGAGATGGGGCTCGTCTTCAAATTCGACTTCGGAGACGGTAGGGCGAGATACGAGCTCGCTATGGGGCCTAAGGGCGTAAGGCACCATCACCATTTGGTGTGCACAAGTTGCGGAAGGGCGATAGATTATACGGACTTTATAGATGAAGAGAAAGAGCTGCTTGCGCGGACCGAAAAGGGCCTTTCGGAAAAGTACAATTTCAGGATATCGAATCACCTTATTCAATTTTACGGATTATGCGACAAGTGCAGAGGTAAATAGAAACACTAATATTTTTTTCAATATAAATGAAAATGATTTTCAATAAGAGTATGGAAGGAGGTGTACTATGCCAGGTGGAGACGGAACAGGTCCTCTTGGATACGGTCCAATGACAGGTCGCGCTGCAGGTTACTGCGCCGGTTATGGCGTTCCCGGTTACATGAATCCTATTCCCGGCCGAGGCTGGGGTTGGGGAGCCGGACGCGGATGGGGCAGAGGCCGTGGATGGGGCC
>JAFGFD010000046.1 GCA_016931215.1 Candidatus Omnitrophota bacterium
ATGTCGATCGTGGATCACTCAAGATACGACCCGGCCTGGGATACTATGATTTTTCCGTATCCGCCCGATTCATGGACGCCGTTCTGGTCGTCCACTTCGTATATGTCATGGTCGGACGGAGTATGGGCAATGTATCCGTATGACGGCTATAAGACCGTCTGGAGTAAGCCGTGGGATATGTGTTATGTCCGGCCGGTCAGAGGCGGTCAGGCTTAAACAAATGGGAGGAACGCCATGCCAGATAAAAAGATAACGATAGAATTCAAAGACGGAAAGAAGATCGTAAAGAATCAGGACGGTTCAGTGAAGGAATATACAAGAACAGACGCCGAAAGACACAAAGATTTTCTTCTTCGAAGACGCGAGGATCTCGACCGTCAGATTTCACGCGTTGATGAGGACATAACCAATATCGAAAAGAGCAAAAAGGTTTAATGTATGGAACAGGTGACTTTGTATCTTCCGTGGGTCGCTGTAATAGCGTCGCTCGGCGTCTCGGGAACGATGCTCCGGATATCGATTAGCGTGGCCAAAGAAGCTTTGAATAAGCGCGCCGAGATTGACAGAAAAATCGATGACACCAAGAAAGAAGCCGAGGAGAAATTCGTTGATAAGGAAGTCTGCAGGGTTCTTCACAAGACTCTTGACGCGAACATCGAAGAGATAAAAAAGAAGATAGACTCCATTCCGGCCATAAAGGTAGGCGTGGACCTATTGCTTAAAAAGAACGGAATCAAGTTGGAGTAGTATGGAAAAGTTTTCGTTTCTCAAGTTTTTCGGAAGTTTCTTCCAAGTGCTTCCGTGGATCAAGACGATTCGGATCCTCCTGGGGATCCTGGGCATAGGCTTCATTGGCCTTACGATCTACAGGGCCTATTTTATGCCTACAAAGAAAGAAATCACGCATATCGTGGCGGAGTCCGGATCGCATGTGACGTACCAGGCTAAGAAGGAGAAGGAAGGTATCTCGGTCAATCCCTTCGTCGAGGGTTACGGCTTCGCCGAAACCGACAAAAGGGTGGGCGCCGGTGTCAGAGCCGGGGTGAAGGTCGAGTTCTAAGAAAAGATGAAAAATGACTTGCAATCCATTGGGAATACGGTAACCTCACCCCCGATTAAAAGGGGGTGATTCGAATGACGAGAGAAGAGTCGAAAAAGATCGTGAAGGAGTTACACGAAAAGTATTACGGCAAGAAGGGTGCTAAGAGCAAGGTATCAAAGAGGAGGGCTGAGAATACGAGGATCGCCGAGCGAATAGCGCCCGCGTTCAGCGAGAAGAGCCGCAACGACTTAATGCTCGAGGCAAAGGCCAAGGGTATAAAGAATTTCCGCATCCTCAATAAAGAGGAACTAGTGAAGGTTCTCGATTCGGCTACAACCCAAGAGGAACAAGCAACCATCATAAAAGGAGCCGTCGAGAGATGGAAGTCTGGTTGGTCAAAGAATAAGGTAACAAACAATAAGGGATAGAATAGATATGAGTCATTTTGCTGTATTGGTTATTGGTGAAAACATAGAGGAGCAGCTTGCCCCGTATCAGGAGAACAACATGGGTGACTGCCCGCAGGAGTATCTCGAGTTCAATGTCGAGGTACCTAAAGAGGAAGTCAAAGACTACGTCAAAAAGTCCCTCGAGACGATGAAGGGTAGCGACAAGGTCAAATGCTCCAAGATGACGGATGAGCAATTCATGAAGAAGTACGCCGGTTTCATTCCCAATGACGACGGCGACTATGGGTTTCTGATCAATCCGGACTCGAGATGGGACTGGTGGGTCATGGGAGGCAGGTGGCGTGGCTACTTTAAGCTTAAACCCGGGAGAACCGGTGTAGTCGGGGACCGTTCAGCTACTGATAAAGAGGACAGGCGTATCTGGCCGAACGGCGTTGATCAGGCGCGGAAAGGCGACATCGATTTTGACGGCATGAGACGCCTAAAGCTAAAAGAGGCCAGGGAGAACTGGAAGAAGTTTCTGGCCTTGCAGGATAAGGATATGCGCGAGAAAGAGGCCTACAGGCTCGAGATTGAGCCGGGTGATACAAAGGAAAGGTATATGAAGCGCATGGCATCCATCGCGACCTTCGGTGCGGTTAAGGACGGCCAGTGGTACGAGAAGGGGCAAATGGGTTGGTGGGGTATGGTGCGCGACAAAAAGGAAGACGAGGCGTGGCAGGAGGAGTTTGATAAGCTCTTGGATGGGCTTCCGAACGATACGCTTCTTACGGTTATCGACTGCCACGTTTAGCCGCTCAAAATTAAGGTATAAAAAAGTAAGTTATTCGCTATTGTCAGACCCGTATTTGTCAGGTATACTTCTTATATAAATAGGCTAGGTAGGTTACTTGTCTGAAATTAGGCTAGGTTTCGGCCAAGTATATTTTTTCACCAGTTACTTTAAAGATTAAAAAAGAATTATGGAGCCATAGATATGTCACAGGCTAGATCTATAAGGCATCCGATGGCAAAAAGACCATTGAAGGTGATGGTTGCTATCATCACTTTATGGTCTTTTTTGTTTAATACGGTCTTTTGTGATGTAACCTGGGCTGCCAAAAGTACCATAGGGTCTACTAGCCTGGGCCCTATTGGTACCGGCAGCCCGGGAGTTTCCAAGGAACTGAATGTGGACACATTCAGCCTGCCGGAGTATCTAGGGCATATAAAAGACTCATGTAAAGGCAATGCTTCAAAAAAGGTAGTTATACACATTCAGGATGCCCACTGCAACTATGCCGCCCAACATAAGATATCCGATATAATCGAATATCTCCATAACGAATATGGCATAGACACGATAAATCTTGAAGGCGGCAAAGGCGAGTATGACCTATCTATCTTCACGAGAATCTACGATAAAGGCATAAGGGAAAAGGTAGCAGACTACTTCGTAAAAGAAGGGCTCGTTAACGGCGCCGAATACTTTGCCATAAATAACCCTGAAAAAGCGGAACTTTGGGGCGTTGAAGATACGGAGCTTTATCTTAAGAATCTCAACGTATATCGGGAATCGCTTAAGCATAAAGATACGATAGAAAAATACCTCAAAGAGCTCGACCACATAATCTCGAATCTAAAGCGCCACATATATAACCCCGAGCTTCTTGAGATGGATCAAAAATACACGGAATATAAGACCGAAAAACTCGAATTCAAAGATTACCTGACTTACCTAATCCAGAAATCCCAGTCAAAGGCGATCGATATAAAGACCCTTACGAACATATATCTTCTCCACCAATCGCTTAATCAGGAAAACGAGATAGATTTCAAAATAGCCAATAACGAGCGTAATAATCTTATAGACCGTTTCGAGAAAATGTTTTCCAAGAGAGCGATCGAAGAACTTATTCAAAAAACAGTCGAATTCAAAGCTGAACAGATTTCACAAAAGGACTACTACACATACCTTGTCAAAAAGGCAAACCAGATGGGCCTTGATCTCAAGAATTATCCCGAGCTTCAGAAATACATCGTCTATATATCCACATACGAAGCCATAGACAAAGCAAAAATAATGGAAGAACTTACAGTCCTTGAAACAAAGCTAAAAGAGTCCATATTCGAGAATGACGACCAAAAGACGCTCGATACGCTTTCCAAAAACCTTGTTCTTACCAAGAACATATTTAACATTTCGATCTCAAGAGAAGATTGGGAATACTACAAGAAGAACGAAAAGTTTTTTGATATGCAAAACTATACGGTTTTCATAGACAAGAAAGCTCCGATATATAAAATCACCGCTAAACTTGACAACAACATAACTACCCTGGATCGCTACAGAAAGGACATATCCGAGTTCTATGACTATTCTTTCAAAAGAGACAAAGTATTCCTGTCTAATATCAAGCCTGCTAATGCAACCCTACTCATAACGGGCGGTTTTCATACCGATAACCTGTGCGAGCTTTTCAAGAAGAAAGACATTTCCTACATTTCCATAATGCCGAACTTCAAGAACGGCAATGGGTATGAAAGTCCATATTTTAGAATACTTTCCGGGAAAAATAATAAAATATTGCAGACATTAATGGAGCGATCGCATACCTTAGCTTGGTTTACTTATTTTTGTGGCGAATCCGGCAAAGTACATGGTAGTACGGAAGATGCTATGAAACTATGGATTAGATTAGAGAAAGCTGTGCTGGAAAGCGGCAATAAAGGACAGGTGGAGGTAACAGAAAACGGTGTAATCTACATCATGCCGCCAAGCGTTCAGATGCAGCCATTAGCTAATGCAGAACAAATAAAAGGCGTGGACATAGCTGGTCGGCCAGTTTTTGTAAAAATAGGAGGCCAAGGATCAGCCATAGGTAAGATATTTAATGAAGATGGAGAAATTATTAAACAGGGCATTAAGCTCAAAGTCCCAGAGGGTGCGGCAGTAGGGGATCATGGTTTGATAGACTTATGTGATGCCAATGGCAATGTCCTGAAAGATAAATCCGGTCAACCATTGCATCTAAGTTTAGATGGTAAAGTAGAACAAGATAAAGTTGGTGCATCAATAAAGGCAATAAAACATTTGGCTTTAGAAACGCATAAAAAAGATTTAAGCACTGCAGAAATAGCTTTAGTAGAGAAAATCGTAAAGTTTTTAGAAGATTTGAATGCAAAAGGCGAAATATATTATTTGGGTTCAACAGTTAAAAATCCAATACTTGGTTTTTCGGATGGGGAAAAATTGTTAATTTCTCGTGAACTTTCAACAAACCCTGTCGCCCTATTTCATGAAGCAGGAGAAGGATATTTTGCCTTACATCCGGAAGAAGCAGCAAAGCTGGGAATGAGCCCGCATGAGTTTTTACGTGGCACTGGCAAAAAAGAACGAAAGAAGATTAAAGTTGAGCAGAGCGAGAATTTGATCGCGATATTAAAGAGTGAATTTAAACTTGGCTTGCAGGATAAACTATTTGGGCAAGAAATAAACGAGGCGCTTACGCAGAAAATAAAAGAATTAATGAAAGAGACGACAGCGGGTATTATTGCACCGCCTTCAATCTTTTCTCCTTCTATGGGCAATACTCCTTATGAACAAATTAATAAATTAATAGCCGATATGCTAAAAGAAGCCAAGAAGAACCCACCAATAAATATTATTCTTCCTAAAATAGAACCAGTTAAGTTTGATTTTGATAAACTGAAAGAAATATATGAAGCGCAGAAAAAAATATTTTCAGAAGTAGCTTTAGCCGGAGGAGCAGGTGGATTAGGGGCGCATCTAAATTTACAAATTAAGTATCGAACTAAATGGTATACAAGGTTGCTCATGCCATTTATCAAGATATATTATTACATAAAGGAATATATAGGTTCGTTAATCTATCCATTTGCTGCGCGACATAATTGGTCAAGGACAGCAGCTTATACAGCAGGGTATTTTGAAACAAAATGTATAAAAAAGAATTTAAATCTAGGAACTGTACTAGAGAAACTTTATGGCAAAACCTTGAAGGACGAGCTTCCTGAAGCTTTCGCTTCTTTATATAACGCATCAATAGATGGATTCTCCCAATCTCCTTTTATAACACAGTTACAAGCACATCAATATATAACTCACCTAAAGCAAATTTTTGATTCTTATAGTTCACTAGAGGATAAAGAGTATTGGGCGGAGTTGATGTCGGGCATGAGAAGCGTGCGCAATCTTGGAGTATTTGTTGAAAACCCATCATTTAAAACAAGAGCAGCAGTGGGAGATTTTAGCCTAAGACCCGGGTTTACTTTAATTCCTGATGCAGGACTCGTAAAAACACTCGGCGGTGATGTAAAAAAACTACCACATGGCAAATTTATATTAGTGAAATATGGAAGACGAAAACAAACTTCCGTGCAATTTTTGAAAGAGAAAATAGATGCTCAGAACAGGTTGCTTGATTCAAATTTTGCCGTCTTGGAACTTCTTTCACAAAAGATGGGAGATATGGACAGAGGCACCTTGAATAGCGCAATAGAGCTTGTTGATATTATGGCAAACGAATATATGGCGCTTACGGCACAACTGGATTCAAAAACATATAAAGTGGCCGAGATAGCCAGTAAATGGGCGGAGTTAAAGAAAAAACTCGCCTCTTATACCAAAGAGGATTTAAGACATAAAGAAGTAGTTGACAGCATCTATTCCATTAAAGAAACAGAAAAGCTAGAAGAAATAACGTCTCTCCATGAATTCATCAACTTTTTACATCAGGCGAGTTTCCTGCCGGTTTTTGAATGGGCAAGAATGGCAGAATCTGCCGTCTCGATAAAGATACATAACAAGACGCTTGATTTTGTCGATGTGAGCAGCTATCCGATAATTCAGGGCGATAAAGTAAGCTCAACCGTCTTAAAGTCAATATTGCCAGCTTTTGAAGAGCATCAAAGCGCGTCCATACGCTCCTCATTTGTTATTAACGATGATCTGTTAATCGGCCATTTGAAACTAGGCCTCCATAAAGCGGAGATACAAGTACGGCTTGCCCCTCCGGATGATGGCGGGATGATCATGGTTCGGTATCAAGAATGGGGCGAAGGCGCGGGTAACCAAGCAAGATTGGCTTATTTGGAAAAAGTAATGACGGGACTTGGCCTTGATGTACAGATTACCGGTGGCAGATACATGCGAATAAGGCTTGATAAAGACCACAAGGCAAAAAGCATGGAAGAAATCAGGCGAACGATACCCCTTGTAATAAAGGCATTGTATTATTCTCGCGATTTGGATCTTCATATAAAAGATTATAGAAGTGCGATTGCTGCTGCCGAAGTTTTTCTGCAGCAAGGATATATACAATTAGCTCAAGTGCATATGGCTGATATGGGTTTATATATGCAAGCGGCGGAAGGAGATCAATTATTAAAACTTAACGAGAGACTTGCGGCATTAGGCGTGCCGCCAATTCCTTCAGGTGTTAAGCTTACTCAGCGGAATCTGGATATCTATATTAATGAACCTATTGATGGAATGATTGATCGCGGAGAATTAGTTTGGGATAGCGAAAACCACCTCTTAATCCGCAACCCGAATTATCACCCTATCGATGATATATTAAGAGATTTATCAGGTAATGTGGCAACGTCTATGCAGATAGCAGAAGCGATTGCCCCTGCAATACCGCTCATTGATTTTCAGGATATCGGTGTTGTAGGTAAATTCTTAATACAGATAGGAACATTTGAAAGTAATCGCGGAGATAGAATGATAGTGACTGTGATAAGAAATCCCGATACAAATCATATTATATTTGCCAGAGTTATTCGAAAAGAAAATCCGGATATTGCATTAAGCGCAACAGATTTACAGAAACTTACAAAAGCAATGGGGCTCGAAAGCGTTGCAATAGAACCAATATCTCAGGAAGAAGCCGATAGCTATAAGCAAAGATTATATGAGCGTTGGGTTGATGAGCCTTTGGCCGGAGCCGTTGCCGTTAAAGGCATAGCGTCTTCTTCCGGCAAAACAGGCAGAAGAATTCTCGGTACTATTTCAATGAAGAAAGAAAAAGCCACGGTTGCAAATACAATACTTATGACTTCCCATACAGGGCCAAGCGATGGGCCCATAATGTCTTCTTTCGCGGGTATCGTTACGACAAGCGGTGGTATTCTGGCTCATGCTGCCATCACATCACGAGAACTGGGTATACCATCAATTATCTTGCCTAATGCCCAACTTGTAGAAGAAGCCGATGGAGCTAACAAATGGGAGATTACTACCTATGTACCTGTAGATATAGAGAAGAATGCCGATGGTTTTCTTGTTTCAAAAGGTATACAGGAAAAAAGATACCGCATAGGTGAAGGCGACCGCATATTATTGGATGGCATTGAAGGAGCCATTATCCTTGAAACCGAAAAAGGCGCTTTAGACAAGGTTACCATGGAAACTAAGAGGGTTGCAGTGCCAGAGCCAAAACCTTTGGTAACAGTTCAGCCTACGATGCCAGCCAAGGTACGAGATGAGTCGATAATTCCTCTAGGCAATCTTAGAAAAGAAGATTTTTCTACAGCAGGTCCTAAGGGTGCAAATTTAGGGGAATTGAGAAGCATATCAAAAAAGATGCATTTTGTAGTACCCAATGGTTTTGTTGTTACTGTAAAGGCTTTCGAGGAATTTATTAAAGAAGCAGGTATCGATATCCAGATAAACAATATCCTGCAAAGCGATATTCCTCTTGGAGATAAGTACGAAAAGATACAGGCAATCTTTGTCGAGGCCTCAAATAAAGCAAGCGGCAACCTGAAAAAATTGATTAAATTTTATGCTAAACAGGTCAAAAAAGGAAATGTTTGGTGGAGTGTTCGTTCATCCAATATCGGAGAAGATTCGCCTGAAGCAGCATTTGCCGGACTGGGAGATACGTATCTATTTGTTTCTACAAACGAGTTGTTTGAAAATGTAATACGGAATTTCTCTTCATTTGCTACACCGCGCGCACTTGCTTATAGAGCAGAAAGGCATCTAGATAATAGGGTATCTCATGCTGTTGTTGTCCAGGAGATGGTGGATTCTGATATTTCAGGGGTCATATTTACCAAAGATCCTGTAACTGAAAATAAAGACAGGGTTGTTATTAATGCTTCTTATGGATTAGGAGAAGCTGTTGTCAGCGGAATGGTTCAGCCAGACCAATATGTTACCGATAAATCGACCACAAGAGAAGTAAAAGAAGCGTTTATAGGAAGCAAGCGCGTGCAGGTTATTTCACGAGCCGAAGGGCCCGGCACAAAGACGGTAAGCACGCCCATGGCCCTTAGAAATAAACGTGCTTTAAGCCGAGCATGGGTTAGTAGATTAACGCAGGCTGCAAAAGAAATAGAAGCGCATTATGGATTTCCTGTTGATATCGAATTCGCAATAAAAGGAGATACTTTATATATATTACAAGCAAGACCAATCACAACTGGAGTTGCTAAAGGTGCGGTGGCAGCAATAGGTAAATTTATTGAAATCGAACCCATTAATGTTAATGCTAAAGGGCAGCTCGTTGGGATTATTGAAAATGTTGATACAAAAGAGCAATTGGATCTTTCAGGTCTTGCGCAACGTAGGGCCTCGCCTGAAGAGATAGAAAAACACATCAAGGGCCTCGAGCGCTTAATCCAGTATAAATGTTCGCCATCCCATCCGCAACACGCTTTACTATCATATATATTAGAGCAATTTAAATATCGCCTTCCAAAGCACATAATCATTACTACGCAGACAAAAGCCGGATTTTTTGGTGTTGGCAAACCGGATTTAATGGTCATAAATGCAGGGCTTTTGCATAACCCCGTATCTTTCTTGCACGAGATAATAGAATACTTGAAGACTGTAAATCCTGAAATAATACCGTTAATGGAAGCATCTCTGCTTGAATATCAGAGGATGTGGATAGATATGCATGAAGAAAAATACACTAAAGAAGGGAAGCTCGATTATTTCTTGGCCAATAAGGCACACTATATTATCCGCGCCTTTACGCAGCAGGTCTTTACGGATATCGATCGAGAATTAACAAGTGTCATCAAACGAACAATAGAGCACGAGAGAGCGTTGCAAGAAAAATATCAGATGGTGATATCGCCAACAGCTTCTTACAAAAAGTCTATCGCTGATATTCAAGGAGATAGAGAATTTGCCGAACAGTATAGGCATCTACCTAACAACCAATCCCGAATCGAATTTTTATTGAAGCATTATCAAATGCCCGGTGTAAAAATTGATGTTGAAACCATACCACCATCTCCATTTGTGCCTAAAGGGACTGGCAGAGCGGAAAAGATAGGCCCTAAGCACTATAAAATTACATTGATAGGCGTGGAAGGCGATTATGAAGAATATTTGTTATTCCATGAATTCATGCATTTCTGGTTAGACGAAAACGGTTATACCTTTACCTGGGATACGAAAAACGATTCTACCGCAAACTATCTATTTCATTTGCGGAATACGGTAAACGATTATCTTATAGAAAAAGAAAATCGCAGGCGGTTTGGTAATTATTATGCGGGCATAACCAAGGATTTAAGAGATTACGACCTGCAGGGTCAACTTTTATATATGGCTGGTAAAGAAGAAGCAAATAACATTGGTATATTTATGGTAGCGCTTACGTGCAAAGCCATCGCCTCGCTTTATCCGGAAGCTCTATCCAATTCTTTGTCAGGTAAAGTAACAGGTGTTATCATTAAAGGAGGGGGGCTGGAAGAGGCCGTATCTGAAATTACAAAGCTTTCTATAGATAGACCTGTGAGCGAATATCGTCAAGCTATTTGTCGAGTCGATGATCTTATAGCAGAGAATAAAGCTAAATTCGAAGGCGATAGAATTTCAATAGACGAAGACTCAGTCAAGGCATTTTCAGATCAAATAAATGTTTTAATGAAACAAATAGGAGAACTAAATAGGTTTAGAATGGGAGGAGGAAGATTGCCCAGCGATTCAATTGGTAAATTTACCGAGATCGAGCCTATTATGGTTGATGATATGGGAAGGTTTCGCGGTATCGTAGAAAACATTGATACGAAAGAGCGGTTAGATGTTTCAGGTTTAGTTCAGCGAAGGGCGCCACCCGAAGATATAGAAGGTGCCATTAATGCTATTGAGCAATTTATCAAAGATACAACAACAACTGTTGATGAGAGTGCCTTACTTGAACATATACTTGCCTTATTCAAAGATAGTCTCCCTAAAAATATAATTATTACCGATGAAGTAAAGGCAGGTTTTTTTGGAACGGGTAAGCCCGGGCTTCTTGTGATAAATAAAGATCTTTTGAATAACCCCATCTCATTTTTGCACGAAATAACCGAATACTTAAAACATAACCATCCCGAAATAATAAATCAGATGAAAAACTTGCTCGATCATTCTGCAAATGTGTGGCTTAAGCAGCATGAAGATAAATATATAGCACAAGGAAGGCATGACTACTTTATCCAAAATAGAGATCACTATATTATTCGCACCTTTACAAGACAAGTATTCAAAGACAAAGATATGAGATTAACGGAATGGATAAAAGATATACAAGGATTGGTTAATCCAAGTCCTGTTGCACCGAAAAAGCAGTTTAAGTCTCAAGAAACACCTGAATATGTATATATGGTTTTTCCTTCAGGTTATTATCCTTTAATAACAACATGTCCCACGTTAAAACCTGAAATCCCATGGGAGTTTGTTACGAGCGCCCCAAGTGTTAAAGAGGGAGAATTGGTCTTGGCATTCAAGAATAACGGATTCGTAAAAGTTCATAGAAAATTTTCCGTTGAAGTTGCAAGAAAAGTAGCTGCTAAAATACTTACAAAGCAAGATGAAAATTTAACATATCGAATTTGGAATATTTTAAATGATGAGAGAACATTACCAGCATTTCAAGGAATATTATCGGCAGTGGGCATAGATGATATTTACAGCTACGCGCAAGAAAGCATGGATTACAACTTCGATTTAGAACGTCCAGAAATGCACCAAGTAATTTATAAAGGCAAGACTTATTCAATAGATGAGTTTAAGGTACAGGCACCAGAATTATTTAAGCGTGAAATAGAGCTTTCTCAAACCCTTGCTTTTTCAGGAAGTCATTTGTATAGAGCTATCACTAACCGAGAATGGAGCGATATTCAGAAAAGTGGTTATATGACTATCAGGGAGAGGGATAATTTTGAGGAAACAGTAGGACCTCAAGTCAGACATTTTGCGGGAGAAGAAGGTTATGCCGGTGTGATAATAAGAATACCCGTTCTCGGCCCTTATTTTGCTCAGGCTGGTTTCCAGGTAGCTCGTGTGACGTCGGTTACTCCGCATTTTGTAGTTCCAGAAGTTTTGGTATCCCCTGTCGGCCAGCCCGAAAAATGGGTTACGTTAAATGAATATTTGAGAGACAAAGCAGAAGCTAAAATTTCTCAACAGAAAGAAGCTCTCGAGACCCGCCAGGCAGCGAATGTCGAATCGTTACAAAGCGATCCGATTCCGGGCCGAGTTGTGCGCATTGTAGTAGGACAGGCCAAGATAGAAAGGGATACGAGAGGTCACGCTATTGGTGATGGAAGAACGTATGAAAAGACAGCGATGGGTATAAGTAAGGGTTTGTCAGACAATCGCTTTGGCGTATTGGAATATGACAGCACAACCGGAAAGACTGTAATGGACGAGAGAAAGCAGGTTTTGACGTTTGACATAGAAACTCCTGATCAATATCAGAGACATGCCAGTGATAGCGATAGGGCCCGGGCGAGGCAGCAAGCGATAGATGCCTTTATTGCCTCGGTTAGGAACGCACTTCAAGGTTTGCCACAAGGTGGAAGCGTAGTAGCATATGTCCCGCAAGTTGCGAATGGTATACAGCTTGTAGAAATTGAAAATGGCAGGCTAATAATTGCCTCCGAAATTCAAGAAGCTTTCCGAAGCGAACTCGAATCCCATCAACTCATCATGTTCCCCGATGCTTATTCCGATCTCAATCCGGAAAACGAACAATACCCTGATTATGACGGCCGTGTAGCGCTTGGAAGGCATGTAACAGCCTACTATCGCGGAGACAATACTTCATTAGATAGGATAAGAACTCAGCTACAAAGACTCGGCGAAAATCCGGATGATATTCTTTCTATAGGCAGAGACGGCATACTCCTTTTCCTGCGTGCCTTAAGGATTAAGGCTATCGATTACGAAAGCATACGGCAGTGGCAGATATCCCAAGAAGCCGTCGCCACAAGCCTATAATACAAATCAACGCCCGCCATCTACGTATCGTACCCATTCCCAACACAGCAAAGGTTTTTTGTTTATATGTACGCCCCTTCGTGATATAATCCATAATTATGGAGAGGTTGTTATATACTTTTAAATCACTACGAGGGACGGTATGACTGTCAAAAGAAACTACGCCAAAAAGACCACGATAGAACTATCGGATGAGCACTATTTTTTTCTCAAGGAAAAAGCCCTTGTGCTCCAAAAGCAGAACAAGACCGCATCTATCGTTTCTATCATCCGGGACCTCATCGAAAAAGACCGTAACAAATGGAGAAAAGAGAAAAAATAGCAAATGTTTAGACCAGACCAACCCATACAATCGGGTAAAGAGGATATTCTAGGGCGGCAATCCTTTTCCAAAGCTCTTGCAAATGCTATTTGCTCTTATCAGGATAAAAACAGCATTGTTGTCGGGCTATATGGCACCTGGGGGACCGGAAAAACGTCTATAATTAATATGGCATTGGAGCACATAAACTTAATAAGCAATGGGAAATCAAAAGAGGAACGACCGATAATTGTCAACTTTAACCCATGGAATTATTCGGATCAGGATCAATTAATATCGCAATTTTTTAAGCAATTATCCGTTACCCTCAAAAGAGCGGATTATGCGGATGACGCAAAGAAGGTAGGCGATCAACTTGATAAATATGCGTCGTTTTTTGAGCCTTTAGTCTTAATACCGCATCCCATGATTAGCGGTCCGGCCATGGTCATTTCAAAGGTATTCAGAGTTTTTGGCAAAGCCAGCAAAGACTTTGGCGATTTGAAATCAAAAGATTTAATCGCAGTAAAGAACGAATTGAATAAACTCCTTTCAAAGAGTAAATCGAAAATAATCATCGTCCTAGATGACATTGATCGGTTGAACAACACGGAGATACGGCAAATATTTCAATTGATTAAGTCATTAGGGGATTTCTCGAACACGGTATATTTACTCGCTTTTGACAAGAATGTGGTTATTAATGCGCTTAGGAAAGTGCAGGAAGGCCCCGGCGAGGAATACTTGGAAAAAATTGTCCAGATTCCGTTCGAGGTGCCGCTAGCCGATAAACAGGAAATAGAGCGCCTACTCTTTAGCCAGCTCGATCAACTTATTAAAGATATTCCTGAAGCACAATGGGATCAGGTTTATTGGGGAAACATCTATCACAGCGGTTTAAAGCATTTCTTCGCCACCATACGTGACGTTACGAGGTATATCAACTCTCTGCGATTAAGTTTTAGCATGGTAAAGGGAGAGGTCAATGCCATCGATTTTTTGGCAATTACCGGGCTTCAAGTATTCCTTCCAGATGTATATGGAGGGATAAGAGATAACAAAGACATATTCGCCGGTGCCTCCAAGGAACGCGGAACCCAAAAACAAAAAGACGAAGACCGTAAAACATGCGATGATATTTTTGCTAAAGCCTTAAATACCGACCAGGATCGACTTAGGGATTTCATGAAGCGGCTGTTCCCGCGATTAGAGGCGACTTATGGCGGCTCCAACTACGGGCCTGACTGGCTGGATAACTGGAGAAAGGCGGGACGCATTTGCAGCCCGGATATATTCGATACTTTTTTCAGGCTTTCCATACCAAAAAATGAAATATCCCAAAAAGAGATTATAAGAATATTGTCAACAGCGAATGACGAAGTATCGTTTGGCAAGGAGCTGATGGCGTTAAAAGAACAAGGAAAAATTATAAGATTTCTTGAAAGATTTGAAGACTATACGAAAGATGTCCCAGGAGACCATTTCGGCAATATACTCAATACGCTGATCAATCTCGGAGACCTTTTTCCCGAAGGCGACACCGGCTTTTTTGGTTTTGATACGCCCATGAGAGTTTTGCGCATAACCCATCAGCTCCTGCGCAGACTCGATGATCACAAGGATAGGTATGATTTGTTAAAGACAGCGTTCGAAAAAGCCGATCAAAGCTTGTATGCAATTGTGCATGAAGTATCAGTCCAGGATCAGGAACACGGTAGATATGGATTGAACGATAAACCGCGGCCGGAGGAAAAATTTACACTGCGAGACGAGTTTCTAGATGAGCTTGAAAAGATTGCCTATGAGAAAATAAAGTTATGGGCGCGTGATGGGCGGCTCGCCAAACATGAGAAACTTCCCGGGGTATTATTCCGATGGGAAAATTGGGGTTCTAAGGAAGAAGTCTCGGCTTTCGTCAACAGCGCAGTGCAGACAGACGACGGTGTAATAGATTTTATATCATCGTTTTTGTCAAAATCCATGAGCCACGGCATGTCGGATTATGTTGGTAGATTTCATTGGAAAATGCCGCTTGATAGTATTAAACGTTTTATTGATCCGGAATCAATCAAGGATCGACTGCGGGAAATTTTGCAAAGAGACGATTTCAACAAATTGCCTGACGAAAAGCAAAAGGCAGTACGACTTTTCCTGGATACCATCGACGGTAAGGTTAAAAAAGCGGATTGGGATGATTAAAGCATGCAGGTCTGTTGACAAGCGCGGAAAGTATGGTATATTTACGCTACTTAAGCGAATCGGAAATAGTACGGGC
>JAFGFD010000047.1 GCA_016931215.1 Candidatus Omnitrophota bacterium
GGATCGTTTTCCCTAATTTTAGACATGGCCAGGTAGTTCATCTGTCTGCAAGAAGGATTGACGGCAAAGAACCGAAGTACCTTCATCTTCCTGGGGAAATAAAGTATCTATATAACGAAGACGCGCTTTACGAGAAAGAAGTATATGTTGTCGAAGGAATACTCGATTGTTTATCAGCGCTCCAGTGCGGTTATCCTGCCGTCGCCGTTTTAGGCGCCTCCAATTTCAAGCCGGAATATGTCCAGAAGTTTTCCCGTTCTGAAAAAGTTTATATCTGTCTTGATGGCGATGAAGCAGGGGTAAAGGGTTCGCTAAAAGTAGGCAACATGATCGGCGATAAGGCGAGAATCGTCTCTTTGCCGATAGGTATGGATATCAATGATTATTTCAATAGTTACACAAAAGATGATTTCGATAAACTGGTCTCATCTTCTAAAGACGTTATCAAATATGAGTTAGGCTTTATTCCGCCCGATACGGACAAAACAGAGCTTCCCCGGAGACTTGAAGCTGTCTTGAAAAAATTGAGCGGGATGGACAGGGCCAAAGTTGAGGCATATTTGAATTATGAGATTAGGCAGCGTTTCAATCTCAAAAAAGAGGATATAGATGCCTATAGAAAGGTTATTGCAAAGTACCGGAAGATAGATTTGCAAATAAACAATAATGAGGCGGGGGAAGGCGCTAAACCGGTTTATACCGCTTTTTTTGACGGTTTAATTGATGTCGTGGAAGAGGACGGTAAGCCGGTTTTTCTAATTAAGGAAGATGATGATCTCTTTATTGTTCCTAATATAAGGAAAGACGGGCTACTTTATTTCCCGCCACCTAAGGAGCAGATTCCGTGGCTTCTTCCGCGGGCAGAGGAAATATTGAAGCTATACGAAGCCGAATCAAAAAATTCCTCGGAAGAAAACGATAGGGCGCTTTATGACGAACTCTTGGTTTACCATAAAACGATTTCGGAATTACCGGAAGACGGCTACTACGATCTCATAGCGGCATGGGACCTGCACTCCTATCTTTTGGAGACTATCGAATATTCTCCGATTATATGTCTGTTTGCTGTTCCGGAGCGCGGGAAAAGCCGCACCGGCAAGGGCATGATTCACGTTGCCTTTCGCGGGATACATGTCGAGTCTTTAAGGGATGCCTATCTCGTGAGGGTTGCCAACGATCTCAGGGCATCCTTATTTTTCGACGTAAAAGACATATGGAAAAAAGCAGAGAAGAACGGAAGCGAAGATATTTTGCTGCACCGTTTTGAGAAAGGTGCGAAAGTGCCGAGAGTTTTATTTCCCGATAAGGGCGCGCATAGGGATATCGTGTATTATTCCATATTCGGCCCAACAATAATAGGCACAAACGAGGGCATACATAGGATTCTTGAGACGAGAGCCATACCTATTAACATGCCCGACACGACAAAACGTTTTGAAGACGACGTAACTCCATTACGCGCTTTATCGCTCAAGGAAAAATTAGTAACATTTCGCGCAAGACATTATGGTGAAGTTCTTCCCCCTATCCCGAAACCGGCATCAGGGAGATTAGGCGACATACTTAAACCCATACAGCAGATTATACGCCTGGTCAGGCCGGAGCGGGAGCCTGCTTTCCTGAAGCTTGTCAAGAAGTTAGAGTCTGGGAAATTGATTGAAAAAGCGGATACTATAGAGGCTCAAATCTTGACTGTCGTATCGAATCTGAGAAGCAGCGTTGACAGGGGCATGCTTTCTGTTAAGGAGATTACCGACAGATTTAACGAGGACAGAAGCGATAAATACAAGGTCACGTATCATAGGATAGGCCGGAGGCTGTCGGCCATGGGATTTGAAAAAGTAAGGACGGGCAGCGGCGCTTCTGCCATAGTATGGGACGAAGAGAAGCTGGAGAGAATAAAAGGGTCATACGGGTTAGGAGAAACATCAGAAACGCCAGATACGTCAGATATCCCTAACGGCTCTGCCTGTATTACTGATGTTTCTTGCGATACTGACGTTTCTCGGAGACCGTTTTGAGGAAGCATTTTAGCCTGACAGTGCTCATAAGAGTGGGACGGGTCCTTCCCGGGGCGTCGGCGCGCGGGTCGGGCGAGGCGCAGTCTGTCAGTGATTCAAAATTTGAAAATGCATGTCGTGGTCATACTGGCACAGGTTAGCAACAAACGCTCACTACGGGTCAAAAACGTGGCAACCCTTTGTAAATAAATGGGTTGTATGAATGAAAAAGCGCCGGAAAAGGGCAAAAAAACCTTCTAAAATTAGCCAAAAATCGGACATTTGCGATGTCCGAATGTCATATAAATGTCGCATATAAAGAGATGACACGTCAAAAAGCAGGTCAATATGATGGAAAAGTCAGCCTTAGAGGCTGGGAGGCGTTAGAGGTGATGCTGAAAGAGCGGGGCCTGTTCGTAGCGGAGATTCAGGAAGCTCGCAAATCGTTTTATGAGGGGATAGAGGTTTTATCTAAGATGTTCATGTTGTGTGAACATAATATTCATGATTTGAGAACATGTATAGATTCTTCGCCCCATGTGGGGCCTCAGAATGACAGTGGTGGGAATGATGAGGCAAGTAAATAATTCTTGTATAAGATTGTATAATACGGTATACTGGAGACCATTATGGAAGGCGTCATCCTGAACGAGCCAAAGGCGAGTGAAGGATCTAAAGATGAGATTCTTCGGCTCCTTCGGAGCCTCAGAATGACAGAGAGGATGGACCTCAGAATGACGGTATAATATGGCCGAGAAACAAGGATACGTTTACATTTTGACAAATGTGCATAATAAGGTGCTATATACTGGCGTAACGAGTGATTTGGTTAAGAGGGTATACGAGCATAAGAATAAAATGGTTGATGGATTTACGAAGAAATATAATGTGCATAAATTGGTTCATTTTGAAGTTTATGATGATATGATGACAGCGATAGAACGAGAGAAGCAGATTAAAGGATGGCTTAGAAAAAAGAAGATAGCGTTAATTGAATCTAATGACCCGGAGTGGAAGGATTTGTATAATGAGCTGGTTTAGATTCTTCGTCGTCCGTCTTCGGCGGACTCCTCAGAATGACGTGGACTTTGCATTATGAAAACTTACTCCATGACAGAGACGGCAAAAATCTTGGGTGTTCACCGCCAGACTATGATTAACTGGATTCGGAGAGGCTGGGTTAAGCCCAAAAGGGATTATAAGGACTGGCCGGTATTTACGGATGAGTGTATCGCCAAAATCAAGAAATGGCGGGATACGTTGAAGGACTGATAAGTTTAGATTCTTCGGGCCCTGCGGGCCCTCAGAATGACATGAGGGGTAGGCCCTAAGAATGACGAAGTAGGCAAAACATGAAAGTCGCATTATACACAAGAGTCAGCACGGAAGATCAGGCGAGGGAAGGATTTTCGCTGGAGGTTCAGCGGGATTATCTTCTGCAGTACGCCAAGAATTTCGGCTGGGATGTTATCTGCACAATGTCCGGTAAGGATGTTTATGTGGATGACGGTTATTCTGGGGGCACGCTTGACAGGCCTGCTATGCAGAGGCTTCTTTTTGACGCAAGAAACAAGCATTTTGACATGGTGCTTGTATATAAGCAGGACAGGCTTAGCAGGAAACTCAAGGACCTTTTAGCGCTACTGGAAGAGTTTGAATCTTTGGGGATTGGCTATAAGTCAGCAACAGAGCCTTTTGACACTACATCTAGCGCGGGCAAGATGGCTATTCAGATGCTTGGAAGTTGCGCGGAGTTTGAACGAAACCGGCTGGTTGAACGCGTGTTCCCGGGCATGGTTGTCGGAGTCAAGAAAGGCCACTGGCAGGGCGCTCGATACGCCCCATACGGATATCGGTATAATAAGGAAGCAAAGAAGTTTGAAGTTCATCCGGAAGAGGCAAAAATCGTCAAAGAGATTTACGCGATGTATATAAGCGGTAAGAGCACTTCCCAGATAGCAGGCCATTACTACAATCTGGGCATTGCTTCACGCCAGGGCGGTAAATTCTACGCTAAGTTTATCTCGTCTATTTTGAAAAACAAAACTTATTTAGGGACGCTTGTGTGGAATAAACGGCGTTATGATAAGAAAGAAAAAACACGAAACGGTGAGGGTAAGGGCTACAAATACGTCAATAATGATCCGTCAAAGATAATTGAGGTTCCGAATTGTCACGAGCCGATTATCGCGCAAGAAGAATTTGACCGGGCGCAAAAACTGCTCAAAAGAAACCGTACCAATACCGTGGTCAGGTTCAGGAACAATGTTTATCATTTATCAGGGATATTGAAATGCAACGAGTGCGGGATGAATTATCGCGGGCTGACATTAACGGTTAATCATCGCACAAAGGCAAGGCGGCCGTGGTATTGCTGTTCGTCTGTTGGTGTGTCATATATCAAGTGTAAGAACAAATCCGTTACGGCAGACGCAATCAACAAGCAGGTTTGGGATATCATCGATACTGTGAGCAAGAACCTTCATGTGATCGAAGAGCTTAGTGACATTATTAAGTTAAGCGCTACTGAGCCGGAGCAACATTATATCGAAGAGCTGGAGACGAAAGAAAAGGCTCTTAGCAAGAACCTTGAGAAACAAAAGGCCCTCTATGAGGTGTTTTCAGAGGATAAGATTAACATCGATATCTATAAAGACCGGGCCGAACTGTTACGAAACGAGGAAAAGAGGCTCAGACGGGATGTAAAGGCGATCCAGTTAAGGATTCTCGAGAAACGAAACGCGGTCAATCTGGTAAAGGCCACGCAGGATTTTCTTTTAAGGTTGAGGAGCAATCCTAAGGGCGAGCAGATGGATTACCTCATCAAGACATTTATGAGGATAATATTTAGGGCTATATATATCCAGAATCAGGAGATTGTCAGGCACGACCTGAACGAGCCCTGGAAGAGTTGTTACGAAGAGGGGATGAAATGGCTGAAAACGCAAGAAACAGCGCCAATAAAGGCGAAACAGGCGGAAAAGGCAAAAAGAAGTTACGTATACTATTGCGTACCTTCGGATGTCAGATGAACGACAGGGATTCGGAGATAATCTATGGGTTGCTCCTCGATAGGGGGTGGAGGAAGGCCGGATCTTTGGAGGAGGCGGACTGTATACTTTTTAACACATGTTCGGTGAGGTACCATGCGGAGCAGAGGGCTTACAGCAATATGGGGCGGCTTGCCAAGTTGAAGAGGAGAAGGCCGGATGTGATCCTTGGCTTTGTGGGCTGTACCGCGCAGAAGGATAAGGGCTTGATCTTCAGGAGGCTTCCGCATGTGGACCTGGTCACAGGGCCCGGCGAGATATATAATATACCTGAATATATTGAGGAGATCGAAAAAGAGAGGCAAAGGATACGCGGCACTGATCTTTTAAGCAGGCCCGACCGCAGGAATCCCTTATACCGCGAAAAAAAGACAGGGGCGTACGTCTCTATCAGCGAAGGCTGTGATAATTTCTGTTCTTACTGCATAGTCCCCTATGTGAGAGGTGAGCAAAGAAGCAGAAGGAAGGAGTTCATATTAGAGGAAATCCGCTCAGCGGGAAAAGCGGGCATAAAGGAAGTGACTCTACTGGGACAGAACGTGAATTCCTACGGTAAAGATCTGAAGGACGGCCCTGATTTTATAGGCCTGTTGGAAGAGATAAACGAAATTGAGGATATAAAGAGGATAAGGTTCGTGACCTGTCATCCGATGGACACAAAAGAGCCGCTTTTTAAGGCTATGAAAGACCTTCCGAAAGTATATCATCACCTGCACCTTCCTTTACAGTCGGGTTCGGCGAAGATACTGAAGGCCATGAAAAGAGGATACAGCCCGGGACATTATTTAGGATTGGCGGAGAAGCTAAGATACCATATCCCCGACTGCAATCTGACCACCGATATAATAGTCGGCTTTCCCGGCGAGGGCGATAAGGATTTCAAAGAGACATATGATATGATGATGAGTGTCGCCTTTGACAGCGCGTTCATATTCAAATACTCACCGAGGCCGCCGGCGGCTTCGAGCAAGTTGGCAGACGACGTGCCGGAGGAAGTAAAGAAGGCGCGCCATTCGAGACTTTTGGATCTACAGCGGGAGATATCAGGGAAAAAAAGAAGGCAAGGGAAAAAGAAATACTACCGATGGCCTAAATCATGCGGGAACTGGTAATAAACAGCCTTTTTAGCCGGACAGCACAAAGATACGCCGAAAAGACATGTCTTCAGGTCGAGCGGGACGGCAGGTGGGAAAAGTATACATACAGCCGGGTCGAGAAGCTATCGCGTAAGGTAGCCGGTTTTTTGGCAAGTGAAGGTATAGGAAAAGGTGATTTCGTCCTTCTTATCCTCGGCAATTGCCCCGAATGGGCGATCACATATCTGGGGATAACGCTGTCGGGCGCCTGCGCGGTCCCCATAGACCCTCAGATGACAGCAGGCGAGATCCGGAATATCACGTATGATTGCGGGCCGAAGGCCGTTTTTGCATCAGATTCATCACTTAGCAAAAGTGAATTCGCAGACTTGATACCGAGATTTAAAAGGCTGGTCAGCGTAGACCGGCATGCTGTATTAGGAAGCGACGGCAGGACTGTGGATCTCGAGTACGTCCAGGATCTCGACATGCCGCCTCATGCCGCGTTCCCGCCGCTCACGCCGGATGACAATGCCTCGCTCATCTATACCTCGGGGACGACCGGAACGCCTAAAGGCGTGCTTTTGAGCCACGGCAATTTCTGCTCCAATGCCGAAAGCTTCGAGGTACTTGAGATATTCTCGGAAAAGGACACTTTTCTTTCCATTTTACCGCTTTTCCACAGCTATGCCTTTATGGCGGGGCTGCTCGTCCCCGTTTTATCGGGCGCGACGATAACTTATTGCCTCAGCTTCAAACCCGAAGACGTCTCGCGCGCTATAAAGACCAGCGGCGTTACAATAGTCCCGGCCGTGCCTCAATTCTTCTCCATGCTGCGTAATAAGATCTTCCAAGGATACTACAGATCGCCCCGATTGATCAGGCCCTTTGTCCTGCTCGCGACAAGATTCAAAGTGAAAGAAGTCTTCGGCAGGACGTTGCGCCTCTTCGTTTCGGGCGGCGCGCGGCTTGAGCCTGCCGTGGGAAGGGACATGTCAAGGTTGGGTATCGGCCTTATGGAGGGATACGGACTTACTGAGACCTCGCCGGTCGTAACACTGACGCCCAAGGGGAGGATGAAGTTCGGCACAGTCGGAAAGTCCATACCCGGCGTCAGCGTCAAGATAAACGATCCCGATAAGACCGGGGCCGGAGAGATATTGATAAAAGGGCCTAATGTGATGAAGGGGTATTTCAAACGTCCCGACCTGACCGATGAAGTCATCAAAGACGGATGGTTCCATTCGGGCGACCTGGGATATCTCGATAAAGAGGGCTATCTCTATATAACCGGAAGGTCCAAAGAGGTCATAGTGTTGAGCTCGGGCAAGAACATCTATCCGAACGAACTTGAGGAGATATATGGCTCAAGCCCGTATATAAAGGAGCTATGTATATTAAGCGGGGATGACCAGCGGGGACTGCACGCTGTCATACTGCCTGATTTTCAACATTTCAGGCAGGCCAATATCATGAACGTAAAGGATAAGATCAAGTGGGAAGTCGAGAATATCTCGAGAAGGCTCCCGCCCCATAACCATATAATGGGTTTTACAATAGTAAGGGGGGAGCTGCCCCGGACGCGCCTGGGCAAACTGAAGAGGTTTGAGATCCAGGAGAGGTTCGGGAAGGCCGAGGAATATGAGAAAAAAGAGGACAAGAAGCCTCAAGAGACTGATAAGGCCCTCACTGCCGATGATACCTCGAGAAAGTCGCTCGATTATATGCGGGAGAGGTTTAAGAGGCCGATCGGCCTTGACGATCACCTGGAGATAGACCTGGGAATAGATTCACTGGGCCGCATAGAGCTTATCGACGGCCTTGAAGGCCGCCTTGGCTTCAAGGTCCCGAACGAACTCTTGGTAAGGGCCTTCACCGTAAGAGACCTTTTGAGGGAGATCGGCGGCATAAAGGAAAAGGGGGTTTTAGAGAAGCCGGAAAAGAGGTCTTTTGACTGGAAGCGGGTCTTGCATGAATCGCCGCCCGAAGACGTCATAAAAAAAATCCGATTGAGACATACGTTGTACGATGGGATATTCACTTTTTGTTTTACCAAGTTTTTTATCAATACGCTGTTTAAGATATTTTGGAGGTTAGAGGTACGGGGGCAACGGGCATTGCCTGAACAGGGGCCGTACATCCTCTGTCCGAACCACGCGAGTTATCTCGACGGCTTTACGGTCGGGGTGAGCCTGCCGTTAGGCATCGAGCTCAACACCTTCTTTTTGGGTTTCGCCGCCTATGTCGAACATCCTCTGGCAGCGTGGGGGATGAGAGTCGGCCGCCTCATACCGTTGGACGTCGAGGCGCATCTGGTGGAAGCGATGCAGGTCTCCTCTTATGTGCTGCGAAACGGCAAGATTATATGCATATTCCCCGAGGGCGGGCGTTCGGTGGACGAGAACGTAAAGGATTTCAAGAAGGGCGTAGGCATACTGGCAAAGGAGCTCGATATCCCTCTTGTCCCGGTTTATATAGAAGGTTCGCACTTCGCCTGGCCGCGCACCAGGCGGTTTCCCCGGCCCTATCCTTTGAAGATCACATACGGCCGCCCTGTAAGGGCAGCCGAGCTGCTGAAATCTCCGGAAGGCGGATCGATTGATAAATATCAGAGAATAGCTTGCGCCTTAAGAGAAGAAGTGCTAAAATTAAGGGGACTATGAGAAGGTCAAAGACATTAATGATCGTTTTTTCAATAATAGCGTTCGCTTCCCCGGCTCTTGCCGGCTATTTTGACGGAGTCTCTCCGAGGAGAAAATCCGGCGCGGGCACTACCACAATAAAGTCCGAGAAGGCCTTTCTGGAGGGCGACTACGAAGAAGTAGTCCGTATAAGCAACAGCTATGCGGCAGGCGGCTCAAGGATAAACGACGAATTGGAATATATGGCGGGAAGGGCACTGCTAAAGCTCGGAAGGCTGGATGAGGCGCGGAACCGTTTCACAAAAGTGGTCAATCGCAGCAATAGGGACGAACTGTTAGATGAATCGTACCTCGGCCTGGCTGATTCATATTACCTGGAAGGCGATCACGGAAAGGCGGCGGAGCATTACGAGAAGGTCCTGCGGTA
>JAFGFD010000048.1 GCA_016931215.1 Candidatus Omnitrophota bacterium
AAACTTGTCTCCGAGGTGGGGGTGGGGACTGTTGCGGCCGGCGTCGCAAAAGGCCGAGCGGACGTTATCCTTATCTCAGGGGGAGACGGCGGGACCGGCGCTTCGCCGAAAAGCTCTATAAGATATGCGGGCCTTCCGTGGGAATTGGGGCTTTCGGAGACACACCAGACGCTTGTGTTGAACAATCTGCGGTCTCGAGTCCGGCTGCAGACTGACGGTCAGATGCGCACGGGCCGTGATGTTGCGATTGCCGCGCTCTTGGGCGCCGAAGAGTACGGTTTCTGCACAGCCGCGCTCATAGTAATGGGCTGCGTCATGTTGAGGCATTGCCATCTGAACAATTGTTCCGTCGGAGTGGCGACGCAGGACGAGATACTTCAAAAGAGGTTCAGCGGCAGGGCGGAGCACGTCATCAGCTATTTCCATTTTGTCGCGGAAGAATTGAGGGAGATAATGGCGGGTCTGGGGATAAGGGCGGTAGACGATATGATAGGGAGGTCGGACCTCCTTGAGCTGAATAAAGAAATCGTGCCTGAGAAGGCAAGGAACTCGGATTACTCGGCTATCCTATATAGACCGAAGACGGCAAAAGAGGTGGGAGTCTATTGCCAAGATAAACAACACCATGCCATCGAAGATGTCATGGATCTCGGTTTGATCGAATCGACAAAAGGCGCGCTGGAGAAGGGCGAACAGGCAAAGTTGGAACTCACGATAAATAATACAGCCAGGACAACCGGCGCCATGTTGAGTAGCGAAGTATGTAGAAGATACGGCGAAGAGGGCCTGCCGGAAGATACGATTCACTGCAGATTCAAAGGGGTGGCCGGACAGAGCTTTGGGGCGTTCCTGACAAGGGGTATTACATTCGAGCTGGAAGGTATGGCGAACGATTATGTGGGAAAAGGCCTCTCCGGAGGCAAGATGATAATCTATCCGTACAAGGATTCTACATATAAACCGGAAGATAATATAATAATAGGAAATACCACTTTCTACGGAGCTACTTCGGGAGAAGTATACATAAAGGGTGTGGCAGGCGAACGCTTCTGTATAAGGAATTCGGGATTATATGCCGTTGCAGAGGGAGTCGGCGACCACGGCTGTGAATACATGACCGGAGGAAGGGTCTTGATTCTTGGAAAGACAGGAAGAAATTTTGCGGCCGGAATGTCCGGCGGGATTGCGTATGTCTATGATGAAGAGAATACCTTCAAGGATAGATGCAATACCGATATGGTGAATTTGGAAGAGGCGGAAGATGAGGATAAGAGGACTATTCGATACCTGCTTCAAAACCACTATAAATATACGGGGAGTTTTGTAGCAAAGAATATCCTGGATGACTTCGAGGGGAATCTCAAAAGATTTGTTAAGGTAATACCGGTCGAGTACAAACATATCCTGGAGGGTAGAGAAGCAGGAAGGCAACTAGGACTTCTCGAGACCTTGGACGGATAAGTTGATGAGTAATCGCGAACAGTCGGATGATTTGGAATCTTAGGTTTTTGGTGTACAGTTCATGGGATTTTTATTTTCCTTAAACCATGAACCGTTAACCAAGAACCGTAAACCGTGAACCGATATTTATGCAAGGAAAAACATGGGTGATCCCAGAGGTTTTATAAAGGTGAAGAGAGAGACGGCGCAATATAGACCCGTATGCGAGCGCGTTAGGGATTACGGGGACGTCTCGATAGTAAGGACGGATGAGGCATCGATGGAACAGGCGTCGCGTTGCATGGATTGCGGTACGCCTTTTTGCCATTGGGCCTGTCCGTTGGGAAACTATATTCCCGAGTGGAACGATCTTGTATATCACGGCCGCTGGAGAAGGGCCTTTGAGCTTTTGGATGCTACGAACAACATGCCCGAGATAACCGGACGGGTGTGCCCTGCCCAATGTGAATACGGCTGCACTTTGGATTTGAACGACGAACCTGTCACAATACGCGAGAACGAGCTTGCTATCATAGAGCACGCGTATAAAAACCGCATTGTCAAACCACGTAAACCCGCTGAGCGTACAGGAAAGAAGATTTGTGTCGTAGGGTCAGGCCCTGCGGGGCTTGCCTCGGCAGATCAATTAAACAGGGCAGGTCATCTTGTGACAGTGTTTGAAAAAGATATAAAGATCGGAGGGATCCTGCGCTACGGCATACCGGATTTCAAACTCGAAAAGTCAATGCTGGACAGGCGTATAAGTATATTCGAGAAAGAAGGTATAATGTTCAAGACAGGTGTTGAGGTGGGAAGAGGAACAGACGTTAAAAAATTACTGAGAGATTTTGATGCAGTATGCCTTGCGATAGGCTCCCGGGTTCCAAGAGATTTAAATATAGAAGGAAGAGACCTTAACGGCATATATTTCGCCATGGATTATCTGGTGCAGTCTAATAAGAGGATATGCGGCGAAGATGTACCCAAAAAGTGCCTGATAGACGCAAAGGGCAAGAAGGTCGTGGTCATCGGAGGCGGTGATACGGGTTCGGATTGCGTGGGTACTGCGCATAGACAGGGAGCAAGATGCGTTGTTCAAGTGGAATTGCTTCCCCAGCCCTGCGAATGCCGCACAGACGTATGTCCTTGGCCAGGTTATCCGATGCTGCTTAAGACATCGACAAGCCACCAAGAAGGCGGCGAGCGCCACTGGTCCGTGCTGACGAAGAGGTTCGTAGGAGAGAGAGGTAAGGTTAAACGGCTCGAGTGCGTAAAAGTGAGTTTTTCTAAAGCGCAGAAAGGCACCGCACATAGGATCGCTGAAGTCAATGGCAGCGAGTTTTCCATAGATGCGGATATGGTGATCATTGCCGTAGGATTTGTGAGTGCCGAAGACAATGGATTACTGTCCGGCCTCGGCCTGCAGTTGGATTCCTGCGGACGCGTCAAGGCAGGGGACGATTACATGACTTCTGTCAAGGGAGTATTCTCCGCAGGGGACGCCAGGAGAGGCCAATCGCTCGTGGTATGGGCTATATCCGAAGGCAGAAGAGCCGCCCATTCAATAGATAAGTATTTGATGGGAAGAAGCGTGCTACCCAATATGTAGAAGGAGATGTATTGAAATGATAAGCACAGGAATAGACGGTCTGGATGAGATCCTCACGGGCTTGCGAAAAGGTGACAATGTCGTCTGGCAGATAGACGACATAAAACACTACCTCGAATTCGTAACCCCTTTTGTCGAAAGGGCCCTTGGAGAGAAGAAAAAGGTAATATATATGAGATTTGCATCCCACAAGCCGCTCTTCAAGGCCTCGGATAATATAAAGACATATAACCTGAATGCCCGAGGCGGGTTTGAATTATTTGCCACGCAAGTCAATAACATCATTACGCTCGAAGGAGAAGGGGCATATTATGTCTTCGACTGCCTTTCAGATCTTCAGGCGGCCTGGGCAACAGACCTCATGATAGGTAACTTCTTTATGGTTACCTGCCCTTATCTGTATGAACTCAATACGATAACTTATTTTTCGATATTGCGCGATAAACATTCCTTTAAGACCATTGCCCGCATAAGAGAGACCACGCAGCTTCTTATCGACGTATATCATTTCAAAGAGACGACCTGTATCCATCCGCTTAAAGCATGGAACCGTTATTCGCGCACAATGTTCTTGCCGCATCTTAGGGCCAAAGAGAAATTTGTCCCTGTCGCCGACAGCGCCGATGCCTCAAAGCTCCTTTCGTACATAAGCGAAAAGGGCGTAGAGAGCGCCAAGAGGCAGCTCGACTATTGGGACCTCCTCTTCCTTCAGGCGGAAGACCTGGCCGGAGAGCCGTCGAGAAAAAAAGAGATAGAGAAGATGTGCGATGAGCTGTGCAGGATCATGGTGACAAAAGACAAGAGGATTATGTCCCTGGCGAAAGAGAATTTTTCTCTTGAGGATTTGCTCAGCGTGAAGGCGAGACTCATAGGGACAGGGTACGTAGGCGGCAAGACCGTGGGCATGCTCTTGTCAAGGAAGATTCTCCTCAAAGACAGATCGCTCGAATGGCAAAAATTTTCAGAACCGCATGATTCCTTTTATATCGGCTCGGACGTCTTCTACACATATATAGTGCAGAATGGTTGGTGGAAACTGAGAATGCAACAGCGGACCGAAGAGGGATATTTTGAGACCGCGCGTCTTCTTAAAGAGAAGATGCTCTACGGCTCATTTCCGGACGAGATTATGGAGAAATTCCAGCAGATGATAGAGTATTTCGGCACCTCGCCCATAATAGTCCGCTCGTCGAGCCTCCTTGAGGACGGATTCGGAAACGCGTTTGCGGGCAAATATGAAAGCGTCTTTTGCGCGAATCAGGGTACGCCGGAGGAACGCTATATCAAATTTGCGGAGGCCGTAAGAAGGATCTATGCCAGCACCATGAGCGAAGAGGCGTTGGCTTACCGACTGAAGAGGGGGTTGCATAAGAGAGATGAGCAGATGGCGCTCTTGGTACAGCGCGTATCAGGGGCTTACCATAAAAACTACTTCTTTCCGGATCTTGCGGGGGTGGGCATCTCTTACAATACATATGTTTGGAACGATAAGATGGATTCCAAAGCAGGTATGTTGAGATTGGTATTCGGTCTGGGCACCAGGGCCGTTAATCGTGTTGAAGGAGACTATCCGAGGATAGTCGCACTTGACGCACCTTTGCTTACGGCCCACGCAGGCATGAAGGAAGCAAGGCGCTTTTGTCAGCATGACGTAGATCTGATCGACATAAGAGATAATAGCCTCAAGACGGTTTCCTTCAATGAGCTGATGAATGAGGATCTGGATCTGAAGATCCGCAACATAGGCGTGGTGGATTATGAGATGCGAAGGAAGATGGAAGAGAGGGGGCTTCAGGGCAAAGAATACTGGATTATGAACATGGACGCCGTACTCTCAGACGATAATATTATTAATTTTATGAAGAAGGTGCTCAAGAAGCTCGAAAAGACCTACGACTATCCCGTTGATGTGGAATTTACAATCAACTTTTCTAAAGACGATGAATTCAAGATAAATCTTCTTCAATGCAGACCGCTTCAGACGCATGGCCTTGGAAAGAAGATCGATATACCCGAAGAGATCAAGGAGGATGCAATACTGTTCGAATCAAAAGGATATTTCCTCGGGGGTAATATCTCTCAGCCCATAAAGAGGCTTGTATATGTCAACCCTAAGGGCTATAATGAGTTGCCCATGTCGGGAAAATACGATATAGCCAGGATAGTCGGGAATCTCAATAAAGAGATTTCGGACAAGGAGATTATGCCCGTACTTTTATTGGGGCCGGGCAGATGGGGTACATCGACGCCTTCATTGGGCGTACCGGTCTCTTTTTTCGAAATCAATAATGTGACGTCGTTGGGGGAGATAGCTTTTGCGGGAGGCAACCTGATGCCCGAGCTTTCCTTCGGAACGCATTTTTTTCAAGACCTGGTGGAATCTAAGATTTTTTATGTCGCCCTTTTCCCGCAGAAGGAGAAAGTGATATTTAACGACAGGTTAATATGCTCCGGCAAGAATATGCTAGGCGAGATCCTTCCGGATGCGGCGAAATATAGCGGCATAATCGGAGTATATGACGTCAGTGACAGAAAAGCGCGCATAATGTCGGATGTTTTAACGCAGAGGGTAATATGCTTTTTTCAAAAGATATGAACGATAAACATTTGGCCTTGCTTAAAGCAATGGAGGATATCGAGACCTTCTTCGTAATACAAAAAGAAGGACAGCTATATAAGTTTTTACTTGATATAATAGAGAAGCCGTTAATTGAGAATGTCCTAACAAAGACAAACGGCAACCAGATAAAGGCCGCAAGGATATTGGGCATAAATCGCAATACCTTGCATTCGAAGATCAAGAGACTCGATATAGACTTAAGGAAGTTTAAAAATGGATAGGATGAAAAGGGCCAAGATTGCGTTTGAAGACGGGAAGGTCTTTGAAGGGGTCTCTTTCGGAGCGCCCGGCGAGAGATGCGGCGAAGTAGTCTTCAATACCAGCATGGCCGGCTATCAGGAGATACTTACAGACCCTTCGTATAAAGGGCAGATCGTCGCTATGACGTACCCCCTTATCGGTAACTATGGCGTTAATAGGGATGACGTTGAATCCGCGAAGACTTTTGTGGAAGGTTTTATTGTAAAGGAATTGAGCCGCATAACCAGCAATTGGCGCTCTCAAAAGAGCTTGGATGAGTATCTAAACGAGAATAATATAATCGGGATAGAGGGAATAGACACGCGCGCATTGACGCGCCATATAAGGTTAAAGGGCGCTATGAAGGCTATAATCTCTACGGAGGATAGGGCAGACAAGGATCTGGTAGAGAAGGCGGGATCTTCTCCCGGTTTAATAGGAAGAGACTTGGTGAAGGATGTCACATGCAACAAGACTTATCTATGGTCCCAGCCGATGGCCTATAGTCGCAGTATGGCGAAGAAAAGATATAATGTTGTCGTCCTGGATTGCGGCGTAAAATTCAATATACTGCGCCACCTGGTTTCGGCCGGATGTAAAGTTACGGTCGTTCCTGCCCGTACCGGAGCCGGAAAGATACTGGAGATGAAACCGGACGGCGTTCTGCTCTCAAACGGCCCCGGAGACCCCCAAGGAGTTCCTTATGTCGTCAATACCGTTAAGAGTTTGATTAAAAAGATTCCCATCTTCGGGATATGCCTGGGGCATCAGATGTTGGGACTGGCATTGGGCGGCGTGACATATAAGTTGAAATTCGGCCATCACGGAGGAAATCACCCGGTAAAGGATTTAAGGAGCGGAAGGGTCGCTATTACGGTTCAGAATCACGGCTTCTGCGTAGATTTGAAGACTTTAGACGAAGAGGATATAGAGATTACGCATATGAATCTGAATGATAATACCCTCGAAGGTATTAGGCACAGGAAATACCCTATCTTCTCCGTGCAGTTTCATCCGGAGGCAGGTCCGGGACCGCACGATGCGGAGTATTTGTTTGGCGAATTTATAAATATGATGAAGGATAGCGTATAGTAGAAAAGATAGGTTTACGGTTAATGGTCAACGGGGATTTTTATTTCCGAAAACCGTCAACCTTAAACCAATAACCTGTATTCAAAACCGTACACCATGAACCATAAACCTGGTTCAAAAGGACAAAGATGCCGAAGAGACAAGACATACACAAAATCCTAATTATCGGCTCAGGCCCCATAGTCATAAGTCAGGCCTGTGAATTCGATTATTCCGGCACGCAGGCCTGCAAGGCGCTTAAGGAGGAGGGATTTGAGGTCGTGCTAATAAATTCCAATCCCGCGACTATAATGACGGACCCCGAGATGGCGGACGCCACATATATCGAACCGATAACTCCTGAGATTGTGGAAAAGATTATTGAAAAGGAGAGGCCGGATGCCTTATTACCCACCCTGGGCGGTCAGACTGGTTTGAACACGGCGATGAAGCTTGTCGAAAAGGGAGTCTTGGACAAATACAACGTAAAGATGATAGGCGCAAATTATGATGTCATAAAAAGGGCCGAGGATAGGAATGAATTTAAAAAGGAGATGGAAAAAATAGGACTGGATCTGCCGAGGAGCGCTCTCGCCTATAATATGAAAGAAGCAAAAGAGGCGATGAAAAAAATAGGCCTGCCACTCATAATAAGGCCGAGTTTTACATTGGGCGGAACGGGCGGCGGCATAGCCGAGACAAGAGAGGAATTCGAGAAGATCGCGGATCTGGGGTTGAAGAACAGCATGATTAACGAGATCCTCGTAGAGGAGTCGGTGTTGGGTTGGAAGGAATACGAGCTGGAGGTTATGAGGGATATAAAGGACAATGTAGTCATCGTATGCTCGATAGAGAACTTCGACCCTATGGGGATACATACCGGCGATTCTATAACCGTCGCGCCGGCCCAGACCCTGACGGATATCGAATATCAGAAGATGAGAAACGCCGCGCTTGCCATCATCAGGGAGATTGGCGTCGAGACAGGCGGTTCGAACATACAATTCGCGGTAAATCCGGAAAACGGCAGGACGGTCGTCATAGAGATGAATCCAAGGGTGTCGCGAAGCTCCGCTTTAGCGAGCAAGGCAACGGGTTTCCCGATAGCGAAGTTTGCCGCAAAGCTCGCCGTTGGCTATACCCTTGATGAGATAAGAAACGACATTACAAAAGAGACGCCTGCTTCGTTCGAGCCAGCTATAGACTATTGCGTCGTCAAGATTCCAAGATTCACATTTGAAAAGTTTCCGGAGGCGCAGGATGTCTTGGGTATATCTATGAAATCTGTGGGCGAGACCATGGCTATAGGCAGGAC
>JAFGFD010000049.1 GCA_016931215.1 Candidatus Omnitrophota bacterium
ATTCGTTCAACAAGATGGCATCTGACTTGAAAAAATCCACAGTATCGATAGAAAGACTGCGAAATGAGATAGAAACTCGCAAGAGAGCAGAGCGTCTTATGATTATCCAACGAGATTTCATAACAGCGCTAAGTACAATACATAGATTGGATGATTGGCCGCCTGTATGCCTTGAGGCAGCACTTAATGCGTCAGAGATGGATTGCGGCGGCATATATTTGGTCAATGAAGAGTCAAAGGGTCTCGATATAATATATCACGCCGGTTTATCCGATGCTTTTGTCAAGAGCGTATCGCGCTACGATGCCGATTCGACTAATGTAAAATTGGTGAAACAAGGTAAGACGATATGTGGCAAGTATGCCGAGTTAAACCTTCCTTTAGGCAAAATCGGACTCAATGAGGGAATAGAGACGCTCGCTATAATTCCTATAATCTATAAGGGAGATGTCATAGGTTGTTTTAATATCGCCTCTCATGCTGCCAAGGATATGCCGGCTTTCGTACGTAATGCTGTCGAGGCTATTTCTGCGGAGACCGGACAGGCAGTTATTCGGCTTAAGGCAGAACAGGATTTAAGGGAGGCGGAAGAAAAATATCGAAAGCAGTTTGAAGAGGCGATTGACGCCATATTTTTAGCCGATGTCGAAACAGGGATAATGGTCGATTGCAATAAATCGGCATTGGAATTGGTAGGAAGGGAGAGGTCGGAGATAATAGGTCAACATCAACGTATTTTACATCCGAGTCAAGACACAAAAAAGAAAAGCGTTACGGAAACTTTTGGAAGGCATATCAGAGACGAAGAAGGTCGTATCCTTGAGACAGAGGTTATTACAAAAGACGCAAAGATAAAAAATGTCGAGATAAAGGCTAATATTATTGAGATAAAAGGCAGGAAGATACTGCAAGGCGTATTCAGGGATGTCACAAAGCGCAGGAAAGCGGAGATGGCATTAAAAGATGCATATAAGCAACTCAGGGAAACACAAGCCCAGCTCATTCAAGCCGAGAAACTGGAGGCTGTGGGCAGGATGGCCAGCGGCATAGCGCATGAGGTCAAAAACCCACTGGGAATTATACTGCAGGGGATCAATTACTTGGAGGATAAGTCGGTGGCGGATGAGCAGGCTCGAGAAATAATTCAGCTTGTAAAAGAGGGCGCAAAGAGGGCCAATGGTATTGTGCGCGCGCTCCTCGATTTTTCCAGAAGTGGCGATTTGGAGATGAAACCCGAAGATATTAAAACGGTTGTCGAGAGAGCGCTTAACCTAGTGCACCATCAGCTTAAGATGAAAGATATAAAATTTTTCGTAGAATCGGCAGAGGACCTTCCCAAGATATCAATCGATAAGGGAAAAATCGAGCAAGTATTGATCAACATATATATGAACGCCATAGATTCAATGAGCCAGGGAGGCAGCCTTTATGTGCGTTCTTATGTATCAAACCTGGATAGAAAGGGGAATAAAACAGGAAATAGGGGTACCGATACATTTCGATTGGACGAGAGGGTTTTGATTGTAGAGATAGAAGATAACGGTTGCGGCATGGACGAGGATATAAAATCAAAGATATTCGACCCGTTCTTCACTACGAAGAGCCGCGCGGAAGGAACTGGGCTCGGGCTATCCGTAGCGAAGAGCATAATCGAGATGCACAACGGTCATATATATGTAGAAAGCGAAAAGGGTAAAGGTTCAAAATTTACCGTTATGTTTAAGATATCATGAGGCCCTAATATGGACAAAAGAAGAGTGATGATCATTGATGACGAAAAGGATTTTCTTAAGATAACGAAGATCAATCTGGAGCTCACGGGTAGATACGAAGTGGAGACCATATCCGATGCGACCGGCATCCTATCGCGCATAAAGGCGTTCGCTCCAGATGTTATACTACTCGATATACTGATGCCAAAGATTGACGGATTTGAAGTGTGCCAGAAGTTGAATAAATATCCCTCCGGGAGAAATATTCCCGTATTGGTGCTATCGGCCCTCGACACCGACAAAGATAAACTTGCCATGACGAAACTCGGGGTAGCGGGTTTTCTTATTAAACCCATAGAGAAGGACGAGCTTATAGCCAAGATCGAGGATGCGCTGCGGAATAGATAAACGCTCTACCTGACGGGAATTATCCCATTTCGATGTTTTTCGGTAGAATGGTACCACTAGACTCTTTTTTTAATTCTACTCTTCTTTGCCTTTGCCTTCAGCCTTTGCGAGGCACTTTTCCCTTTTATCTTCTTGGAAGAGAGCGTCTTTACTACGTCTAATATCTTTTTCTTCCTTAAATCTCGGGGTATTTCATCGGCGTAAGAAGTACCTTGGTGCTGCTTCGTTGAAGTAAGGCCTCCTGACATATGCCTTTTAGCCGCGATATCTTTCTTATCCTCAATATGGTTATTTACCGTAATAGAGATCTTTTTAGCCGGCCTTAAGGACGTATACCCTTTTGCGCCCCAGGGCAATATTTCATTTACCATCCTTTCGAGTGAAGATATAGATAGTGTATATTTTTCGTAGAGAGAGCTTCCTTCTTTCGGTATCTCCAGAGAAGGTGACGGGACGGCTTTCCAGTTATTATTATCTGATATGATCGTCTTTTGCGAACAGTTCAAGGCACCGAAAAAGAAAGGTACAGAGTTATACCAATAGAGGGCATAAGTGAACAGGATCGAGACATCATGGCCTGTAGCCAATTTATTGATACTGTCCTGGCATCTAAGGTACTCATTCCAATCATCCTTTTCGATCCAGCTGGTATTATAAACGATGCTAAGGCCTTCAAAACCGTGGTCCTTTGCCCTCTTCAAATATTGTTTCCAGACGTTTTCCCATAGACCCTTGTCAAAGGGTTTCTCGCCTGTAAATATTCCCCTGAAGGGGGCTACTTCTATACCGCCTTTTGAGACATATTCAGCCATAGAAGGCTCTTTAAGCAAATTTTTAATCTCCTCTACCATCAAGTCATCCGAGGCGATACACACGCAGAAGGCGTTCTTTGAAACGGAATTACTGATGTACGTCGAAATCAGGGAAAAGAGGTCCGCCCTGTTTTCGTAGAAATAAGAGACATTTACGCCGAAAGGTATTTCAGAAAGACTTTTCTTTTCGAGAAAAGCAACACCATCTTTTTCCATATCACCCTCCAGGATTTACGATACACTTGATATTACCCCTTTTAACCAACTGACAAGATTATATAATATTCTATTTTAAAAAAAAGTCAATAAAATAAGCATATAATAAAAAAAACTCAAATGCAAGAAATAATTGGTAAAATCGGGTTTCTTTACACTTTTTAATTGCCTTGAAGACGTCAAAAAGGTATACTATATACGTCGAATTAGCACTCAAAATAAGGGGGAGGCCGTGAAAGCAAGACCTTATATATTTGTCTATTTGGCATTGGGGTGGCTCTTACTCTGTCTAGGCATAACACTCTTTATCATATATGGCGCAGCAGCAAAAGAGTTGTTTTTGACCATATCCGCAGACAATACTTTTTCTATAGATTATCCTATACCTACATTATCTCTTTGCTTTTTTCTTCTTGTATTGATAGTCGTTCAAAGGTTCAATATATCTTTTTCCAACGTGCAGAAGCTTAACAAGGTAATGGCGGAAAGGGATAAGCGTCTTACCGAATTGAACTATAATTTAGAGAGCAGTCATAAACTGTTGGAAAGCGAGTATAAAAAGGTAAAGCACGCATTGGACATACAAAGGAAGGACAATGAAGAATTGAGCGGACGCAACAAGAATTTGGAGTCCGTAATCGAAGAGATGCGATTGAGCATAGAATACACCAGAGACGAGATTAGAATGAAAATGGAACGGGAGGCGGTACTGCAAGAGGCAGTGGCGAAGCTTGAGAGCAGCGTTAAGCAATTTGAGTTTGAAGTCGAAAGGCTTCAGGATGAAAAGAAGCAACATATGTCCCTTAGAGATAAGGTCATAAGCCAATATATAGCCGTAAAGGAAAAGCTTCGTAAGGCCGAAGAAGAGCTGAAGACTGTACGGGAATTACTTGCGAAGAAGTCTATGGGAGTGGGCGAAACAGACAGCGCAAAAAGAGGATTACGCCGAATTGATGATAAGACAACCGCTTCGTCATATCCCGATCTACATGAGGACTCTGTTTTGGGTGAAAAAGTCGCACCCGAGGTTCAGGCCCCTCTGGCGGGTAACGAGCGGCAAGATGAGGATGATTATGTCGCTACAGATACCGATGTGCATGAGGATATAGCCGTCAGAAATAGTGACAAACATTACGAGGCCGGACTTAAGGAAACATCCCAGGGCCATAACGATAGCGCTACCGAACAGTTGCGTTTTCAGATCAGCAAACATGCCGCCGAAGAAAAAAAGTTGAAAGAGGCAAACGAAAAATTCAGACTTGCAAACCATGAACTGGAACAGTCTTTACGGCATTCAAAGAAAGCGGAGCTTGAACTTAGAAACGAGCTAGAACACAGGATCAAGACTATAGAGGCGCTCCAGGCCGACAACAAGGAGTTGAGAGATATCAACAAGGATTTCGAGGATAGCGTATCAAAATACGAGAAGGAAAAAGATAATATAGACCAATTGCTTAAACAGCTCGATGAATATCTTGAAATCAATCGCAAGCTTAAGGCTGACAATGACAAATTGGCGAAAAAACACGAGGAACTCGAGATAGATTTAGAGCACGTGAAGATCAAGGACAAATCGTTTGCGGAGGAGATAAGAAGAAAGGACGCTCAAATAAAGGAATTGCAATCGGCCAATAAAGATCTGGAAGAGGTCAACGCGGATTTCAAAAGCGCCTTGAACATGTTAAAAAGAGAAGAGAAGAGACTGTTTAAAGAAAATCAGAGGATGAAGCATGATGCAATACATCAGAAGTCTTCCAGGGAAAAGGCCAAGGAACGGGAAAAGGAAAGATCTTTTTTAGCCGAGCTTAAAAAGAAAGAATCCCGCATCAAGGAATTGCAATCGGCCAATAAAGATCTGGAAGAGGTCAACGCGGATTTCAAAAGCGCCTTGAACGTGTTAAAGAAAGAAGAAAAGAGACTATTTAAAGAAAATCAGAAGATGAAAAATGAGACGATGTCTCTGAAAAAGGCCGGGAAGATGTTTAAGAAAGAAGTCGTCGAATCCGCCACCGCAGACCAGCCTGAATCTTACGCCGGCCTGCCGGAGACCATCGGACAACTCAAGTCTTTGAATGAGAAATTGAAGGTTACCATAGAACATCTTAGAAGTAACGAGGCGTGGCTTTCAGACGAGTTGGACAAGGAAAAAGAAAATAGAGCAAGACTTATTTCAGAAAATTCAATTCTTAAAAAACGCATTGAAGAGATTACGACAAGACCCGGAGATGAGACGCGATGATTTCGTGCTTTGTTTTCCGCCATTGCATTCAAAAAAACTCATTGAGTACAACCGGAAGAGACTTTTGACTATATGAATACGCCTTTAGATTTGCTAAATGCGGAAAAAGGTGAGCGGAAGGGAAAAAAATCTGCCGAAAAGACTTTTTTCGGACTGGAGCTATCTTCTCCCGAGTGGCTGATAAAAGAGACGGGCTTCGGACTCGACCCCCAACACATACAGGAATCTCTCTTTACCCTAGGCAATGGTTTTATCGGGTCAAGAGGCGTACTCGAAGAGATACCGGAGAGTGCCATGCCCGGCACTTTCATTGCCGGTCTATACGATAAATCAGGTGCTCAAGTCGAAGAGTTAGTCAATCTGCCAAACCCGATCAATTTCATAGTTGCCGCAGAGGGTGAAAAGCTGGATATGCGATTTATGGAGTATATCAAGCATGTACGATATCTTGATATGCAGAAGGGGATGGTTTTTAGAAGGACTGTTTTTCAGGACGGAAAGAAGAGAAGATTTTTATATAAGTCACTGCGGTTTTTCAGCATGAACAATCCCAACCTGCTGGAGATGAAGGTCTCCATAACATTGCTCAACGGTAAAGCCGAGCTGACAGCCCTCGATATAATGGATGATTCGGTAGCCAACTACGGCGGATTGATATACGGTTTTCGCCGCCATTTCCGGCTCATGGACGTAGATACAAAGAGCGATGTACTGAATTATTATGCCTTCCGTACCCATACGTCTAAGATATGGGTTGCGTATGCCGATTTTCTTATGATGGAACGCGACGGCAGGCAAGTCGCGCTCCATGACAGATTTTATGATTTTGAGCTCAAGGCGGGCGAAACCATTACATTTACCAAGACAATGGCGATTACGACATCTCTTCAATACCGCGTAAGTAATTTAAAGGAAGAAACGCTGCGCATATTGAACAATGCCGTGTCGGCAGGATTTGAGCGAAATGCAAAGGATCATATAGAGACATGGAAGACCATATGGGAGCACGCAAATATTAAGATCGATGGAGATGAACTGTGTGATCGAGCATTGCGCTTTAATATATACCATCTCGTTATAGCCGGGTTCAAGGGCAATTTCCCGATGAACATAGGAGCGAGGGCCTTGACAGGACAAGGGTATCGCGGCCATATCTTCTGGGATTCAGAGATATTTATGCTGCCATTTTATATTTATACCGACCCGCTAATCGCGAAAAATATCCTCTTGTACCGTTATTACAGACTGAACGGTGCCCGCTCAAATGCCAAGGTAAGGGGTTACCAAGGGGTTCTTTTTCCCTGGGAATCCGGGAGCAAAGGCGATGATGTGACGCCCAGGTATGCCAAGGATATTGACGGCAGCGTCATAAAGATAGAGACGATAGAATATGAACAGCACATAACGGCCGATATAGCGTATGGTGTTTACAACTATTATCGCGCTACCGAAGATACCGATTTTATGGTTAATCAAGGTGCTGAGATCGTCATGGAATCGGCACGTTTTTGGGCCAGTAGAGTGACCTTCAATCTCTCGAGAAAGAAGTATGAAATTCACAATGTAATAGGTCCGGATGAGTTTCATATAAACGTCAAGAATAACTCTTACACTAACTACATGGCCGCGTGGAATCTCGAATACGCTCATGATATTTATCACGATCTTAAGAAGAACAATCCTCAGGAACTCGAAGATTTAATGTCAAAGATACGACTGAGCGAGAAAGAAGTGGCCGCCTGGAAAGAGATCGGAGATAATATGTTTATCCCCATCTCCAAAAAGACGGGGATTATAGAACAGTTTGAGGGTTATTTTAAGAAGAAGGAAACGGTAGTAAGAAATTATGATAAACAGTTTATGCCCGAGGCGCCAAGCCATTATTCCTACAGCGATTTTGATAAAACCCAATTTATCAAGCAGGCGGATACACTTCTTTTGTTCAACCTCTTCCCGGAGCGCTTTACAGCCGAAGAAAAGAGGAAAAATTACCGTTTTTATATCAAGAGGACCCTTCATCAATCTTCGCTTAGCCATTCGAGCCACTGCCTTATAGCGGCACAATTGGGAGATTACCTTAGGGCGTTTGCGCTTTATCTTTTTGCCGTTCATGTCGATTTGAAAAATCTTCATAACAACACGGACGGCGGCATGCATATGGCAAACGTAGGAGGGGTATGGCAGGCGACCGTATTTGGTTTCGCGGGCTTGTCTTTTTACTCGGACGCAATAGCGGTAAATCCGGTTCTGCCCAGGCATTGGAAAGAAATTTCTTTTAATCTTTTCTGGAAGAAGAGTCTTCTGAAAGTCAGCGTTAATAATAAGATGGTGTCGATCATTTGCTACCCTATGAACTCGAACCAAAGTGGAATAAAGGCGATAATATTTAATAAAGAATTTATTCTAGAACCTTTTAAAATTTATGAATTCAAACGGAAAGCGAGGGATATTCACATGAGACGGGTAAGGGATATTATGAGGAAGGACAGCTTCATCTCGGCAAACGAAGATACACCCGTGCGCCGCATCAGCCATTTTCTGGTAGATCACAATATAAGCAGCGTCCCGATAATAGACAGTAGCAGCCAGCTGCAAGGTATTGTATCTGAGCAGGATATATTGAAGGTTACGGATTCGGATCTCTCGAAGTTGAAAGCAAAGGATATCATGAACAAAAGCGTGGAATACGTAAAGGAAGACGATCACATTGAGATAGCCATACGTATTTTTACCGAGAGGCCGTTTCGTATGCTGCCTGTTCTGAGGGGGAAGACGGTTGTCGGAGTATTGTCAAGGCAGGAGGTTCTTTCCGCATGCACAGGAGAATATTATTAAATCTTAAGTAACTGGGAGGGATTATGAAGATTGCCGTTATTGCTCCACCTTGGATTCCTATACCTCCGTCACGATATGGCGGGATAGAACTCGTAGTCTATAATCTCGTGGAAGGTCTTACAGAGATAGGCCATGAGGTGGTCTTATTTGCTC
>JAFGFD010000050.1 GCA_016931215.1 Candidatus Omnitrophota bacterium
TGGTATCTTCTCTATAGGTAAACTCTTGGTAGAGATGCTATTATCTGCCATATTAGAAATAGTTACGGGTATACTATGGGTGTCAAACTATTTTTTCACTACCCATACTTTTGTAGTTGCCGTAATTTCAGGATGCAATTTTATTTCGATTGGGTAAACGCCCAGTTTACGTATGGATTCGGTGAGGGATATCTTCTTTCTGTCTATCTCGATACCCTCCACTTTAAAGGCCTCTGCAATATGATCTGCTGTAACGGAGCCGAATAATTTATCCTCTTCGCCGGCAGCCATGGCGACCGTTATTGAAGTGGAGCTTATTCTATCCGCCAAAGCCTGCATTTCAGCCTTCTCCTTGGCAAGTTGCTCGGCCTTTTTTCTCTTCCTTATCTCAAGAATCTTAAGGTTCTTATCGAGCGCTTCCACCGCCAGATTTCTGGGGAAGAGGAAGTTGCGTGCGTACCCTTTTTCCACTTGAACAACATCCCCCAATTTTCCAAGTTTATCAATATCATCCAACAATATTACTTTCATTATTTAGAATCTCCTTATATGAGTCTATAGTCTACAGTCAATAGACGAAATACAAAATTCAATTTACCTTGATAACTGAAAACTGAAGTCTGACAACTTAATTTATTCCGTTACATACGGCAAAAGCGCTATTGCGCGCGCCTTCTTTATAGCACGGGCCAACTGCCGTTGGTGCTTAGCGCAATTCCCTGATATCCGCGACGGTATAATCTTACCTTTTTCAGTCGTAAATTTATGCAGTCGTCCCACATCTTTATAATCTATCATCGTTCTCTTCTCCTGGCAAAATCTGCATACCTTCTTTCTAAAAGCGAACGATGATCTCTTCTTGCCTTTCATTCTCGGTTTTCTTTTAAACTCTGCCATATTGCTTACTCTCTCCTTTTGCGTAACCTATATCTCTCTTCGATTAATCTGATATTTCAGGTGTATGTGTTTAAAAGGGGATCTTGTCTTCGTTGTTTACCTTGCCTCCCAAATCAGGTTCATTCGGCTCGGCGTCTAAATTTATATCCTCTACATTCTGCGCGCCCATCTTTTCCTCGGAAGCAGTTTCTTTCTGCTTGCCTCCCCTGCCTAAAAACTGCACCCTTTCGGCCCTTACTTCGAGAGTGCTTCTCTTTTCTCCGTTCGCCCCGTCCCAGGAGCGATATTGGAGTCTGCCTTCCACGAAGACGGGACTGCCTTTTGACAGGTACTCGCCGCAAGTCTCGGCAACCTTACCCCAGACAATCACCCTTACGTAACATGTCTCCTGTTTCTTCTCGCCGCTGGAGGTTACATAAAACCTGTTGGTTGCCAAATTGAAATTGACAACGGCTGTTCCGCTCGGAACATACCTCAATTCAGGATCCCTTGTCAAATTTCCGATTAGGAGAACTTTGTTCAAATTAGCCATATCTCACCACCGCTTTTTTTACATTACACCATGCGCGCATAAATACGTCAGACCACGCTCTATCGATATAATTAGATATATAAAACCTATTTTTCTTTCTTCAATATCTGGGCTCTCAGAATATTACCGTCAAGCCTAAGTACATCCGTCAAAGGTTTTATGGACTCGGCCATGGCCTCAAAGAATACATACAGGAAAAACCCGTCACGAAATTTTTTTATTTCATACGAAAGGGCTTTCTTTCCCCATCTTTCAGATTTTTCAATCTTACCGTCGTGTTTTTTTATCAGGTCTTCCACTTTAGCGCATTCTTCTTCAAGCTGTTTATCCTGCAAATCCCCCTTAAAGATTATTATTCCCTCGTACTGATTCAATTGTCTCTCCTCCTTAAGCTAATAGCCTCATTTTAATATTAACAAAATTATCTTATCATAGACGCTTGCTTTGGGCAAGATTAATCTCCGCTTCGCGAACGCGTATTGTAAAGGTTCATAGCAGGTGCTATTCCATGCTGGATCCAACATTCTACGGCACCGACCGACCTCTCCTTTACCTCCGCCATAAGCCTGAGTTCACCCTTCTTGAAAGGCCTAAGAACATGGCCCCTCAGGTCCGCGTCCCTACCTATCCCTATTCTCAATCTCGGGAAATCATCGCTTCCTAGATGATAAATTATGGAACGTAAGCCTTTATGCCCGCCGTCAGAGCCTTTCGCCCTAAGCCTTATATCGCCAAGCTGCAAATCGGCATCATCGCATATGATTAGGGTATTGGAAAGATCTATCTCCTTATCCTTTATTACCGAACTTACGGCCTCTCCCGAAAGATTCATATAAGTAAGAGGCAATATAATAATTAACTCTTCACCGCTGACCCGCCCTTCGCCGAAGAAGGATTTATATTTACGTCTCCGTAAAGATATGGCGTGGTGTTCGGCAAAATCTCCGGCCACCGAAGCCCCTACATTGTGTCTTGTATCTCCGTACTTATCACCGGGATTACCCAGTCCGACTATCAATTTCATGGTCTGAGTTATTTCTTATCTTCCTTTTTGCCTTCTTGTTTCTTGCTATCGGCTTGAGGCTTTGTTTCGGCCTTCTCTCCTTCGGCCGCTTCCTCTTCGCCTTCTTCTTCTTTCTTCTCGCGTATCAGTTCCGGCTCGGTGACCTCTTCGGCAGCCTCTTCGACTTTTTCCTCATGAGGCGGCACAACCGAAATCACGGCGTGTTCCATATCGTCAAGAAATTTTACGCCCTGAGGCGGCGTAATGTCCTTTACAAGGATCGAATCCCCTATCTTCATATTCGTAACATCGACCACGATCTTTTCGGGAATATCCGTGGGGAGACATTCCACCTTAAGCTCCCAAAGGATATGTTCCAAAACACCCTCTTCTTTCACAACCCCCTCTGCCTCGCCTCTAGTCTCTAATGGGACGTTGACCGTTATCTTCTCCGTAAGTGAAATCTCCTGGAAATCTACGTGTAATATCTGCCCTTTTATCGGATGGCTTTGTACCTCTTTGATGATAACCACTCGCTCTTTGTCCTTCTTGGACTCTTTGGCCCTGGTTGCATCGACTATATTGAGATTGATTAGGACGTTTTCGCCCGCTTTGGTATGGAGTGCGTGAATAAATTCTCTTTCCGATATAGCAACGTGTATCGTCTTCTTCCCGCCTCTGTACACAATAGCAGGGACATTACCCTGATTTCTGACGTTTTTTGTAAACTTCTTCCCTACTTCCTGGCGTACCTCCGCCTTAAGCTGTATTTGTTCCATATTTTCTTTACTCCTTCACTATATTATTTTTTATCCTCGCGTTACGGTTTCGTGTAATATGTTGACTCTTATCCCAATCTTTCATAATTATTGAATAAAACGCTTATCGATTCTTCGTTATGTATCCTATTGATGGCATCCGCGAGAAGCTGCCCCACTGAAAGGACTTCTATTTTAGCGATCTTCTTCTCTTTGGAGATAGGTATTGTATTCGTCACGATAATCTTTTTAATGTTTGACTTTCCCACCCTGGACATAGCCGGACCTGACAGTATAGGATGCGTAATAGCGGCGTATATATCCTTGGCGCCGTGTTTTTCCAAAGCCGCGCTCGCTTCGACCAACGATCCTGCCGTGGCGACAATGTCGTCGACAATCAATGTGTTTTTGCCTTTTACCTCGCCCATTATGAACATCACTTCCGTCTTCTGGTCGTCAACCCTTCTTTTATCTACCACGGCCAACCCAGCATTCAATTTCTTTGCGTAGGCCCGGGCCATCTTGATGCCGCCTACGTCAGGCGAAACTACAACCAGATCCTTGATGTTTTTGGTCTCAAGATAATCTGTAATTACTCTAACGGCAAATAGATGATCCAATGGGATATCGAAGAATCCCTGAATCTGGCCCGCATGTAAGTCAATGGTAAGCACCCTATTGGCACCGGCAGCCGTAATAAGATTTGCCACGAGTTTGGCAGTAATAGGCACTCGGGGTTTATCTTTTCTGTCTTGCCTCGCATATCCATAATACGGTATGACCGCCGTAATCCTTTGCGCACTCGCCCTTCGTATGGCATCTATCAAAATAAGGAGTTCCATAAGATTGTCATTGACCGGCGGACAAACGGATTGGATGATAAAGACATCCCTTCCTCTGACATCATCATTGATCTTTACTTTTATCTCCCCCTCGCTGAATTTATCGACAAGTGCATCGCCAAGCGGCAAGCCAAGATTACTACAAATCTCCTCGCTCAATTCCCTGTTTGAGTTTCCGGCAAACACCAACATTTGGCCTCTCTTCATGTCAGCTCCTTAATTGTTAAAAAGTTACTTCTTTTTCAAAAGTCTGGCGGGTATACCTACAAATACAGACCCATCCGGCATCTTAGTATTTTTCGTCACAACCGCGCCTGCTCCGGTTACGACGCCTTTTCCGACGGTGACCGGCGCCACGAAAATAGAGCCGCTTCCTACGAATGCCTTGTCCTTAATCACGGTCTTATTCTTTACCTTACCGTCGTAATTAGCCGTTATTGTGCCGGCACCTATATTTACATCCTTGCCTATCACGGCATCTCCTATGTACGAAAGATGTTTGATCTTCGTATCGCTACCGACGGTGCTGCGCGTTAACTCTACGAAATTCCCTATCTCGACTCGATCCGAAAGAACGGTGCCGGGTCTGATCCTGGAAAAAGGCCCTATGACACAATTTTCTCCTATCTTCACGCCGCCGGAGATAACGACATTGGGATATATTATCGTATCTTTACCTATCCGGCAATCAACGTCTATGTAAGTATTCTTAGGATCGATGATTGTAACACCGTTGTCCAAAAATTTATTGATTGCTCTTTCTCGAACAGTCTTCTCGGCCATCGCCAGGTCTCCTCTGGAATTTATGCCCAGGGCCTCCTCTATACAATCAAGAGGTGAAGACTCTATCTTTTTACCATCCATGCTCAATATGCTCACTACATCTGTCAAATAAAATTCTTTTTTCCTGGCATTGATCTTGACCTTGTCGAGTGCTCCGAATAGAGCCTTGACGTCGAAGCAGCAAGGGCCCACATTGACTTCGTTCATCGCCCTGTCATAAAGTGGGACCTCGGTCTCCTCCACTATATTCTCCACGTCTCCGTTAGCGTTTCTCAATATTCGCCCGTACTCCCGCGGGTCTTCCATGCGAGCGGTCAAAAGCGTGCAGGATGCCCCTGTCGTTTTGTGTCGATAGATAAGCTTCTTCAGTGTTTCCCGCGTAATAAGCGGGGCGTCTCCGTATAAAATCAGGGTATTCCCGCCGAAACCCTTCAGTGCCTTCTCGGCTTTCCTGACGGCATCTGCCGAACCGAGAAGTTGCTTCTGGTAGACCACTTTAGCATCTTTAGTGAGCTTAGCGACTTCATCACCCTTATACCCGACGATGACCACAACCGGTTTAAATCCGAACGGCTTTATCAACTCCATGATATATTCTATCATGGTCTTGCCGGAGATCCTATGGAGTACCTTGGGTGAATCCGATTTCAACCGCGTCCCGCGGCCGGCCGCAAGGATTATACAAGCCATATTTTTGCTCTTGCCCATAAGCACCGCCTTTATGCAATCTTCCTCTTACTTTTTCTTAAAAGTACCGGTTTCGTCCTTTTATCAATCGCAACCTTATTTACTATGCACTCCGACACATCTTCGTAAGACGGCAATTCGTACATAGTCTCGAGCATAACCTCTTCGACTATGGAACGCAATGCCCGCGCGCCAGTATTTTTCTTAATGGCCTCTTCGGCGATTGCCTCAAGGGCATTTTGTCGAAAAGTGAGTTTCACTCCTTCCATCTCAAAAAACTTTTTATATTGCTCTATAATCGCATTTTTCGGCTTGAGCAGTATGTCTACCATGTCATCTTTGGTAAGCGGGTCCAAAGTAGTTACTATAGGAAAACGTCCCACAAATTCGGGTATCATGCCGAATTTCAGGATATCTTCTGGCTCCACTTCAGAAAGTATTTTGGATATGTCCCTCTTATCGTTTTTTTCAAGGCTATAATTGAATCCTATCGATTTATTGGCGATGCGCCGCTCTATTATCTTGTCGATATTATTGAACGTACCCCCGCATATAAAAAGTATATTTGTCGTATTGACCTGGATGTATTCCTGCTGTGGATGCTTCCTGCCTCCGGTCGGAGGAACATTCGCTATCGTACCCTCCAGAATCTTCAGGAGAGCCTGTTGAACACCTTCTCCCGATACGTCGCGCGTAATCGAGACGTTTTCCTGAGTCTTTCCTATCTTGTCTATCTCGTCTATGTAGACTATGCCCAATTCCGCTCTCTTCTTGTCATAATCCGCCGCTTGCAAAAGTCTCAAGATTACGTTCTCCACATCCTCCCCGACATAACCTGCTTGCGTAAGCGTGGTAGCATCGCTGATGGCAAACGGCACATCAAGTATCCTCGCAAGCGTCCTTGCCAACAACGTCTTACCGGAGCCCGTCGGCCCTATAAGAAGAACGTTAGATTTCTCAAATTCCAAATCTTTTGTGTCCCTATTGGCGATTATTCTCTTGTAATGGTTATAGACGCACACCGACAGCTGCTTTTTTGCCCTCTCCTGTCCTATTACGAAGGTATCCAGTTTTTGTTTTATGTCAGCTGGTTTAGGCAATTCTTTTAAAGGCAGGATCTCCTCGTCTTTGTTTTTATGCTTTACGAATTCATCTTTTGTCAGAATCCTATTGCACAAACGGACGCACACCTCGCATATAGTACCCGATTGGCCTTTAAAAAACCGATGCGCCTCATTTTTTGTCTTACCGCAAAATGAACATTTATCCATAATTATCGCTTTTCAGTTCTTAAAATCGGTTAATGGTTTACGGTGTACGGTTAACGGTGACTTTCCTCCACAAATCGATAACCGTTATTATTTACCTGTGCTCTTGTGCTCTTTTAAAAAGTCGCGCGTTCGCTCGTTTCGAGTCCTTTATCTAAGTTGGTTGCCCAGAGTTGTCGCCAGCCGAAGTCCCCAACCTCAAGTAATACAATTAGTTGTGAGAATGAATATACGTAAAGGAAGGGGCGGATTTATCAAATTGGATACGAAGTCGCCCTCTATCCTTTTTTCAAATGGTTTATCTCTTTCTTGATTTCTTTAAGCACATCCGTATTTTTTATCTCGTCATCAATGCTAAAAACGACAAAAACCTTACCGCCATATTTTGCTTCAAAATCTCGAAAACTTGCCTTCATTCTTTCAGTGGCTGAATAATTACCGAAGTTCGCTTTAGCTGTTACTGGCTTGATTTGAATCCCAAATGCCTTCTTCCCCACATATCCTAAGTAATCAATATCTCCTGCGTGATCAAGCTCTGGATCAGATTCAACAAATTTTACTTCGGGAAATTTTTTTGCAATATTATCGGTAACAACCGATTTCTCACGGATAAAACCATCAAATGTTCTCTGAATTGTAAGATTGCAAATATAGTCGATACAATCCTGCAGGGTCAAATTCTTAAAAGCATCTTGCCACTCCGGAATGACGATCGCTGTTATTTTCACATAAAGTCTTTCGCCAAGCTCATGTAAAACTTCTTTTGTAATTTTTACTGGATTTTTTCCATCCGTATACGCCTTTTCAAAATACCATTTTTCCCACTCCAATATAGACTTGGGCTGACATTCACGGATAAGAGCCATTACCGCACCTACCTTATCAGGTCGAGACAATTGATATGTCTGGCAAGCATAGTTGAGCACTTTTTCTTTTTTTCCGAAATCTTTTGAATATTTTTTATTTTTCATGATGGGCGTGCTCCAGGTTTTGTAGTACTATAAATTTTTCTTTATATTTGAACGTCGTATCGGTGTCAACAAGCGCAAGGCCTTCTTTGATAAGATGAGCGTTCACAAAAGTCTTATTTTTAAGATATAAATAACACATTAGTCTATTTTCAGAATCATATTTAATCTGATCATATTTTAGAAATACCTTTTGCCCCTGTGTTTTATGGATTAGAAATTCCGTTGCCTGCCCGTTTCTTATCGTATCTTGTTTGATACCCAGCAATCTCACGGTTAAGCCATTGTTTAATTTCAAAACCTCTGGGCTCACTACTTCTTTAACAGTGAAATATTCCTCTCGTTGCCCACCATTTTGGTCTATTTTTGAACCAAATTGCAACTTCTTGGGGTCTGTTTTTTTATCAAACTTAATGGGATCCCTAAAAATATATGGCAATTTCATAATTTTCTCTTCAAAATTTGCCGTTTTCTTTTCTTGGGTCGATATTTCAAATTTTACATCGTCAATAAATAAATTTTGAGCGCACCCAGTTCGCTCTTTTATGGCGGACAAAAAATTGGTATTGATTTCATATCCAATAGAATTTCTGTTAAGATTTTTGGCGGCTAACGTTGTTGTCCCACTACCCAAAAAAGGATCGAGAACAGTATCGCCGACAAATGTAAACATCTTTATAAGTCGCCTTGGTAATTCTTCGGGAAACATCGCCAAATGCTTATCCTGTTTTTCTCCTGCAAAATTCCAGTGACCGGAAAAATATTGATTCCACTCCTCTGTGGTCATTTTCGACTTTCCACGTATTTCACTGCTAACTGGTTTTGTAACACCCTGCTTTTTGAAAATTAAAATAAACTCATAATCCAATTTCAAAATGCCATTTCTGGGATACGGAAAGGAACCCATAACCGTAGCGCCGCCAGTTGTGTTACACGTAGTGACCTTCTGCCATATAATAGCTCCCATGTAATCAAAACCTATTGTTTCGCAAAATTTTATTATCTCAGTCCTAATGGGAATGATCTTGTATCGCCCATAATATACCGCACGGGCAAATTGATCTCCGATGTTTACACAAAGCCGACAGCCATCCTCTAAAACCCTATAACACTCAGACCAAACTAAATTAAGATTATTGATATATTCCTCATAGGTGTGATTATAGCCTATTTGTTCGGAGTTACCATAATCCTTGAGCTGCCAATAAGGTGGCGATGTAACGACCAGATGAAGAGAAGAATCGGATATTTCCTCCATTCGTCTTGAATCACCTATAATAATTTTATGTTTCGTTTTCATATTTTTCTAATATCCGAAATAGTTTCTGTTTCGGATAGTTGTCAACATTGGTTGCCGGACTAGGACTCGAACCTAGGATCTCGCCTCCAAAGGGCGGTGTGATACCAATTTCACCATCCGGCAACACAATATGTCATAATTCTGGCTTAGTCCACAGTCGACAGACTATAGTCGATAGTAAAAAACAAAAACTAAATCCCTATCCGCTAAACGCTATACGCTAAACCATATCTTTCTTGTGTCCATGGTAACCTGGTGCTCTTGTGCCCCATTGACCGTAAACCTATCTTTTAAAGCTCCAGGTCTCCCTCAAAGTCCTCGTCAACGTCTTCTTCGACGTGCGCAGGCGTGCCACCGGCTTCCGGCTTTTCAAACATGGAGCTCTTCTTCGGCGCGGCGCCGGGCTTACCGCTCTTCTTAATCTCCTCTTGATAGGCGTCCAGCACCTTGCCCTGTATGTATTCCCTGCATTCGGGCGTTATCGGATGTGCGATATCCCTGTGGCCGGATTGCCGCGAATCTTTTGTATCCTCGAACCTTCTCTCCTGCTGCGGAAGAGAAGAACCGCATTGATTGCAATACTTGCTTCTAATCGGGTTCTTATATCTGCATTTGGGGCACGCTTCCCTGAGTTTTCTTGACGGCATGGCCACAAATAGCCCCTTATTACCTTCTATTACTTTAACGTTTCTTACAACAAACGAATTATCTATAGTTATCGTTGCGTAAGCTTTTAACTTACGATCTTCACTCTCTCTCGGAAAAATTCTTACTTCAGTTATCTCCATTTGAAATTTTCTCCTTTCTGCACTCATATACCTGGTTGTTTATGTTGCTCGATTGTCTTAGCAACGAAAATCTTCCAGTCATCCTTGCCTAGTTCTGAGGCAAGAAAATCGTCTACCTTGTCTTTTAAGCCCTCGGCCTCCTTTCTATTCAAAGTCAAAACAAAAATCGTGGGACCGCTGCCGGTCACCATCATTCCGTTGTATCCCTCATTTTTTATAAATTTTTTTATCCTGCCAATATCCGCAACTTTTTTTGCAACAATGGGTTCCAGTGAATTATATAAATGCGTTTTAAGTCCATGAAGATCACCCTGTTCAATTGCGCGGAGTAGTATTCTAACATCGGGCTTTTTTGCTGTCAAGTTCAAAGTTGCTTCCTTATAAATATCCTTTGTCAACACCTTTATGGATGAGTATATGATAAGGTGCCATATCGCCAACGATGATTCGAGCGCCATAATATCATCGCCTCTGCCGCGACCTATCGCATATGCATTGTTAGAAATAAAAAAAGGGACATCAGCCCCCATTTTTTTTCCCAATTCTATCAATTCTTCGTATTTTATTGTAATATTCCAAAGCCTACATAGGCCCAATAACGCGGTAGCCGCGTTGCTCGACCCGCCGCCTAGACCTGCAGCTATGGGTATCCTCTTGTCAATATGAATCCTGGCGCCTTTTTCAATTCCATACGTATCCATAAGCAGAGAAGATGCCTTGAACACCAGATTCTTTTCGTCGCAGGAAAGTTCAGAGGTATTTGTAGTTACCTCTAAACCTTTATCACTAAGATCAAATGTAAGGCGGTCGCATAAGTCTATCTTTTCAAAAACGGTTACGATATCGTGATAACCATCGCTGCGTCTTCTTAGCACATCCAAGTATAGATTAATTTTCGCCGGTGATAACAGATCAATATGTTGCATAATTACGCTAACCAAAAGTTGCTTTTCAATAAATTTTTTTATAGTTACAAGATATTATACCGGATATAACCAAAAAATATTTATCTTTTTTTCTTCTTTTTCAAAATCGCCTTGGCGCACTTTGCTACGTCTTTCGCCAGCAGATTGAAACAAGAAAACAGCTCTTCCGGAGTACCTGACTGTCCGCAGCAGCTCATACCCATAATTTTAACCGGAACAGGTGAATTTTGAGATACCACCTCGCTCACAACTCCACCCAAGCCGCCATACACGGAATGCTCTTCAACTGTAATTATAGCGCCTGTCTCATTTGCGGCTTTTATCAATATCTTTTCATCAACGGGTTTTAACGTATGTAAATTTATAACTCGGGCACTTATCTTCTCTTCGGCCAATATCGCTCTGGCCTTCAGTGCCTCGTATACCATCTGCCCGCATGCCACTATCGTCAAATCTTCGCCTTTACCCACGACCACGCCTTTGCCAATTTGAAATTCATCGTCCTCTTTCGTAATCATAGGAGAGTTGCTGCGGCCGAGCCTCATATAAACGGGGCCGTTCCATTCGGCCGATTTTATGGCGGCCTTTTTCGCTTCAATCGAATCGCAAGGAACTATCACAGTCATGTTCGGCAGGACTCTCATGAGCGTGATCTCTTCCAGGGCCTGGTGTGTGTGGCCGTCCTCACCGACTGATATGCCACCGTGAGTACCTACTATCTTTACGTTCAAATTCATATAATCGACCGAGACCCTTACCTGATCCCACGCCCTACCCGCAGCGAATACGCCAAAGGTGCAGGCGAACGGAATCTTTCCGCTTAGGGCAAACCCAGCAGCCGAACTTATCATGTCCTGTTCTGCGACTCCAAAACTGAAAAATCGTTCGGGAAACTCCTTTTTAAACCATCCCGCTCTCGTAGAGTCCGTAAGGTCCGCGCTAAGGGTAACGACTCTCTTATTTGTCCTTCCCAATTCCAAAAGGCCTTTGCCGAAACCGTTTCTTGTAGCGTCAACTTTCAAATCTTTATCGACCTTGTCCATCTATCTCCCTTAACGCTTTCTCCAACTCGTCCTGTTTTGGCGCAATGCCATGCCATTTTGCATCATTCTCCATGAATGATACCCCTTTGCCCTTTATAGTATGCGCCAAGATCACCGACGGCGCGCCTTCAAAATCGGCCGCATCATCCAAGGCATTCATCAATTGCCCGAAATCGTGTCCGTCGCATTCCAATACGTTCCAACCGAAAGAACGCCACTTATCTCCCAGCGGCTCCATGTTCATGGTATCTTTGCACCAACCGTCTATTTGAATCTTGTTGAAATCGACGATGCCGCACATGCTGCCCAATTTATAATGCGCCGCCGTCATGGCCGCTTCCCATACTTGACCTTCGTTCAACTCGCCGTCTCCCATGACGCAATACACCCTCGCGTCACTTTTATCTATCCGCATAGCCAAAGCCATGCCGTTGGCTATGGATAAACCTTGTCCTAGCGAACCCGTCGAGGCCTCTACTCCCGGAAGACCAAGTTGGGGATGACCTTGCAGACGCGTGCCAAATTTTCTAAAAGTCATGAGTTCGCTTTTGGGAAAATATCCGACTTCGGACAATACGGCATATAATGCGGAACAACCGTGGCCTTTAGAAAGCACAAGCCTGTCGCGACCTTCCCACTTCGGATTTTTAGGATCATGCCTCAACTTATACATATAAAGACTCACGAGGATTTCTATCAGGGAAAGTGAGCCCCCCGTATGGCCCGATCCCGCGTTTGCCAGCATCTTAAGTACGGTCTTTCTCAATTCCCTGGATTTCTCCTGCAACACTTTTACATCGGGTCTCTCCATCTCATTCCTTTTCGGCTTTCTTCAGCTTCTTCTTTACCTCTTCCTGAGCGTTATCCAACTCAAGTGATTTTCTCCACTCCAAAACTGCTTTATCCTTCATGCCTTTTCTGTAATATATATCTCCGAGATGGTCTCTTATAATAGCATCTTCGCCGTTTAGCTCCACTGCCTTTTCAAGCTGGGCGAGAGCCTCGTTGAGCATCCCCTTTTTAAAATACACCCATCCCAGACTGTCGACATATGCACCGTTTTCAGGATCGAATTCGAGCGCCTTTTTTATCAAAGAAAGGGCCTCATCTAAATTGATACCCTTTTCGGCATACATATAACCAAGATAGTTGCATGTCTCCGCGTTATCAGGCTCGAGTTCTAATACGGTCTTAAACTCGCTGATAGCCTCATTCCACATGCCTGCTTTTTCATAAGCCGCTCCCAATAAGAAGTGAGCTCTTTTACTCTTTTGATTATTCTCTATTACTTTCTTGTACTGGTTGATGGACTTTTCATACTGTTTATCGATCGAGAATATATAACCGATCGCGAGATGCACCTTCTCCCTGTCCCTCACATCCGCCGTAAGGGCCCTTTCAAGAACATCCAATGCCTTTTCGAGCTTCTCCTCTTTGACGTAGACATACGCCAGGTCTATATAAGAATCGGGGTCTTTCGCGTCAAGGTTGATCGCAAATTCATAAGTATTTATCGACTCTTCAACGTTACCCGCCTCAAAGTATATCGCGGCTAGGTGCTGATGCAGCCTGCGGTTCATGGGATTTCTCTTAAGCGCCTCTTCATAATTGAGAATCGCGTTCTTATAATCCTGTTTGCTCTCATGGAGAACGGCAAGCGCGATATATGCCTCTATATAATCCGGTCCAAGCTCTAAAGCGTTCTTGAAATATTGCTCCGCCTTATCAAGATCTTCGATCCTTGTGTAAATCACGCCCAAGTTGAAATAGATCAAAGGATTTTTCCCCTCATCCGTCTCCAGTAATTTTTCATAAATCGACGCGGCCTCTTTCATCTTTTCCTGAAGGACGTAGAGATCGGCGAGAGAGCTCAAGGCTCTGAGATTGCTGGGGTCTTTTTCGATTATCTTATTATATTCAGAGGCGGCTCCGTCGAAGTCTTTCATCATGGTAAGCGTAAGCGCCTTAAGAAATTTCGTATCTGCGCCTTCCGGATCGAGGCGTTCTGCCTTCTCGAATTCGTTCATCGCCTCTTCGGTCTTGCCGATCATCAAATAATCCGATCCCAGGCGCACATGGATCGCCTTGGCATTTGGGTCCAGTTTCAACGCCTTCTTAAATTCCTCTATGGCCTCGTCTATGTTGTCGTTATGGTCATAAAGAATGCCCATCGCATAATGGGCTAGGGCTTGGGAAAGTATGTCACCTTTATCAATGTCGACTTCAAATGATATTTCATTGACCTTGGTAATGGTGTTATCTACCGCTGTAAAAGAAATACCTGTTGACGCCAA
>JAFGFD010000051.1 GCA_016931215.1 Candidatus Omnitrophota bacterium
ATCTAAATTTGATAGAAATTATATCAAAGGAATGGCGGAATAGCAAGATGTTTGTGCTCTCCGGGATAACAACTTTTGTCCGGCATAAATGGGTTGTATTCGGCTATAGGCGGATCGATGCTCAGTTAAAGTAAAGAAATAAAAAACGGAACTGTAATGATGCTGCACATCGTAGTCGCAAAAACTCCTACGCTGGCAAGTTCCATATCGCCTCCGAACCTGGATACGAATATGGGCGTCGTAGACGCCGAAGGCATAGCGGATTGCAATACTATTATGGCCCGCGACAACGGCGCCAAGTCTTTGAAAAGGGAAGAAATAAATAACGCCAAACAAGGCACTACTAAGAGCCTGCATACCGTAATCAAGATGACACTACGTCGATACTGACGAAACTTCGACATGTCGCACTTTGACATTATTGAACCCACGACCAAAAGGGCCAGCGGTATAGTGGCGGATCCGATTATGTTGGCCGAATCCATCAAGAAAGACGGCAGCCTTATCGACATAAGGCCGACGCCTATGCCGCACAGAAGCCCAATAGTGCCTCCATTTATCAGATTCCCTGCCAGCGCAAACCTACCGCCATAGGAAGAACCGGATGACTTATTAGCGGTCCTCAAGGTCCGAACGCCGAGCGTCCAATATAAAAGATTAAAGCCTACGTTGAAAAAAACAACTCTGATTATTCCGTCGGGGCCATAAAGGGCATTAGCAATAGGAATGGCTAAAAAACCGCAGTTCGTAAAAGTGGCCAGGTAGACAAAAGTGGCTTTACTCGAAGCCGGAAGATCGATAAAACCCGACAGGACCTTGGCTATTGCATAACCCAAGCTAACGAGCGCCAGGGCAAAGACGGGCAAAACCCAAATCGTATTCAAGAGTTCAGCCGTGAACTTCGTAGATAGAGAATGGAAATATAAAAAAGGGAGCGCCACAACCAGAACTAAATTGGCCAATGTCCTCGTTGAAGCCTCATCCAATATCTTTTTATACCTTGCCGCCGCGCCTATCAGAAGAACTATAAACAGCACGCTCGTCTTTGACGCTATCTCTTGAAACATATCGTACTCTTGTTTGAGAAAAGGTTCCTCTCCTCAGAAACGCCGTGTTTTTTAAAAAAGGCGAAGTATATTATTTTACTTCGCCTCTATGACAGGTCAATCGATAACTAAACGCAAAGATTCTTACTCTTTGACTGCCTCCAGGTCTTTCTTTCTCCTGAGACTTACGACGAATTGATTTTTATCCTGATTTACCAAAACATGACCTTCGCGGGATAACCAGCCCAGACTCATGAGAATTAGGTATTCGGGCTTGTCAAGCTTGGTTTTTATCTCACTTAATGTCATATTTTCGTTAGATTCCAAAAGCTGCCATATTTCACCAGCAACTATCCCTATCCTCGTTATCATGTTTTCACCTCGCATTAAAAGTTTAACATATAATCGTTCTATTGTCAAGTTCGGGGCGAGCGACTATGTCGACGGCGCATATGAAATACTAACTTGCCGATAATAAATCGCAATAAAAAAACTGTTTACGCCTTATAAACTTTCGCCCTTTTTTAAAATCGATCTTTCGCCTAAAAATAGGTCCGTCAAATACAAAAGAGTGAAATTCCCCGTTTTCTCCGCACGGGTCTACGCCGGCCGGCAGGTCTTTTAAAAATTGTTCATCGTAAATTCTGCCGCTGAAGCTTCCGTTGAGCACCTTCAGGTCCACGCACGTTATAACGGATCTGAAACCCGCATTTATGAGCTCCTGGGCGGTATCGCGCGTATCGCATCCCCAGAGAGGAAATATTGCGTTCATATCCAGTTTGGAAAGGTTCTCCGTTCTATTGCGCCTGACATCTTCCAGAAATATATCTCCAAAAGCAACATCGTCGATGCCGTCGCGCTTATATCTCAGCAGAACTCTCTCCATGGCATCTTCATATTCTTCCTGCGAGGAATTTTTTGGAATATAGACGATTTCAAGCGGAAGGTCCAGCCGCTCTGCCTGTATTCTCAATAGTTCCGTCCTTACGCCGTGCATACTGATTCTCTCATGGTCCTTTGATACGGTGGTCAATATAGCCCTTACTTTATAGATTGCGTCCCTTGAAATCTTATAAAGACAAAAAGCGCTGTCTTTGCCACCGCTCCAAGAAAGGATGATATTCTTATTCATATTTTTTATAGAGTTTCTAGTCCTTTAACTCAAAAAGACATCATATTGCTGCCCCTTCTGATAAGCAGCCAGATAAATAACGGCCCTCCCAGCAGAGCCGTTATAATGCCGATCGGTATCTCCGACGGGGGGACGATCTTTCGCGATATTAGATCGCATATGACCATGAAGCATCCGCCGAATAGAAGGCTGGCTGGCGCCAGATATCTGTGGTTGGAGCCGATAATAAGTCTTGAGATATGCGGTGCTACCATGCCGACAAATCCTATTATGCCGCACAAAGATACACTTGCCCCGACCATGACCGAACATAACAAGAACATAAATAATTTGAATCTATCCGTATCCAGCCCCCTGGAGACAGCCAAGTCCTCCCCCAACAGCATGAGATTGAGTTCCTTATTGAAAACTAAAATAACGAAAGAACCTATTATGAAAAAAGGAAATAGGGTGGCTGTCTTTTCGAACCCGTAAGTCCCGAGATTGCCCATAAGCCAGCGGTACGTGTGAAATACCTTTGTATAATCGGCTATATACTGAAGAAAGAGAATAAGGCTGGAGAAGATAAAATTGATGGCGACACCGGCCAGAAGCATGATGAAGGTAGAGAACCCTCCTTTGATACGCATCAGAAGATACAAAAGCAGTACTGACAAAATAGCGCCTAAAAATGCGGATAGATAAGTCTTTGCGAGGCCTAAAAATGCTATCTCCGACCCGAAGATAATAAAGGCAACGGCGCCGAATGCAGCGCCGCTTGATATGCCGAGAGTAAACGGTGTGGTAAGAGGGTTTCTAAAGATCGCCTGATATACCATTCCACAGAGCGAAAGGATGGCTCCTACCATGAATGCAAGTAGCGCTCTGGGCAACCGAATATTCCAATATATGGAATAATTTTTGTCTTCGACGCTTCTTTCCAGTAAGACCTTTATCGGTATGTCGCTAATCCCCAACAACGGAACGACGAATAATGCCGCGATACTCGCGATCAACAGCGCGATAATGACCGATTTTTTATTTCTCTCGCTCAATCCACCGCCTCCGGAAGAACCATCTTTACCCCTTTTTCGGGATGATCAAACAGTTTAAATTCTTTTTCATACACCGATCTTAGAACGCTCTGTTCCGTAAATCCGCGCGCCTCACCGCAATAAACGACTCTCCCATTTTTAAGGGATAAAATCCGGTCGCTTAAAAGAACGGCGGAGTTTATATTATGGCTCACGGCAAAGATAGTGATCTTTTTCTCTCTGTTATACTTTTTCAAAATAGAGTTTATTTCTTCCTCGTGTTTAGGGTCCAGAAATGTCGTCGGTTCATCCAGAAGAAGTATCTTGGCATTTTGCACCAACGAAGCGCATATCATAATCTTCTGACGTTCGCCCGAACTCAACATGTTCATAAATCTCGTCTTAAAACCCGTCATGTGAACAGACTCGAGGGCTCGCTCGACTTCAAGTTCATACCTCGAACCATATCTCGAAAACGGATTGAGATAAGGGTATTTGCTCATAAGGATAAATTCCCGCACTTGAAACGGGTAACTCCTGCCGTCTGATTGCGGAACGTAGGCTATGTTCTTCGCCAGATCCCTGCGGCTATAATGAACTATATCGCGGCCCAGGACATTTATACTGCCCGAACCCTTTAATATTCCTACAATATTCTTCAGCAATGTGGTCTTCCCGGAGCCGTTAGGCCCCACCACGGAGACATATTCCCCTGCTTTTATTTTAAAAGCGAGCGAGTCTAAGACATAACCGTTGCCGAAAGAGTATGAAAATTTCTTGAGTTCTATTGCGAAAGTCTCCATCGCTTCTCCGATTATGTGTTGTGGCACGTTTCAATTGAATCGCGATTGAAAATTGTGCGTAATGATCTCGACCGGTTTTTGTCTTCTTTTCTTTTAAGGGGACATGTCCGGCAGGCAATGAGCCATAACCGCCAACTCCGCAAAGTGTTACGTTAAGGAGAAACGTCCCCTTCTATGACCTTCTCCAAGTCTTCAAGTAATTTGACAAAACTGGGGCCCGGTATGCAAGCATACTCCTGATTGAATATATGAACATTGCCGTCACTGACCGCCTTTACGCGGCTAAGAATACCCCATTCTTTCCTACGCGTATCTATCTTATTGTCAGCTAGATACGGTAAGATCTCTATTATGATGTCCGGCTCAAGCCTTAAGACCGCTTCCGAAGATATTACGGGATAGCTCACACCGCCCTCTCCGCATATGTTAGCCGCTCCGAGGATCTCTAAAATTTCGTCGTAAAAAGTATTTCTCCCGGCAATACACATATTATCGAAAGACCCCTCTTCCCTCTCTACTACGATCATAATCTTCTTGAAAGGCCTGCCGGTCGCCCTTCTCTTGGCCTCGTCCAACCGCGCCTGTATTGACTCTGTCAATACCTGCGCCCGGCTACCTTGACCTGTCCTTTCCCCTATTTGCCTTATAGAACGCAATATACCGTCGATAGTATCGGTGCTGACATTCAGGTAATCGATCCCTGATTCCTTAAATAAATCCACCAGTTCATAGTCGTAGCCTGCGGGTATTATTATAAGATCCGGGTCAAGGAGCAGTATCTTTTCATAATTCGCGCCAAGGACGCAGCCGATTCTCGACTTGCCGGCATCGTCATCCGGAACTATGCAGTAGTCCGTGACCCCCACAACCTTGTCTTCGAGCCCCAACTCATAGAGGATCTCCGTTATACTGGGAGATAGGGATATTATGCGCTGGATCTCTCTTCCCATGGCAAAAGAAGGGCCCGCGCATATCAATACGGCGAGTATTATGATTACCGCTTTCTTCATATAATATACCATTATGTTTTATTATACCATAGGATTCCTAAAACGTGACTTTTCCGCCTCCGTAAAAAGAGATGCCCGGAACACCGTAGCCGTCAACCTCCTGATAGTGCTTATCCAGAAGGTTCTCTATCCTGCCGAACAGCTCCAGGTATTCGTTAACTAAATATCTGGCGGATACATCGACCTTGTGATAATCATCCAATATAGTCTGATTGCCGGTATAACTGTTATCTTTTCTGTTTCCTACATACAAATATGTCAGGTTGACATTCAGTTTATCGGTCGGTTTGCATCTTATATTAAAAGTGTGTTTATGGCGAGGTCTTCTATCCAGACTCTGTTTTGTAGCTTCATTCTCAGTTTCAAGGTATGTATATGAATAGTCAAAATAGACTTTATCCGTAATATTCAAGCTGGCTACGTTCTCTATGCCCCAAATTATGGCTCTGTTTACATTCTGATATTGGCCTCCCCACCCGCCGTCCGACACCCAGTCTATCAGGTCATCCAATTCGGACCGGAAATAAGTCGATTCAACCTCAAGCTTATCTTCAAAAAGGCTTTGCCCCGCGCCCAATTCATACGTCTCGTTCTCCTCGGGTCTCAAATCGGTACTACCATAAGTAGGGTCGTAAAGCTGATATAGGGAAGGTGCCTTGAAGCCGGTCGACCAGCCTCCTTTCACGCTAGTGCCGGAGTCAAAGACATATTTGGCATGTATCTTGTACGTATCGTGAAAACCGAACTCGGAATGGTCATCAAGGCGAACGCCTATAATAGAATAGAAACTTTCGCCAAGTGTCAATCTGTTTTGAACATAATATCCGACATTATGGTTCTTTCTTTTAGGGGTATCGGCCATTATCCCCCACGCCTCGTTAAAGTAATACGTATCGCTTTCCTGTTCATCATAATCGATGCCGCAAGATAAAGTACCGTATTCCTCGGTGCGGAATACATTATGGATTTCACACGCAGTATTCAGGCCTTCATATTTACTATAGATGTAGTCATTTGCGTCCAACTCATCTAAAAAGTCTTTGTCGAATCTTTCGTTATGCATCCGCATCCACTTTAAGCCGAAACTCCACCAATCGTTCATGTCAAAATCCAGGTAACTAGAAACAGTTCCCACGCGCTCGCGGTCTCTTCTATTGGGATCGTCCCCATTGTAGCCGCCGCCATCGTCGATCTCGATCTCGGCGTCCGTGTACCTGAACGTCCCTCCGCAGCTTACATTTTCAAACGGCTCATAATCGATTCTTGTCGAAAAAGACGTGTTGACGTAACCGTCTTCTTCATCATTATCGTATTTGGAATCGGCCTTTGATATGCCTTCTGTGTCCAAGCGGGAGAAGGCCGCGGAATAATGGAACCCTTTGAATTCTCCGTATGAGCCGGCCGACTCCTTAAAGGTAGAGAAGGAACCTCCCTCGAAAGAACTCCAGACCTTTGGTCTGCCTTCCCCCTTCTTTGTTATTATGTTTACGACTCCTCCCATAGCATCGGAGCCATAGAGTGTGCTGTGAGGCCCTCTCAGCACTTCCACTCTCTCTATATTATCCAGGGTCAGATTTGCAAAATTGAAGGCGCCGTTGGTCGACGTCGGATCGAACACCTTTACCCCGTCTATCATGACGAGCGTGTGGCTGGATTCCGTACCCCTGGTAAATATGGAGGTAGGTGAGCCAAATGAGCCTGTCTGGACTACATGCAGCCCCGGCACGCCCATCAATATATCCTTTACCTGAACCTTGCCCTGCGAGACCAGCTCGTCCTCATATACGATAGTGAAAGAAGACGGTATGCCGCGCGTCGGGACTTCGTACTTTGTAGGCGTGATCATTATAGCCGGAAGCTCTATGCCTTCCGTAGGTCCATCGCCTTCAAAGGCCGAGACTTTTAAAGATATAAATAAAGTAATTAAAATTGCGATGCACTTCTTCATCTACCCTCCCATCGACCCTAAAGAATACAATAAAAAACCCAACCTTCGCATGTCCGGTCGGGAAATAAAAAATCCCAACCTTCTTCCATCTCGGTTGGGATTTTATGATATCATATCCTCTCACCCCGAAGGCCTATTTTAGGTATCCTGGCTCGGGAGTAATCTTATACTCCGGCCTTCCCGTTCCGCTGGCTCTCTCGACCATCATCGGAACAGTGACCTGAGATTATCCTCTCCCTTACAGTTGCGGGGGCAGCAACGGCTTTTCACCGTTTTCCCTATGTTTATTTTTGTTAATGAACTGAATAAAGTATAACGCGGGCAAATTATTTTGTCAACTAAAAATTACGCCGATAATATTTCCTATTTCAGTATCTGCATCCTCCACGGCGGCCACCATATAAACATGGCCCTTCCTATAATATCCTCCCTGGGCACAAATCCCCAATAACGCGAATCCCTTGAACTGTCACTGTTATCACCCAGCACAAAATAGTTACCCATAGGGACCCTTATGGCCTTCCCTTCCTGCCCGTAAAATCCTCTGTTGTAATAATACCTCTTGGTCACCTCGGGAGGATATTTTATCGGTTCGCCGTTTATCAGTATATTTCCTTTGGAGATTTCGACCGTCTCGCCGCCCCTGGCGATGATGCGTTTTATAAAGTCCTTCTTTCTGTCCTGGGGATACACAAAGACCACTATGTCGCCCCTCCTGGGCTCCCTTATAGACGGAAACGTAAAATTGGTAAAAGGGATCTTGGGGCCGAAAAGAAGTTTGTTGACCATTATCTTGTCGCCTTCCATCAGAGTATTCCTCATGGATCCGGACGGTATCCTAAAAGCCTGGATAAAAAACGTTCTTATAAATAATGCCAATACTACCGCTATGATTATCGACTCGACCCATTCCCTCAATATTGCTTTCGTCGTCTCTTTCATGTCACACCTTCAGCGCCGCTATAAACGCCTCTTGCGGTATCTGCACCTTTCCAAACTGTTTCATCTTCTTTTTCCCCTCCTTCTGTTTCTCCCATAATTTTCTCTTGCGGGTGATGTCTCCTCCGTAACACTTTCCAGTAACGTGTTTCTTCAACGGCTTTACGGTGGAACGGGCAATAATGTTATTGCCTATCGAGGCCTGAATCGCGACCTCGATCAGCTGTTTAGGTATGAGTTCCTTCAACTTATCTACGATGGCCCTGCCCTTGTGATACGCCTTATCCTTGTGGACAATCGAGGACATGGCATCGAATCCCTCACCGTTTAAAAGGATATCGAGTTTTACCAGGTCGCTCTCTTTGTAATCGAGAAATTCATAATCCAACGATCCGTACCCTCTTGTAATGGATTTGATCTTATCGTAAAAATCTACTATGATCTCGGAGAGTGGTATCACGTATGTAAGTTTAGCCTTATCCTCGCTGAGATAGTCGGTACTGATATATTCTCCTCTTTTGGATTCCGCAAGCTGCATAATATTACCTATAGAGTCGGCGGGCGTGATTACATATGCCGCTACGTATGGCTCGCTGATCCTATGTATGAGATTCGAAGGGGGCATCTTGGAAGGGTTGTCGACGTTTATCGTCTCTCCGGAGGTAGTCTCGATTTTATATATCACGCTCGGTATGCTTATAACTAGATTTAAATCGTATTCCCTCTCCAGTCTCTCCTGTATTATCTCCATATGCAGAAGCCCCAGAAAACCGCATCTGAAACCAAAACCTAAAGCGGCGGAACTCTCCGGTTCATAATGGAAGGAGGCGTCGCTGAGGCTCAGTTTATCCATAGCGTCTTTCAACGCCTCGAAATCTTTGCTATTCACGGGGTATATGCCGCTAAATACCATAGGTCTCATCTTTCTATATCCCGGCAAAGGCTCATGGGCTTTGTTCGATACGAGCGTAACGGTGTCGCCTATCTCTATCTCGCCCGCGTCCCTTATGTTGCAGGTCATATATCCGACTTCTCCGCAGCTCATCTGGTCTACGCTCTTCGGCTTCGGCGTAAAGACACCCAACTCCTGGACTTCATATTCTCTTCCGTTTCGCATCAGCAAAATCTTGTCGCCCGTCTTGACAACCCCGTTCATTATCCTGACATAGACTATGGCACCTTTGTAAGTATTGTAGCTTGAGTCGAATATAAGTGCCTGTAAAGGATGCGAATCGCCCCCGGAAGGCGGAGGAATAGTCTTTACTATACTCTCCAGAATATCCACCACGCCTGTACCCTCCTTGGCGCTCGCCATTAATATCTTATCTTTGTACCCTCCCAAGAGATTATTGATCTGCGCGATCGTCTTTTCCGGTTCTGCGTTTGCGAGATCGATCTTATTTACGACGGGTATTATTACGAGATTATGCTCCATAGCCATATAAAGATTCGCGACCGTCTGCGCCTCAACGCCCTGAGCCGCATCGACCACCAACAGCGCTCCCTCGCAGGCGGCTATGGACTTGGACACCTCATAAGTGAAGTCTACGTGGCCCGGAGTATCTATGAGATTTAGTATGTATTCCATGCCGTCTTTTGCCTTATAAACCAGGCGAACTGCGCTCGATTTGATGGTAATGCCTCTCTCGCGCTCGAGCTCCATATCATCAAGCATCTGTTCATGGAACTCGCGTTCGGATATCGCCTTTGTTATCTGCAATATTCTGTCCGCGAGCGTGGATTTCCCGTGGTCTATGTGTGCGATTATTGAAAAGTTTCTGATTCTATCTTGATCCATACAAAAAATTTGTTTAACGGCAACGACTTTGGAAAACCGACTGTTGTAACCCGTTATGCTCGACCTCTTCGGTAGCGCACTTTATATGTTGAATGCGATTCTCTTGCCAGCCTCCAGCATCTTGAGAGCCGTACTATCGGAACTCGCCTCGGAATAAATTCTCAATATCGGCTCTGTCCCGGAAAGCCGCAAGAGAAGCCAGCTACCGTCATCCAATAGCATCTTGACTCCATCATAAGACTCTATCTTGACTACCTTCTTTCCCATTATCTTTTCGGGCGGGTTCGCTTCCAACGTCTTCACCAGTCTCGGCTTCAGGCGATCCGGATATCTGATGCCTATCTTTTTGTAATTGAACGACCCGTATTCTTTTTCGATATCCTCAAGTATTTTGGTAAGCGATTTTTTTCTATGGGCCATCATCTCCAATATAAGGAGGCCTGAAAGAATACCGTCCCTCTCGGGGATGTAGTTCTTAAAACCGACGCCTCCTGCCTCTTCTCCCCCCATCAGGATATCTCTGGTCCTCATGAGATCGCAGATATATTTAAATCCAACGGGCGTCTCATGCATCTTAAGGCCGTATTTCTCGCATACCTTATCTATGAGTTTGGTACCGCAAATGGTCTGGACGACCTCCCCGGCCATCTTCCTGTCTTCAAAAAGATGAAGCAGTAACAGCGTCAACACTTTATGTCCCGTTAAGAGATTTCCGCCCGGGGCAATGATGCCGATCCTGTCGACGTCGCCGTCCGTGACCAATCCCACGTCGAAGGCGCCCTTCTTTACCATCTCGATACTCATCTGAACGTTCTTCGCTATTGGCTCGGGATTTACCCCGCCGAAATAAGCGTCTCGCTCGGAGCGTATAGTCTTAACTTTATTTTTTGTCTTCTTCAGGAGGTCCTCAATATATGTACCTGCACAACCATGCATGTCATCCACAAGCACTTTAAATCCCTTTTGTTTTAAGACGCGCCAGTTCAGGTAGGCGGATACATATTTAAGATAGCGCGGTAACACGTTTTCGCAACTGTACAATTTACTCTTGAGAAAAACGCTCGTTGCTATCCTCTTAGGTGTCCTCTTGTACAGCCTCTTCTCGATCTTTGAAATAATGGAAGGGTCGGCGCTTCCGGAATAGAATGCCTTGTATTTTATGCCGTTATAATAAGGCGGGTTGTGGCTGGCGGTTATCATGACACCGCCGTTCAGTCTTTTATCCTTGATGGCATAAGAGACCGATGGGGTGGGCGAAGGTCTGTCCGTAAGTATGGCACTTATACCGTTGGCTACCATATTCTTCGCGACTACCTCGGCATATTTCTCGGACATGAAACGCGAATCATATCCGACTATTATCCTGATCTTTCCTTTTTTATAGGTGTCCTTCAGATAATCGCTTATCGCCTGTGCCACTATCCTTACATTGTCGAATGTAAAATCGTCGCTAATAATAGCGCGCCATCCGTCAGTTCCAAACTTAATCTTATCCACTTTATCTCTCCCGATTTTTTGTTGATTATCTTTTAATTTTCCCATGTTCCCTTCATGCTTTTTATGGTACTTCTTAAATCTTTCGACTTATAGACTGATGTCCCCGCGACCAGTATATTTGCCCCGGCTTCTATAACCAGAGGCGCTGTATCTTCATCTATGCCTCCGTCCACCTGGATATCTCCCGAATATATCTTTCTCAAGTTCCTGATCTTCGGCAGCATATCTGCCATGAACGCCTGACCGCCAAAACCCGGCTCTACGGTCATAATGAGAACCATGTCTATGTCCTTGAGGTATCTCTTTATCGGGGCAATCCCTGTCTTTGGTTTTATAGAGACGCCTGCCTTGACGCCCCTCGATTTTATATTCGTTATAACCTTGCCGAGTCTCTTTTCGCTTTCGGCATGAACCGTTATAATATCGCTTCCTGCATCGATGAACGAACCCGCATGCTTTAACGGGTCCGAGATCATAAGATGGACGTCCAATGGCAATTTTGTCACTTTGCGTATATCCCTGACCACTGCGGATCCTATTGTGATATTAGGAACAAAGTGGCCGTCCATCACGTCAACATGGATCATATCGGCCCCGGCCTCTTCCGCTCTTTTAATTTCGTTTCCCAGAGCGCTAAAATCCGCGGCAAGTATTGAAGGGGCTATCAGTATCTTTTTCATACATCTCTCCGTATATTTTTTACCATTAATACTTAGTGCCTGTGGGCCAAAAGAGAATAGACTCTTCCTATATCCTCCAATGTGATTATACCGTAAATTAAAGAGCCTTTCGCTACCGGAAGCGCCCTCGTTCCCTTCTCTTCCATTATCCTCTGCACGATAACAAGTTTGTCTTCGGGGCTTACGGCGGGCAGGTCCTTTCTCATGATATTTTCTATGGTCTCGTTGGGTCCGGTGGCGTGCAAGGATCTTATGATATCCTGGCGCGTTACAAATCCGACAAGCAAACCTCCCTCAACTACGGGGAAATCTTCCTGATGCGTATGAAAGACCAGCTCAAATACCTTTGAAAGCGGTGTCTCCTTATTCAGGGTCGTATATTGTGGATTCAATATATCCTTAACCAGAAAATCCTTTAAAGTCTCTTTTATGTTGACGTGGCTCTCTTCCGCGGAAGCAGCCATATATACGAATATCGCTATGAAGATCAAAAGCGGATTGTCATGCGCAAAGCCTAAATATCCGAAAACGATGGCAAAGATATGCCCTATATTGACCGCTATCCTCGTTGCTTTTCTATAATCGATCTTCGTCGCTAAAAGGGACCTAAGGACCCTGCCACCATCCATAGGAAAAGCCGGCAGTAGGTTGAATATTGCCAGCGTTATGTTTATCCAAGGCACCAAAGCGATCGTATGCAGCCAAGTATTACCAAGTGTCGGACGAAAGAGTATGCTCTCGGGCATCCATGGGGCGTAATAAAACACAAATATCAAAACAGCGGCCAGAACTATATTGAATAAAGGCCCTGCTATCGAAATCAGGAATTCCTGCTTTGGGTTATCCGGCATCTTGTTCATGCTCGCGACCCCGCCTATCGGCAGAAGAGTTATGTCCTTGACCTTTATCCCAAAGCTCATGGCGACCAAAGAATGCGTCAATTCGTGCATCGTCACGCAGATAAACACTATGAGGACAAGGACCATCGATTTTATCCCACCCATAACCAGAAAAAAAAGCGGCAACAGGAAGAACGTAAGGTGAATCTTTACCGATATTCCGAATATATTGAACAATTTTATAGAACTCTTCATAGATTGCGTATGCTCTCTTCTATTTTTTCCTTCTTTGCCTCGTCGATAGGGCCCACTATTCCTATATTAAGATTATCACTCTTGAATACTTTCTTGGAAAGCTCCGATAGGTCATCTTGCGAAACCCTGTCTATCTTTTCGAGAATCTTCGCTATATCCAACGGCTCGTCATCCGTTACCACCTTTCTGCCGAGCCAAAGCATATGCGAAAGAGTGTCTTCGAGAATAAAAGATAGATGCCCCCTATAATACTCCTTAGCCCTTTCAAATTCATTTTTCGCAACTACCTTCTTCTTTATTTTGACCAATTCTTTTAAGGCAAGGCTTATAAAATCTACTATCTTGCCGTTGTCTACACCCGCGTCAATAACCATATAACCGCCATCGTTGAAATAAGATGCGTGGGAACTTATGGCATATGCCAGGCCCCTCTTTTCCCTGAGCTCGTGAAACAGCCTCGAAGACATATTCGCCCCCAAGATAACATTCAGAATATCCATTGCGTATCTTGAAGGGTTGCGCCTTGATATACCGTGAAATCCCAGGGCCACGTGAGTCTGTTCGGTATCTTTCGTAAATATTTTGCTCTTAGGGGCGTCCTGAGTTATCTTTATGGCCTCGTAGGGGCAAGACTTCCCTACCCTCCTTTTGGAAAATAACTTACTACAAGATGAGATAAGTAAGCGCCAGTCGATATCCCCGCACGCAACTACAGTTATGTTAGACGGTACGTATTCCTTATCCTTGTAATTCAATAAATCACTGCGCGACAGGGCATTTATTATTTCGTATGTCCCTATGAGCGGTATCCCCAACGTATGGTCGGGCCACAAAAGTTCAGCCAGGAGGTCCTGGACATACTGATCCGGTTGGTCCTTATACATCTTGATCTCTTCAAGTATTACCATCCTCTCCTTAAAGATATCTCTGGAATCGAACCTGGCATTTAGAACCATGTCTGACAATATTTCAACGCCCAAGTTCTGATATTTAGCCGGCACCTTGACCAGATAACAGGTCAACTCTTCGCTCGTAAATGCATTAAGAGAACCTCCTATGCCTTCTATGGAGTTTTTAATCTTTGCGGCGCTTCTGGTGGAAGTGCCCTTAAATAAAAGATGCTCGATAAAATGGCTGATGCCTCTCTTTTCGATATCCTCATGCCGGCCGCCGGTCGCTATCCATATACCGAGGGCTACGGATTTCATGTTGGGCATATTATGAGCGATCACCCTTAACCCATTATTCAATGTATGAGTGTTGTATCTATGCATATACGACTATATCCTTTTGTCCAGAGAATCCAAATAGCTTTGAAGGATCAACTGGGCCGCCATCTTATCATCCAAGCGCTTCCTCTTCATCCTGCTGACGTCTGCGATCAGAAGAAGGCGCTTCGCTTCCGCTGTAGTCAGCCTCTCGTCCCATAGCTCCACGGGAATATTGGATTGCCGCCTCAAGACCTCCGCAAATAGTGAGGCATCTTCCGCTTTCGGCCCTTTGGTCCCGTTCATGTTAAGCGGCAACCCGACTACTATTTTTGAGACTTTCATCTCTTTTATAATTTCGAGTATGGCATTTATCTCGCCTTTTTTATCGTCCCGCGCCAGCGTCCTGAGACCTTGCGCAGTTATGCCGAGAGCGTCACTTACCGCAACGCCTATCTTCTTTTCGCCTACATCTAAGCCCAATATCCTCATAGGAACTTCTGGTGTTCTATATTGCCTTTTAGTCTTTTCACCAAAAGCTTGACGTCTTCGGTCCTTCTTCTGTCGCATACCAGAACGGCGTCCTCTGAAATAACTATCGCCAGGTTATTCAACCCGATTGCGCCGGTCATTGTCTTCTCGGTGGAATATATAAGGCAATTTTCCGTATCGATGGTCGCGCAACTCCCTAAAACAGCGTTGCCGCGTTTGTCTTTAGGCAAAATGGCGTACAGACTGTCGAAGCTCCCTACATCACTCCATCCAAAATCGGATGGCACGACCCTTGTGTTACTATATCTCTCCATGAGCGCATAATCCAAAGAGTCCCCTTCAATATTTTTGTATAAGGTATTGAGTCTTTTATCGAAGATTCTTTTTTCCCGAATATCAGGCAATGAGTTCAGGCCTCTGTATAACCTTGGCACATGTATACGCAAGGCATCAAGAAGCACGGATGTCTTGAAGACAAATATGCCGCTATTCCATAGAAATCTATTACTTTTCAACATGGCCTTCGCTTTCCCGACGGTTGGTTTTTCCACGAATCTCAAGACCTTATACGAGCTGTCCGCGGGGATCTTATAGACCTTGTCGACAACGCCGATGTAGCCGTAAGAACTCCTTGGAGAATCAGGTTTTATGCCCATGGTTATTATTGCCCTTCTATCACGGGCCTCCTTCACTGCGATACCTATTGATCGATAAAAACGCTTATTGTCGAGCACGATATGATCGCTCGGCATCGCAACAAGCACCGCGTCTCTATCTTCTCTATGTGCTAGCAAGGCCGCCAGGCCTATCGCCGGCGCGGTATTTCTTCCGAACGGCTCTACGATAAGTCTCCTTTTGCCCATACGCCTGACGTCCCGAGGGGCGTTGCCAATGCTTTCTTTATTCGTTACGATAAAGACATTGCCCGAGGCAATCCGCTTTGCGCGCCTGACAGCGTCCTCGACTATGCTCCTTTTGCCTATAATTCTTAAATTCTGCTTTGGGCAGACAACCCGGCTCTTGGGCCATAATCGTTCGCCTCTGCCTCCTGCCAAGATGGCAACATATGTCTTTCCCATAGTCCACCTGTAAAAAAATGGTGACGGTCACCTCTCATCATATATGACACAAAAAATCGCGACAATCACCATTTGTATGAGCTACGTTAAATCGAAACGTCTCTTAATGAACCCGCCGACTCTCTGTCCAAGATCCTTGCGGGTCTCATTCTTTCGTATAAAATCCACTACTGCGCTGCCTACTATGACGCCGTCCGCAATCGAGTTTATCTCCCTCTGCTGCACAGCGTTTGATACGCCAAAGCCGACACATACCGGCTTGGCGGTGAACTCCTTTATCTTCTTAATGTGAGCCGCTATATCGGCGGGTAATACCTTCCTTGCGCCGGTTACGCCCGTCAAAGAAACATAATATATGAACCCCTGCGACCGCTTTGCTATTATCTTTAAACGCTCCACCGTGCTGGTCGGAGAAGCGAGAAATATTACCGAAAATTTCATATTGTTGGAATATCGCACAATATCCTCTGCTTCATCCGGCGGAAGATCGGGAAAGATTACGCCGTCTACGCCGCATGAAACAGCGTCCTTCACGAACTTATCCATCCCGTAATGGTAGACCGGATTGAGATAGCTCATCAAAACTATGGGGATGTCACTTTTGCTCCTAATAGACTTTACGCGCTTCAGGATCCCCGTCAGGTTTGCGCCTCTCTCAAGGGCCTTTTCTGAAGATTTCTGTATAGTCAGCCCGTCTGCCATAGGATCGGAAAAAGGCACGCCAAGCTCAACTATGTCGACACCCGCACTCTCCAATGCCAATACGATGTCCTCGGTCATTTTAAGCGAAGGGTAACCGGCGGTTATGTACGTAATAAACGCTCTTTTCCTTTTTTTCCTCAATTCTAGAAATTTTTTTTCTATTCTGTTCATAAAATTTATATCTTCTTTTAGGCCATAGTCCATAGTCTATCGTCTATAGACCACAGACTATTTCAAAACTTAAAATATTCCTTAACGATATCGATGTCTTTGTCGCCTCTTCCCGAAAGACATACGATGATACTATCTTTCTTGCTCAGTTTGGGAGCGATTTTAGAGGCGTAATAAATAGCGTGCGCCGGCTCCAACGCCGGTATAATGCCTTCCATTTCCGAAAGCATCTTAAATCCCGAAAGGGCCTCCCTGTCATTGACGGCAACGTATTCCGCTCGCTTTGTGTTCATATAATACGTATGCTCGGGCCCTACTCCCGGATAATCCAAACCCGCGCTTACGGAATGCGTGGTCTCGATCTGTCCGTCATTATCCTGAAGCACCGCGCTCTTAGAGCCGTGAAGTATTCCGATCTTTCCCTTCAAAAGACTTGCCGCATGAGATCCTGAAGAGAGCCCCAAACCGCCTGCCTCCACGCCGATAAATGAAACCTTGTCCTTGTAGAAAGGATAAAAAAGCCCTATTGAGTTGCTTCCGCCTCCGACGCAAGCGATAAGACAACGAGGTAGTTTTCCTTCGACATCGATTATCTGTCGCCTCGCCTCTCTGCCTATTACGGACTGAAAGTCCCTCACCATCATCGGATAAGGATGAGGACCTACTACCGAACCGAGTACATAATGCGTAGTATTTATATTCGTAACCCAATCTCTCAGTGTCTCATTTATAGCGTCCTTCAATGTCTTCGAACCGCTAGAAACGGGTATGACCTGAGCTCCCAAAAGACGCATCCTGAAGACGTTTATAGCCTGTCTGCGTATATCCTCCTCGCCCATATAAACTGAACACTTGCATCCGAAAAGGGCGGCTGCCGTCGCGGTTGCGACACCATGTTGGCCCGCTCCGGTTTCCGCTATTATTCGATACTTCTTCATGCGTAGCGCCAGCAGCAATTGGCCGATCGTATTGTTTATCTTATGAGCGCCCGTATGTAAAAGATCTTCCCGCTTTAGATATATCTTAGCGCCTCCGAATCTCTTCGTAAGGTTACGGGCGTAGAAAAGAGGGGTCGGTCTACCTGCGTATTCCTTGAGATAATATTCCATCTCTTTTCTGAATGATTTCTCCTTCTTGGCCGACATATATTCCTTTTCAAGGTACTGCAAAGCGGACATTAACGTCTCCGGGACGAACCTGCCTCCGAATTTTCCGAAATATCCCTTTCTATTTGGTATCATATCTTCCCCATCAATTTATAAGTAACTCCTGCATGCCGCCGGATAGATCGAAAGCCAATTTAAGAAGCCCGTCTTTATGCTTAAATGAAAGCTCTCTGCCGTCTAAAAGAATATTGCCCGGCTTTCTCGTCTCAATCGCCAATTCCGCCCTGCCGCCGGCTACGCCGTGAAGCAACAGGCGAATTTGCCTGTCTTCGCATCGAGCCTCCAATATCTCAGCGGTTGAATATCTGATCTTCACACGCTGCGACAAAGGTACGTTAAGAGGCAGTATACAGGCGTTTCTGTTCGCCAAAAGAATCTTGCCTTCCTGCGGAATAGTAACGGATTTATTCAATCCCGGTATCCTTAGCGACAGCGTGGCCTCCCTGGGCTCGTCGTTGAAATTGCAGACCGTTAAAAAACCGTATTTCCTGTTCGATCTCATCACAACATGCACGTCCTGGGGCGAAACCTTTATCTTAGGCTCGATATTCAACATCTGCATGAAATGGCCCATAAGGATGATATGATAATCGAGCGTATGCATAACTCCGAATCCCAGCAACAGCAGTTTCCCCTTTTTAACCTTCTTCAATATGCCGCACGGTTTTTTATCGCGTGTCCTGGCAACTACCCGCCTCTTTTTTGAATCGAAAACTTTGATTTCTCCTTCAACGAAATAGTCCTTGCCGGTAACATATACCAAATTGTCCCTTATGGTCTCCGTAACATTTACCTCGAATTCCTTCAGAAATGCCTCATCCCTCAAAAGACCCATGTTTTTTGTGGGTACTGTGGGACTCATGATGAGCGTCCCGCCGGATCTTACATAATCGACCAATTTGAGTTGCGTAGGTTTGTCCATATAGTCCAGGCTAAATACCCACATTGCAGGTATCTCCCTAAGATCTTTATCTTTAATGCGTTCTATATCTACCAGACGATAGTTAAAACCATTCAACAGCAGTAATCTTGCCATGCCGTCAAAGAAAAATTTATCCCTGGAAACCGTCATATTTTCGACTATGGAACCTTGTAGATAACTGGTCTCGTAATAAGGCAAATATAAGCCTATCGCAAAATCATAATCTTTCTTTGTATCAGCCAACAAGTCGCCGTAAGACGAGATAATCTTGCCTACATCTTCAATGGGTTTTACTTTCGAGCTCTTCCTGCCTTTGGAGTCAATAGGCGCCTGCCACTCGTGGTAACTTCCTCTGAAGCCGAGACCGGGCGGATTGACTCCCCCTGAGAACATATAGGCGTTGAGGCCGTTTATGCCGTGGCCTATAGCATATCTCGCCAGGAGGTTTATATCGTTTGGGTATATCCTGGGCCTGTCGTTCATCCCTCCTACTTGCATCTCAGCGCAAAACACGGGAGCCTCTTTATCCTTTATCATCTTGAGGCCTTCGGTCATTATTATAGAATCATGAAAATTTTCAAAATTGAGGTTCCTCATCTGATATGCGCCTCCGAATACCACGCCCGGCGTGTATCTTCCAAAATCGCGAAATTGGGCTATATTCATAAGCCCCTGGTTGCCCCTGGCGCAAATGTTGTAATCCCAAAACATCGGTATGTTGGCCGCAAAGGGTAATTTGATGTTCGCTTTTTTGGCCTGTAAGTAGAGGAAATTGTAATAACGGGCATAGAAATCTCTATAAAATCTGACCCAGTCCCAACACCGTATCACGCCCTCTTCATCCACATCACCCTTCGGCTGTGTTATCTCGGAAAACTTGACGTGATTTGTGTAATATTTGTCATTGAGCCGCGATAGGTTATTGTCGTAGGACTTTTCCAAAAATTCACCGTACATCTTATTGGTGGCTTCGTTATAATCCGGGCAATTCATCACCCAATTCATCATCCCTATTTCGTTGTCCAGTTGGACCATAAGAATCGGCCCGCCCTTATTGAGCTGGTTCTTTTGGACTATGGGCAATATCTTTGAGTACCATTGCGAGATGTGCTTGACGTAAATAGGGTGCATATATGATACCATGGCCTCGTGAAGAACATTGCCGCCTTTTCTGTTCTTCGAACGAGCCTCTTGGTACTTCTCCAAAAACCACATGGGCGTACCCTCGCCCTTCATTTCCGCATTTGAGGTAGGGCCGACTCTCGCGATTAAATACAATCCTGTATTCTTGACGAGTTTTATGAAGCTATTTAGATCTCTTTCGCGGGAGGTCTTGCCCGTTAAGTCAAAAGTTCCTTCATCGGGCTCGTGCCAACTCCACGGTATGTATGTGCTTATCGTATTTAATCCCGCCTCCTTAGCCTTTCTCAATCTATCGCTCCATTTGTCCTTGGGCATCCTGAAATAATGTATCTCTCCCGAGTAGATGAGGAAAGGGCGTCCGTTTAAAATAAACCTTCCGTCTTTCAATTCCACTTTCTGCCTTTTCATATAACTCTCCCTTTATGGCATATAGTTTCTATTCTATAATACGGTCTTTTCCGCTTCTTCTTCCTTCTCTTTCTGCAACTCAATCCTGTCTATATAGATTTTCGAGTTCTCTACAGGGTGTTTAGACCTTAAGGTAAACGACATCTCTATGATGCGGGAGAGTCCGAACATATTGTCTCCGTACGTGACGCCGTCATAGCTTGAGCGCTCGAAGTCCTCCCATAAATTAAAGATATATTTCCTCCATCCGCTTCTATTCAAAAATATCGGTGGAGATATATACACCTCTCCTTCGCGGTCCTTTATATTGAAAGTCGCTATGTTATTATTACCGCTCGTCCCGTTGGAATAAACCCATAGACTCAGCGTATCATATGTGCTCCAGTCTTGAGGATAGAGAAACTTCCTGACCAGGGCAGCGGTTGCCACCTTCGCCCCATCGTCCGGAATAAACTCTATACCCAAGGAATATATGCCGTCGACCACTATCTCGTCGGACCTTTCCGTGAATAACTTGGCCTTTTTGGTAAATATCAAATCTTCGGGATAGGCCGTGCAAAACTTTATATCCGAACACTCGAAATCGTCTATAACGGGCATAAATTGGCATCTCCCGTCATAGTCCAACTTATCGATTATTTGATTGGCCAGTTCCAGCTCGCCCGTAGCCGAAAACGGATTGAATTTGTTTTCGGCAAAATAATACCAAGTCGTCGATGATATACATAACGGCTTATCCTGCATCATCCAGCTGTCGTATACGGGAGTCCCCTCGTTGCTTGCGTAAGGAAGCCCCATAGTGTAAGGGAAAGTGGGGCTATCGGTCAGGCAATTCCTTATCTGATCCAGATAATAATCGCTCTCTTTTTCCCTCCCGGCAATGGAAAAGGCCAATACCATATGGGCCGTACCCTCAAACCAAACGGCATCTTTATCCGGAAAAGGTGACCTCTTATAGTCGGAGCCAAAGTCGAATCCTTCAACCTTAACATTCTTCACTTTATATGTCTGGGTATTCAGGCTCTTATCCATGGCAAAATCGAGGCTTGGCGCATACTCAATGCCGAGGCTTAACACAGCCCAGCTGGAGAGGTCTGTAGCAAAATTGGGGTTGTTCTTTCCCAGGAAGAACCTCTTGTTCTCCTCGTTCCAGACGTCATCTACGAGCCATCTCTTTACTTCTTTTGCCTTTTTCAAATATTTATCATCCGCTGTCAATATGCCTAAATCCCGAAACCCTGCGTAACAATCAAAATTATGCTCCGTAGAGACCCACGTCATGGGCTTGCCGTTGCCGTAATAACCTCCTATGCAACCACCGTCAATACATTGTAGAGATATAAGCCAATCCGCTAAGTCCCTCGCCAGCGGTAGAAAGCTCTTATCATTGGTCTTGTACATATAGTAGTTTAGCGCCATCAAGACCCACGCGTTGGGCCCGGCGGCTCTGGTCTCAGTCTCTCTGCCGTCACGTTTGTATGTGTCGGTGAAACCTATGAGATTGCCATACTTTTTTATGTGCCTCTCCCTCACTCCATCAAAAAAATTGAATATAGCCTTTGCCTTCTGGTAATCGCCGTGATGAGTAAAAGCAAACGCGGCAAGAGCCTGATCATAAACAAAACAATCCTCTCCCCCTTCGTGGCTGGGTAATAACCCCGTGTGGAAAAGTATATATTTCCTGTTTGCCCTTTGATTTGAGCACAGCCATTGATACACCTTGTCAAGATCAGACCACTCCTGGTGGCCTTTAGTTGCGATACTATCTTGATAAACAGGAAAAAATATCACAATAGCAGCAGAAGCTGCCAACATCAGAATTAACAACGCAAAAAAATACTTTTTCATACTTAATTTTAAAATAAAACCTCCCTTTCTTCAATATTAAAATTCAGATTATATAATAAGCTAATAAAGATATTGAAGTGTGAAAAGACCGTATTACAAGCTCAGGGCCTCTTTTATCCTCTTCTTAGAATAAATAGCATACTCTGAAGTCGGAAAATTGTCAATTATATATTGATATTCTCTCTGCGCCTCGGTATGGCGCCCCAATGACTCAAGTATCAGGGCGAGTTCGTATCTGGCTTGGGCCAAAAAAATACCCTCTGCATACATACCTATGATCTCTCTAAGAAAAGAGATAGATCGCTCTTTGTCCTTGCCGCCCCCGTTCTTAGAAAGGATGGTCAACGCTTCTTTTACTGCATTCTTCGAAAGCTCGCTCCCCGGAAATGTATGTATGAAATCTTTAAATGACGCGACCGCCTCATCGTATAAGCCTTTCTCTTTAAATGTAAAGGCGATATTATAAGCTGCGTCGTCAGCCAATTCACTATTGGGAAATTCCTGAAGCAGTCTTTCGCACAAAGCGATTGATTCGTTATATTGAGCTTTACCTCTGTATGCCGCCGAAATCTCCAATATAGTAAATGATATCTCTTCCTCGGGCTTGTAATCGAGGGCCATATTTACGTAAGCATCATATAATATTTTTGCTCGATGAGTATTGCCGTCATCCATATCGCCCTCTGCCTCGGTCTTAAAGATAGCGAGGGCGTCTTCCGGGTCCCATTGTTCCCGCGTCTCCTCGACGAATGTGCGCAGCAATCTATCCGATGCACGCTGTTCCGCCTTCGCCTTAAGCAATTTTGAATATGCCAGGAGCGGCTTGGTATCCTTGGTATCTTTTGCGTATGCGATACATGAGTCTTCCAATAGAGACAGAATCGTGTCTTCTCGGCCGGTCAGCAATTCATTGTTTATGTCCCATTTTAAATACAAGGCCTTAAGGTATGTCTCTTTATCGCCGGTATCTTTAAGGAGTGTTTCGATCTCTTCGAAAATAAGCGGCAATTCTCTCGTCTTTTCAGCGAAGTAAGTCTCCCAGTCGCCGATCGCGCAAAGATGCTCGAGCTTTTTCCATCGGGCAAGTACCGTGTAATAATCGACAAGGCCCAAATACCGCGTTCGGTCGTATAGTGATCTATTTCCCTTCAGTAAATCCGCAAACTGGTCATAACATGACTTTTCGAAATAGGCTTCCGACAGTCTCTCGAGGACCTCCGGGACGTTAAAATGCGACGGATTCTTCAGTTTATTCACAAGTATCGCTGCCCTGCCGCCGTCGACAAATCTCTTTTCTCTCCAGCCGCTTCTGAGGGCACGTTTCCGGGCTGTTAAATACGATCCCTTGAAATAATCCGATATCGCAAACAGCGTCTCCTTTAATATCGTGTTCCTAAACAATCTTTTCAGGACATAGTAGCCGTTTTTAAAACTCCTGTCACCCTCCACTACTCCCCAGTGTTCTTCAACATGCCTATCTTGTAAACCGCTATTTCCCGCCTTGGACCAGTTGTCGGCCCACTGAAAAATTATAATGCCGTCCAGCTTTTTAAGCGCCTTCGAGATCTGTTCGCCCAAGACCCCTTCCTGTTCATCTCTTGTCCAGAAGGTGCTGTATCCGGCCTCCGTGATTATAACGGGTTTACCGTACTCTTTGCGCAGTAGGGCCAGTTCGTCTACAATGCGTTCGGCTTCTCCGGAATCATACCCGCCTCCGATCCAATCTGTCACGCCTAAATAAACGTTAAACCCGAGGATATCCAGAAAGTCTGCACCCAGACGCCTGAGGTCTGGCTCCATAGCCAATGTCGCGCCGATGACAGGCCTTAAGGGATCTTCCATCTTGACCGTCTTGTAGATCTCGCGAAGGAATCGACTGACCGCATCCTCGCCGTAAACATCGGTAACGTCTCCCTTGCCACTGCCGTATGTCCAAGGTGCATCGTTCCAAATACCCCAGGCGTAAACACACTCCCTATCTTTGTCCCGCCTGATATTTCTTACCGCGTCCCTTTTGAGCGCCTTCAGTTGATACGGTGAAGTGAAATCAGTCCATTCTCCGGGGAATGCGATCGTCTCTATCACCTTAAATTTGTACTTCTCGGCCAAATCAAGTATGAATTCAGGTGGAATTCCGTAAAGCCTTAAGGTATTTATGCCGGCCTTCTTCATAAGTTTGAAATCTTCTTCGAAAACTGAAACCGGGACCTGGGAATAATGGCTTGTAGCCGGATAACTTAAGTCATAGGTAACGCCTTTGATGACGTCACTCTCTCTGGGTACCAATAGAGCCAGAAAGAGTAATCCAAAGACAGAAATAGTCAAAACCAATATTGCGGCCTTGACTACGTTTCTCAAATTAATTTCTCTTTTTACCTTTTTCTTCTTCGGCATGGTATTTGACGGCTATGCGAACAGCCAACAGCCCACGGTCTTTCATCCTTACATTCAGGGTTAGCCCCTAAGGAGACAAGCCATGGGCTGTTAAGAATAGCAAGACGTATCTATAAAGATTATGATATTACTCGCTGTTGGTAAATATAAAATTATCGATAAAAGCAATATCCCCTTTTTGATTGCCGACATCGCTGCCAAATGCCAGCCCGATATTATCCATTTGGGATAAATCGACTCTGCTCGAGATGGCTCCGAGAGGTATAACCAACTTCTGCCATGATGTAGTTAGAGCGGGTAGCGGATATTCCGCCTGCGGCATGTAGTCCAAGGCATGCGCGTCCCTGGCAATGAACTTCATCTTCTCCCCGCCTTTTTTTCCTTTTGCCCAAAACACAAGATATTTATATTTCGAAACATCCAAACTCTCGACCTTCTTAGGCATAGTCGTGACATCGACCGTAGGACCGAGGTCCATAGCGAAACTCCCCCATCCCTCATTTGATTTAGTCCCGAGTCCTGTTACCAGCCTGAACGATTGGCGTCCGGCATGAATATCTTTAGTGTTATATCCTGGTGTAACCGGCTCAAAGACCCACGAATACGGCGTCGTAGTCACTTCATCCCAATCAGGCTCCAGAGATCCATAGACACCCATCTCTCCCCCGACATTGTTGGGCCACCCCTCGAAATCAGCGGCCAGCAAATCTTCCTCGGACAAAGCAACGGCACCGGGCACCTCGGGCTCTTCTATAAAATCGACGTCCTCTATGGTCTCCGTAACCACCTCCTCCTCGATCGTACTCAGAGTATCGAATAACTCTTCCGCCTCGTCTTTCGCTTCTTCGATCTGGCGAACGATCTCTTCGTCCTCTTTAGTAACGACAAGCGGCATCGGTTCCTCCGCTTTCAACTCCTCCTCTGCACTCTTCGACATTTCTCTCAATGTCTTCTTGTAAGCGCCCTCTGTATCGGTTTCGGCAATCTTCTTCTCTATTGAAGAAATGATCTCTTTTGCCGACGGTGACGTAGCCTTCTTTTCTCCGCATCCCGAAAGGGCGACTGCGCACATGAGAGAGACCAACAGCACATATCCTGGTAAACGCATTTTTACATGTCTCCTCTACGGTTTGGAAATAGCGCCGCACGGAACGGCGATGCTATTCACTGTTTGTGAACATAAAGGTATCCAGGTATACTATAGCTCCTTTTCTGTTACCCAGATCCACTCCGAATGAAATTCCTACATTGTCCAGTGTATTTAAATCGATCCTCTTCTTTGCCTTTGCCAAAGGAACTACCACCTTCTCCCATTCGGTAGTAGCCGGCGGTAAGGGATGCTCATATTGAGGCATATAGCTCAACGCATGTGAATCCCTCATTATGACCTTGATCTTTTCTCCTCCCATAGCCCCCTTGTACCAAAAGGTCAAATATTTAAAACCCGAGGCATCGAAAGATTCCACTTTTTTGGGGGTAACGGTCGTATCTATCGTTTGGCCCATGTCCATGGCAAAACTTCCCCAGCTCTCATTCGGCTTTGTTCCGAGGGCGTTCACCAACCTCATGGACTTGTTGCCGTCATGCACGTTGATAGAGTTATATCCGGGTGTCACCGGCTCGTACACCCATGAATACGGCACTGTCTCCTTCATGTCCCAATCAGGTTCCAGGGAACCGTATACCCCTATGTCGCCTCCTAGATTATTCGGCCACCCTTCAAAATCCGCAAGCATCACGCTGTCCTCCCCGGTCTCTTCTGCGCGGAGATCAAAGCCAACCGCGAAAGAGAAAGACAAAACGAGTATCGCTATCGCAAAACTTGTACCTATCCTTTTAAACATTTATAACCTCCTTCATCTTTTACCCCATAATGACTTCTACCTTATGGGTCTTTTTATCCCGTCTGTGTCTCACTATATTATGTTTCTGCTCTATTCCGTCAACTATCATCTTCTTTACTCCCCGCTGAACGCCTTTAGGATTCTTTATGACGATATTATATACGTCGTTCCGGAAGGACCTGGTTATCTCGCACTTCTTCCATTGAGAGGGTATGACGGGGTCTATTCTCAGACCGCTGAACTCCCGATGAACGCCCAATAGATGTTCGGTCGCAGCTAAAAACGTCCAGGCGGCTGTGCCGGTTATCCACGTAAAAGCCCCTTCTCCGTATCGATAAGGATGCTCCGGACCTATCAGATATTCAGCGTATACATATGGCTCCGTCTTATAGACGTCGTAATCCTCCTGGCTATTAGGCATGATCTTCTTCATGCTTCCATACGCTTTATCTCCTCTTCCAGCCACGCAGTCCGCCACTATTTTGAAAGTCGAGGCGTGACAAAAGACGGCTGCATTCTCTTTTGTGCCTTCGGAAAACATGGTTATCCTGCCAAGCTTAGGATTATAATTTGAGTAGGCCGGGTAAAAGAGCGCCACTCCGTGTTTGCCGTCGAGGTACTTATCGACCGATTCAAAGAGCTTTTCGGACCTCTGTCTATCCGCGACTTCGCTCAACACGGCCCAACTTTGCGTATTCACAAAGATCTTTCCCTCGCTATTTTTCGACGCGCCGTAAACGGTCCCATCGTCCGTAAAGCCCCTGACGTACCAGTTTCCGTCCCACGCAATATCGTTTATGCGCGTCGCCATTACCTTTGCGCGCGTCCTTAGGTACTTAGCCTTGCGCACATCTCCCAATATATCCGCCAGCTCCGCCAGTAATCTGTAAGAACGTACGAGTGCCATGGCGAGCCAGACGCTTTCGCCCTTCATCGCTTTTCCCGCAGCGTCAATGGCGTCATTCCAATCGGCATGGCCTATCAAAGGCAGTCCCCGTCTGCCTACATCATTGAAAGTAAAGTTGAGATTCTTCTCAAGGTGCTCGAAGAGAGTCCCTTCTCCGTCTTTGATAACGCCTTTTTTCCAGTGGATATCCTTTTTTGTACCCTTCTCTATCCACGCATCTTTTATGTAAGGGAATTTCTGTATGAGAATATCTTTATCCCCTGTCTCCTTGACATAAGCCGATACTGTGGAGACCAGCCACGTAGGGTGGTCTTTATTGGGCATGTGGTTAGCGGGACCTCTGGTCGTAGACCACCCAGGGCAACATGAACCGTCCCTTCTTATCAATCCCGCAATAGTTTTGATTTTGGAAAGCGCATGGTCGCTGTCAATGGCCATGATGCCTTCAGCATCCTGGCAGGAGTCTCTATATCCCTTGCCGCCCGACCCCTCATGATAATAAGAGGGTGAACGTGACCATAGATTGCATATATACATCTGATATTTAAGCCAGATATTCGTCATGAGGTCGAAACTTCTGTCCGGTGTCTTTACCCATATGTTATTTACAATGCGGTCTCTCCAGATAGTCTTGACGTTCTCCAATTCCTCTTTGGCCGTCGTTAAATTTCTATATTTTGCGACAAGTTCCTTCACCTTCGATTTGCTGGGAATCTGCCCCAATATCACGACAAATTCCCTTGTGCCGCCGGCTTTCAAAGCCACTTTATGGCGAAATGCGCCTATGCCGTCTTCGCCGGAACAGAATCGAGACTCCATGAAATGGTCTGAGGTGACAGACTGCGGCTTCTCTTCATTATTGAATTTGCCCAAAAACAGATCCTTTCTCGTAGCCACACCCAGAACAGGAAGGCTTGAAGCAAAGAAGGCTATCGAATGAAAAGGCTTAATGTTGAGAGCCTCCCACATCGCAGTCTTGCGGGCAAATATAATACCGTTTTCATCATCCGCCCAAAACCTGTTGTACAGGTTCATAATGTTTCTATATCTCAATTCCTCGTGATAATCGCCTATGAGCCATTCGACATAAGGCACTACAGTCAAATCCCTGCTCCTGCGCGTCTTATTTGAAAGTTTGACCAACCATATCTCACACGTATCTTCAGACGGAACAAAGTAAGTGACCTCAGAATCTATCCCGTAATACCTGGTCTTTATCACCGTGTAGCCCAGTCCGTGTCTGGCGGTAAAACCGTCAGGTTCCGCTTTTACGGGCTGATATGTAGCGCCCCAGTATTTTTTTGTCTCGTTATCCTTTAAATAAATATATTTGCCGGGTCTGTCTTTATGATAGTTTTCCGGATTCCATCGGGTGACGCGGTCAGAACGGCAATCCTTATAAAAACTATAGCCTCCCCCGCATTGCGATATAACCGAACAATAATCGGCATTTGTAAGATAATTAATCCAGGGCCGCGGTGTGTTGGGTCTTTTGATTATAAACTCAAGTCCGTCTTTCGAAAAATTTCCGTATTTTACCATTCTTGCTGTCTTCTCCTGTCTTATTACTTATCCTGTAGCGTCAGTTTCCCTCGCTCAACAATCTATCGGCCTCGGGCGCAATCTTCGCCATGGCATCCTCCACTGACTCCGACCCGTTAAAGACTAAATCGAGTTGGGGGCTCAGATGGAGATCGTTGATCTCCCTCCATTTGATATGAAAAGGCTCAAAGATCACATATTTTACGGCTTCGTTAAGCATGCCTTTATTGAGCGGCGGCTTGGAATTTCCGGCAAAATGCTCTCCCATCGCAATGGATCTCCTGGAAGGCTGCGTCAATCCCATTTCCGAAAGTGCTATCTGCGCCTTTTCGCCCGTCAGGGTCTTGACTATATCCCACGCCAATTCCGGGTATCTTGTCGTCCTTAAAACGCAGTATCCGGAACCTCCTGTCCCGAAACGTCTGATACCCGTGGGCCCTTTGGGAAACATGGCAACGTCCCAGTCAAAATCCTTGATATTCTTAAAAAGAGTGCTCTCCCAGAAACCCGACTGGTACATAGCGAGCTTGCTCGACATAAAGAGCTGCTGTGCCCCCATTCCCAGGTTTCCGAATTCAACGGGGCTGGGGCAGACCTTGTGCACATTTATTAAATCCGCATAAAACTTCAGCCCGTCTACGCCTTCTTTCTCATTCATGACAAATCTTTTAGGGTCTTGGACGTCGTCAACAATACCGCCGCCGTTGGAATAGACAAAGTTCTGCCACGTCCATCCGTAATATCCATACTGAGAAATCGTTCCGTCGGCGGACCTCTTCGTCAACTTCAACGCCTTGTCCAATAGGTCGGACCAATCCCAGTCGTCGGACGGATAAGCGATGCCCGCTTCGTCAAAAAGCTTTTTATTAAAATAGACGCAGGCGAAAGGCGCGTTATCCCGCGGAATGCAATAGACCTTGCCATCTATCGTAAATCTGTCAACTATCTCCGGGAAAAAGTCGTCTATGCTAAAATCTGGGTCTTTATCGATAAAAGGTTTCAGATCCAGAAATGCGTCCATAGCCCAAAAGTTTACAAAGATATTCGCCTCTACAAACATCACGTCTGGAGCTGTGCCGCCAGCTATCCTGATGAGAAGTTTGTTGGTGTAAGAGCCTGCCGGCGTATGCTCCAGTTTGGCGATAACCTCAGGATGCTTCTCCTGCCATTCCTCTACCAGCGAATTCAACATCTCGATCTCATCCGTACCTCCCCATATGGCAATTTTTATCACAGGTTTTTCTTCCCTGACCTGGCCGCATCCGAGGGTACAAACTAATAAAAATACCATAAACATCGCGCCAATAAAAAAAGTTACCGAATATTTCTCAAAATTTTTCATCATGGGATATCTCCGTACTTTAGTATTATGATATAATTTATGTATAATTAAAATTTGCGGGGATTACTATAACATACTCATTCTTTGGAGTCAAGGCTTTTTATGTAGCCTATAAGTTCTTTCATCTTATTTTTATCTTTTATGCCCGGAGACCGTTCTATAGAGCTGGATATATCTATACCATAAGGCCTTACGGTCTTAACCGCCTCCTCGACGTTATGCAAACCGATTCCGCCCGATAGTATAATCGGCATACCATAAGATTTGGCCTTAACGGCCAGGCCCCAGTCAAAACTCTTGCCGGTTCCGCCGTACTCATTGGCTGAATATGTATCGAGCAGATATGCAAATACCCTCTTATAGGCAGTGATGGTCTCGAGCACTGTTTGGTCTTTCATCCTGAATGACTTGATAATTCCGTAGTCGCCTATATCATTGCAGTAGTCCGGCGATTCTTCACCGTGTAGTTGTAGTGTATTCAAACCGCAATAATCGGCAATCTCCTTTACTTTTTTGGAATCCTCGTTTACAAACACCCCCACGGTCAAAATATAATCATTTTTAATATAATCGATTATTTCTTTGGCCCTGGAGGGTTCTATGCACCTGGGACTTTTGGCAAAGATAAATCCCAATGCATCGGCGCCGTACCGGACGGCTGACTTTGCGTCATCTAAATTGGTAAGACCGCAGATCTTGACTAATTTCATATATATAAGACGTGCTGAAGTCTCGAATCTAACATTTATTAGGATGATTTAGCTATTATTTTAAGAGAGCAAATCCCTGATTTTGCTCCCTATATCATCACTCGCCATCAACGCTTCCCCTATTAGTACGGCATTGATGCCCAACGAAAGCAGATATTGTATGTCCTTCCTGTCATGTATCCCGCTTTCCGAGACTATAATCTTGTCCTCCGAAATCATCTTAAGTAATCTCGGGGTCGTCTTGACGTCGACTTTAAGACTGTGCAGATTCCTGTTATTTATCCCTATTATGGCGCAGCCTGTATTCATGGCCTTTTCCGCGTCCTCTTCGGAATGGATTTCAACCAGGGCATCCATGGAATAGCTCTCGCATATAGCCAGAAATCTCTTCAATTCTTCGGGAGAAAGCAGGTCGGCAATCAAAAGGAGAGCATCCGCCCCGGCGCAAACGGACTCATATATCTGATATTCGTCTATTACGAATTCTTTTCTGAGGACCGGGACGCTTACATTTTTCTTTATAGCCTCCAGATGCGATAAGCTTCCTTTAAAAAACTTTTCATCGGTCAAAACAGAAATGGCAGAGGCACCGTTTGCCTCATAGATAGAAGCTATCTTCAAAGGATCGAAATCTCTTCTGATAACGCCGGCGCTCGGAGAGGCCTTCTTCACTTCGGCAATGAGGTGTATCTTATGCGGCTTGCTTATGGAATGTTTAAAAAAATTATGTTTTCGCTCGGATTTAAGCCGGTCTGCCTCGTCTATGACCGCAGCTATAGGGGTCTGGGCCTTTTTGCCGTCTATCTCCTTCTTCTTTTCTTCGATAATCTTATTTAAAATCATCCGTTGCTCTCTTCGCGAAGTTGATTCAATTTCTCCATTACCTTTCCCGAGTCAATACAATCTGCCGCCATTCGAACACCATCTTCGAACCCGCTACATTTTCCCGTCATCTTAAGGGCCGCCGCTGAATTCATCAAGACCATATCTCTGCGCGGACTCTTGTCCTTGCCGCGCAAAATGTCAAGGACCACTTTTTTATTGTATTCGACGTCTCCTCCCCTGATCTGGTCGATGGAACCCTCATTCAACCCAAAATCAGCAGGCTTGACAAAATAAGTCCTGACCTTGCCGTCTTTAAGTTCGGATACCTTTGTCTCGCCGCTTATTGATATTTCGTCAAGCCCGGCCATCCCGTGCGCCACTATGGCCTTGGCCGTACCCAATCTATTCAAGGCCCCGGCCATGACCTCCGTCAATTCGGGTTTATATACCCCCAGAATCTGCTGGTTGGCACCGGCCGGGTTTGACAATGGGCCCAAAATATTGAAGATGGTCCTCGTCTTCAATTCTCTTCTGACGCCCATTACATTCCTCATGGCCGGATGAAAGTTTTTCGCGAATATAAATCCGATGCCCACACCATCAATCAGACCGGCGACTTTTTCGGGTGTAGTCTCTATATTTACGCCGAGGGCCTCCAGGATGTCTGCACTTCCGCATTTCCCCGTAAAAGAACGGTTTCCGTGCTTAGCGACTCTCAATCCGCAAGCCGCCAGAACGAGAGCGGCCATAGTAGAGATATTTACGTCGTTGACGGAAGCCCCTCCCGTACCGCAGGTATCTATGAGGCCATCGCCCTTGACTCTTACTTTGGTAGATTTTCTTCTCATAATCGTTGCGGCAGCGGCTATTTCTTCCGAGCTTTCGCCTTTCTCCTTCAAGGAAATGAGAAACTTCTTCATCTCCTCTTGCGTTGCCTTCCCGCTCATGATTTCATCGAAGACTTGAATCATCTCTTCTGTGGTGAGATTTTCTCTTTTTATTAGTTTTTCTATGGCGTCTTGAATCATCTCTGTGTCTCCTGTCTATAGTCTATTGTCTATAGTCTATAGTCTATAGACCATTACCTAAATCGACAAAAAGTTCTTAAGTATTTTTTTCCCCTCTCCCGTAAGTATGGATTCGGGATGAAATTGCACTCCATAGACGTCGGATTCTTTATGCCGTACCGCCATTATCTCCTCTGCCTCCGTCCATGCAGTCACCTCCAGGCAATCAGGCAGCGTCTCCCGCTCAACAACGAGAGAGTGATAACGGGTTGCCTCAAAAGGACTCTTTATCTCTTTGAATATATCCTTTCCGTCGTGAAAGATCATGGATGTCTTACCGTGCATGAGACGCTCGGCCCTGACAATTCTGCCGCCGAACACCTCGGCAATCGCCTGATGGCCAAGGCATACCCCCAGAATTGGGACCGTCGAGGAAAACGCCTTTATAACCGACTCCGATATTCCGGCATTCGAAGGATAGCCAGGCCCCGGAGAGATGATGATTTTGGCGGGCCGCAGCTTCGCTATATCTTCAAGGCTTATCTTATCGTTTCTGTACGTAGTCAAATCAGCCCCTAGCTCACCAAGATATTGCACCAGATTATAGGTAAAAGAATCGTAATTATCGATAACGAGTATCATCGTTATCACTCTCGTCTTTCTTATTGGCTATACCGTCTCCTCAATGGCCTTTATCAAGGCCATAGCCTTGTTCAACGTCTCCTTATACTCTTTTTTAGGCTCGGAGTCTGCGACGATTCCGGCGCCCGCCTGAATGTACGCCTTCTTCTTCTTGACCAAAATAGTCCTGATTGTAATACAGGTGTCGACGTTCCTTGAAAAACTGAAATAACCTACGCAACCGGCGTACGGCCCCCTCTTGACGTTCTCAAGCTCGTCTATAATCTCCATGGCGCGAATCTTGGGCGCGCCCGTGACCGTCCCGGCAGGAAACGACGCCCTCACGACATCATACTCATTGCAGGTCTTAGACAATGTACCTACTATATCGCTAACGATATGCATCACATGCGAATACTTCTCGATCCTCATCAATTCCTGCACTTTGACGGTATCGAACTGCGAAACCCTGCCCACGTCGTTACGCCCGAGATCTACGAGCATTATATGCTCAGCCCTCTCCTTAGGATCGGCGAGAAGTTCTCTCTGGAGTTCCTCGTCCTCCTTAGCATCCTTCCCTCTGGGCCTGGTACCGGCTATAGGCCTTAATTCTATCTTCCTGTCTTCGCAACGTACCATAATCTCCGGCGAAGAACCTATGAGTTTCATATCCTTGAACTTCAAATAATACATGTAAGGAGACGGGTTTATGGACCTAAGATTTCTGTAAATTCCGAAGGGGTCTTTTTTGCCCAACTCCGCCTCTATGCGCTGCGATAAGACAACCTGTATTATGTCTCCGTTCTTTATGTATTCCTTTGCCTTGTCTACGATATCCGAAAATTTCTTCTCCGTAAAGTTCGAGCTTATCTTCAAATGTCCCTTCGAGCCTTTCGCCTTCTTACTCTTTATGTTTGCGGATAGTTGTTTTTCTATGCTCTTTATCTTTTTTACGGCGCTATCGTATGCCTTGACCGGATCTCCTTGAATGAGTATATTTGAGACTATCTTTATCTTATGAAGCATATGATCGAATATAAGAATGGTGTCCGTCAGCATAAATACAGAATCCGGGATGCCGAGATCATCTGTGTTGTTGTCGGGTATGTCTTCGAAAAAGCGGACCATGTCATATCCTATATATCCCACGAGTCCGCCGCAAAAACGCGGAAGTCCTTTTATCTTTACAAATTCGTATCTCTCCATGAACCGCTTCATCTCGTCCAATGGGTCCGTCTTTGTCTTGTAGCGGCTCACTTTACTGTTTTCTATGACTTCGATATTCTTACCTTTTGTCTTGAATATTATGGAAGGGTCTGAGCCCAGAAATGAGTAACGGGCAATCTTTTCTTCCCCCTCAACTGACTCCAGCAGGTATGAATAATCGCCCTTGTCGATCTTAATAAAACTCGAGACGGGCGTCTCCAGGTCTGCGGCTATCTCTTTGTAAACGGGTATAAGATTGCCCTTCTTCGATAATCTGATAAATTCATTTTTACTCGGATAAATCATACGCTCTTTTTCTATTATTCTGATTTAATCGATGGTCGATAGTTTTATTTCGGTTTATGGTTCACGGTGTAAGGTTAAAGGGGATTTGTCTTTTCCATAAACCGTAAATCAAACTTTTATACTATTCCCTATACGCTATGCGCTAATCAATACACCTTCTCCGGATCGAATATCCTCTCTTCGACAATACGCGAGGAGCCATCCTTGTCAAGCCGTCTAAAATAACAACTGAAATAACCTTTATGGCAGGCGGCAACCTTCTGTTCCACCTTTATAAGCAGGGACTTGCCTTCGCAGTCCATAAATACCTCTTTTAAAAGTTGTATATGGCCGGATGTCTCTCCTTTCAACATAAGACGCCCCTTGGACCTGCGGTAAAGGTATATCTTTCCGGATTCCAGCGTCTTCTCAAGGGCAACTCTGTTCAGATAACAGAGGGTAAGGACCTTTCCCGTCTTTTGGCACTGAATGACGGCCGGTACAAGGCCTTTTTCGTCAAACTTAATCTGCGCTATAAAATCTTCCATCGGTTACACCTCATAATCTTACGTTAACACCTCGGCCATGTAGATACTCTTTGGTCTCTCGTATTGTAAATTCCTTGAAATGGAATATGGAGGCCGCCAGAGCAGCCTCCGCCTTGCCCTCTGTGAGGACTTCGTAAATATGTTCCAGATTGCCGCAACCGCCGCTTGCAATCACAGGGACGCTTACGGCCTCGCTGACTCGGCGGGTAAGTTCTATATCATAGCCCGACTTTGTTCCGTCAAAATCCATACTCGTCAGCAGGATCTCGCCTGCGCCGAGGGAGACCGCGGTCTTGGCCCATTCAACGGCGTCTATTTTAGTGTTGTCCCTTCCTCCGTGTATGTAAACTTCCCATCCGGAAAAACCCGAGGTCTTTTTCTTTGCGTCTATAGCCACCACTATGCACTGACTGCCGAATTTTTCCGAAGCTTCCTTTACGAACTTTGAATCTTTGACGGCGCTGGTATTGATCGAGACCTTGTCGCAACCTGCATTCAATAACTCCCTGATGTCGTTTATGTCCCTGATGCCTCCTCCCACCGTAAACGGCATAAAGACCGTTTCGGCGACACGCCTGACTACATCTATCATAATCTTTCTCTTCTCGTGGGAAGCCGTTATATCAAGAAATACCAGCTCATCGGCAAATTCGTTATCGTAAATCTTAGCCTGCTCAACGGGATCACCGGCATCACGCAGTTTTACGAAATTGACGCCTTTTACAACCCTTCCCTCTTTCACGTCAAGGCATGGTATTATTCTCTTCGCAAGCATATGCTAATGGCCTCTCTTAAATCTATGGCGCCTTCATAAAGCGCCTTGCCGATTATTACCCCGATCAGATTCTTCCTGTCCAGCTCGCTGAGTCTCTTTATGTCATCTACTGACGATATTCCGCCGGCCACGATAACGGGCAGATCGATATCGTCCAAGAGCCCTTCCAATGTCTCAAGATTCGGACCTCTCAATGTCCCGTCAACGCTTACGTCGGTATATATCATGGACTTGACGCCCATGCCCTTTATCTTTTGAGCAAGTTCAAGGGCATCCAAGCCCGAAGATGCAGTCCACCCCTGGATCATAACGATCCCTCTGTTGGCGTCTACGGAGACTATCACCTTCTCCTTATACTTCTCTACCACAGCTACGATGAAATCCAGGTCTTCGACCACCTTAGACCCCAAGATAACCTTGGAAACGCCTATATCGAAAGCCTTGTCAATGACATCCATATCCCGTAAACCGCCGCCGAACTGAATCGGAATATCTACGCTCCTAATGATAGCGGCAACGGAGTCCATGTTCTTAGGGACTCCTTCAAGGGCGCCGTCTAGATCGACCACGTGAAGCATCTCGGCGCCTTGACTATACCATAGCTTAGCTATCTCGGACGCATTAGAGGAATAGACCTTGAGATCATCATATCTGCCCCTTGTGAGCCGGACGACATTGCCGTCTTTCAAATCTATTGCAGGTATTATCTTCATATGAGTCTTATATTTTCAAGAAATTAAGAAGAAACTTTAGGCCTACGGTTTGACTCTTTTCGGGATGAAACTGAGTGGCGAATATATTTTCTTTCCATACCATGGAAGTGAAATTCAAACCGTAATCTGTCGTTGCCGCCTTTATCCCACCATGAACGGGCTCAACGTAATATGAGTGTACAAAATAAAAAAATGATCCGTCTGATATGCCCTTGAACAACGGACAACCTTGCCGCTCCGTCTTCACCTGATTCCAGCCCATGTGCGGTACTTTGAGCCCGCGGCCGCGAAACTTCACTACGTCACCTTTTATGATCCCAAGGCCTTCCGAACCCCCGTCTCCTTCTTCGCTCTTTTCAAAAAGGACCTCCAGCCCCAGACATATCCCAAGATAGATCTTACCCTTAGAGATCTCCTCTTTCAGGGGTTCTATGAGCCCAAGCTCATTCATTGAGTCTAAGGCATCCTTGAACGCACCTACCCCCGGCAAGACTATCTTGTCGGCCTTCTTCAAGTCCGCGGGCCTGTTCGTTATCTTTGCGGGGCCGCCTAAATATTTAATGGCGTTTGAGACGCTCCCCAAATTACCGACTCCGTAATCGATAACCGCTATCATTATTTAAGCCTGATCTCCGTTTTTGACTATGGTCTATAGACGATGGGCTATTATTTAGTTCAGGGTTAAAGGGTTACGGTTTATGATAAAGAAAAAAATCCCGTGAACCGTTAACCATGAACCGTGCACCGATCTTTTATTCGTCGGCAATGACACCTTTGGTAGAGGGGATATCTTTCCTACGGGCATCTATCTGAGTCGCCTGATCCATGGCAATGCCGAATGCCTTGAATACGGCCTCAAGTACATGGTGCAGATCGGAGCCCGAAGAGACCTCCACATGCAGATTCATTCCGAGTTTTTTGGCAAAGCTGTCGAGAAAATCCATGCCGTCTTCGAAGGTGTAACCTTCCTCGGCGCCCAAGGCGGGAAACGCGAGTCCCGGAAGAAGAAGTTTCTCAAACGCATATCGATTGCTGATATCCACGACTACTTTTGCCCTGGCCTTATCCATGGGTACTTCGGAGGCGCCAAACCGCTTAATGCCCCTGCAGTTCCCAAGCGCCTTTTTGAAGGCAAGGCCCAATGATATTCCCACATCCTCGTTGGTGTGGTGCATATCCACTTCGAGATCGCCCTTCGCTTTCAACGTCAGGTCAAACAAGCCGTGAAACGCGAATAGGTCCAGCATGTGGTCCAGAAAACCTATGCCTGTCTTTACGTCGGCCTCACCTTTGCCGTCGATATTAAGGCTACCTTTTATATCCGTCTCTTTTGTCTTTCTGCTTATTTCAGACGTCCGCTTAGCCATATTTATCCTCTTACATTGCCTCTTTATAGGTTTACGGTTAGCGGTGTACGGTTAACGGGGTTATTTCTTTCCGTTAACCGATAACCATTAACCAATCTTTTTCTCTATCCGCTATACGCTATCTTTTATTTAAACCTCACATTTACAGATTCAAGATGTTTCGGGAGGCCCTCCATGTTTGCGACCTTCTCCAGGCTTCCTCTTACCTTTTCCAGACCTTTCTTCGTATAGTTTATGATGTGAGAACTCTTTATGAAATCATTAAGGCCCAGTCCGGAGAAGAAACGCGCCGTTCCTCCTGTGGGCAACACGTGGCTTGGACCCGCTACATAATCCCCAACTGCGGTCGGTGAATAAGGGCCTATAAATATGGCGCCTGCGTTTTTAATCCTCTTGAGCACCTTCTGCGGACTCTTTATCTGTATCTCCAAGTGCTCGGGTGAAAGCTCATTGATTACGTCGGATGCCTCATCCATATTTTTAGTGAGTATTATATATCCTTTCTCCACTTCCTTCTTCATGACCTTGGCAAGCTTCTTGGACGGAGTCACCAGCACGGCAAGGCCTCCGTAATGCTCGCCTTGGGCCATGAGGTCGGCCTTTACATAATCAAAATTGCTGTGTTGATTGGCAAGTACTATAACCTCGCTCGGGCCGGCGAGCATGTCGATATCGCAATAGCCGAACACTTGCCTCTTCGCTTCGGTGACATATTGATTTCCGGGCCCGACTATCTTATCGACTTTTGGTATCGTCTTGGTGCCGAACGCCAGCGCCCCTATAGCCTGGGCGCCTCCGACTTTGTATATCTCATCGACTTTAAGAAGATTTGCGACGACGAGTATGTGAGGATCTACGCTCTTATATTTATTGGGAGGAGTGGCCAGGACTATCCGCTTGACACCCGCCAGTTTTGCCGGTAATACCGTCATATAGACGCTTGATATCAGTGGGACCGTACCGCTCGGTACATATACGCCGACGATATCGATCGGCTGATATTTCTCCCCGAGGACAACGCCGTCGTCATCGACTATCTTCCAGGATCTCTTCAGCTGTTTTTTGTAAAACCTGCTTATGTTATCTATTATGACTTTTAAGGTACTTACGAAATTGGGGCTTATATCCTGATAGGCGCCGTTTGTCTCGATCTCCGTTACCTTCAACTCTTTCGGAGTCAACTTGACCTTGTCAAACTTGCGGCTGTACTTAACGACGGCGTCATCGCCGCCCAGCCGCACGTCCTCCAATATTTTTTCTACGCTAAAGGCAAGACGCCTATTTTTAACGAAACCCCTGCATCTGAGTTTTTCATACTGTTTACCGGTCTTCTTGATTATCTTCACTTGTCAAGCTCCTCTTGAACAATGTTTGCTACCGATTTAAGCGCCCCTTCCAACTTTTCGACATCCTTTCCCCCCGCCTGGGCAAAGTCCGGCCGCCCGCCACCCGAGCCGCCGACCATCATAGAAATCTTTTTTACTATATTGCTGGCGTCGAGTCCTCTGCCCACAAGATCCCTGCTGACGGCACATACCAACGTCACCTTGCTCTTTGCCCCGGAACCCAAGACCACTATAGAGCTGCCCAATTTGTTCCTAAGCGCTTCTGCGGTGATCCTCAAATTTTCAATGTCGGCATCCAGCTTCGTCGAAATCACCTTTATTCCGCTAACTTCCTGGGAGCTTCCCGCGATGCTCTCAAGGTCCAATCGGTTCTTGCCGCTGTTCATATCCGCGATATCCTTCTCCAGGCTCTTGACCTTGGCCGAAAGATCCTTCAAGGCCTTAACCACGTCTCCCTTTTGCGTGCGCAGGATGTCAGCCGAATCCCGTATCCTCTCCTCGTCGTCCTTGACGCTACGAAAAGCCATCCTACCCGTAAGCGCTTCTATACGCCTGATGCCGCTTGCTATGGAACCCTCGCCGACTATCCTGAATAATCCTATTTGCCCCGTATGCTCCAAATGAGTGCCGCCGCACAATTCCTTGGAATAATTGCCTATGGAGACCATGCGAACTCTATCCCCGTATTTCTCGCCGAATAGCGCTATCGCCCCCTTCTTCTTGGCCTCCTCTATCTTCAGCTGTGACGAGGAAACATTGGTATTCGCCCTGACCAATTCGTTCACCAATTCCTCTATCCTGTCCAGCTCCCTCTTCTCGACGGCTTTAAAATGTGTAAAATCGAAACGCAGCCGTTCTCTCGCAACAAGCGAGCCGGACTGCTTTATGTGTCTTCCGAGGACTTCCCGCAGGGCGTAATGCAGAAGATGCGTCGCGGTATGATTCCTGGCTATGTCCAGACGGCTATCCTCGTCAACTATCGCCGTAAGGCGCATCTTCTCTTTTACGCTGCCCTTGGCGATCTCTCCGAGGTGCACAATTATATTTCCTACGCGCTTGGTGTCGTCGATCGTGATCTTTGTGTTTTTGGACGCCATGTGCCCGGCGTCTCCAATCTGGCCACCGGCTTCTCCATAAAACGGCGTCTTGTCCAAGACCAATTCTATCCTCGCGCCTGCCCTTGCGCTCTTTACCCTTTTGCCGGAGTAGACAATGGCCTGAACCGTTGCTTCCGATCGGTATTTTTTATAACCCGTAAATATGCTCGGTTTCAGGCTCTGTGAAAGCTTCTTCAACAAATCCTCATCCTTCGATTCGTCAAATATCGAGCTTTTTATCTTAGACTTGGCTCTCGCCAGGTCACGCTGCCTATCCATTGCTTTTTTGAAACCTTTTTCGTCCAATTCATAGCCTTTTTTTTCGGCAAACTCCCTTGTCAGCTCTACCGGAAAACCATAGGTGTCATACAAGCGGAAGATATCCTCGCCGGGGATGGTGCGCCTTTTACCGTTCTTGAGTTTAGAGATTATGTCTTCGAGCAGTTTCGTGCCTTCTTCCAGGGTGCACCGGAATCTCTTCTCTTCATTTAGAATTACGTCCGCGATGCCTTCCCTCATGGATTCAAGCCCAGGGTACGGGTCCCTCATGGTCTTTGTTACGGCCGGCACCAGCTTATATAAAAATGGGAGCTCTATGTCAAGTTCCTTTCCGAAACGAAATGCCCTCCTTATGAGCAACCTCTCCACGTAACCCCTTTCTTCATTTGAAGGGAGTATACCGTCGGCAATCATGAAACACACGGCCCTAATATGATCCGCTATGGCATTGACCAGGTATGACTTCTCGCCTTTTTTCATACCCGCGGACTCGCATATCTTATTTACTATCGGCAAAAATATGTCTGTCTCAAAGTTGGTCCGCACATTCTGCATGACACCGGCCATCCGCTCCAGGCCCATGCCGGTATCTATGTTCTTGCTCTTCAAAGGCTCAAGATTATTCTTGCCCGTCCGATTGAACTGGGTAAACACCAGATTCCAGACCTCGACAAACCTATTGCAGCTGCAGGACGGCTCGCAATATTTGGTCCCGCATCCGACATCTTCGCCCTGATCGTAAAATATCTCGCTGCATGGCCCGCAGGGCCCGTTCGGACCGTCCTTAGGGGCATTGGCAGGCCAGAAATTATCATCGGCGCCGTATCTCTTAATCTTATATTCCGGCACCCCCACCCCGTCCCTCCAAATCTTATATGCCTCATCATCATCTTTATAAACAGATACCCACAGCCTTTCCGGATTCACCCTGAGCTCCTCGGTCATAAACTCCCAAGCCCAAGTGATGGCCTCCTTCTTAAAATAGTCACCGAATGAAAAATTACCCAACATCTCAAAAAAGGTATGATGGCCGGCGGTCTTGCCCACCTTATCGAGGTCTCCGGTCCTCAGGCATTTCTGACTCGATGTGGCACGTCTGTAGGTTATGTTGCGGCCCATGAACTGGTCTTTGAATTGATTCATGCCCGCGCCGGTAAAGAGCACGGAAGGGTCGTTCGCAGGAATTAAAGAATCACTTGAGACGATCTTGTGCCTCTTTGACTCAAAAAACTTTAAATATTTCGTCCTTATCTCATTTGTAGTCATGACTCACTTGAAATAGACCCGATTCTACTTTCTTGTCTTATTCAGTTCTTCGATCAAAAAATTGAAATTATCGGCCAGGCCATTTACCAAATCGGTCTTTCTGAAACGAAGGAGTTCGGCCTTTTGCCCCTTCGCAAGCCTTTCTATGGTCTGCTCCAACTTGTATAAGGGCCCCGCGATATGATGGCTAAACCTTATGCCGAAGTAAAACAGGATGATACTCGAAATCACAAGGAGCGCCAAAACGGAATACGCCGAAAAGTTCAAAACCTCTTTTATGTGATAGTCGGGCAGCACATCATTGCCGATAACTATCTGTATGCTCGTCAGATAGAGTTTGTTTATGATATAAAGGCTCATCCCGAATAGAAAGATAGGGATAGCCGCCTGAAGCGCAAGAAAAAACGAAAATTGGTACTGAAAACGCTTGTTGACCAGAAACCTACTTCGTTTATAATTTTTCTTCATTCCCCACCTCTCCATGCTTGCGAAAAATTATTTCATCAATCCCCTTCCAGTATCACGTACCCTCTATTCGTCCTGACGAGTATCTTTCCTGAGGCAGCATCCGTAACATTGTTAAAATCCATCGTATTCCGTATGAGCACCCTGTCTACCTCCTTTATAACGAGCCCTCTCACCAGCCCTGCCCGGTATGCAGCGCTACCTACTTCAATATCCACAATCAAGACTCCCGATTGCTTTTCAACGCCATACTTACTAGCCGTTTCATCGGTTATATTGATTACCGTAATGCCCCGCCATGACTTGGAGGCCTCTGAACCGACACCTTCTTCGGCCGGTCCTCCTTCGGCAATCTCGCCCTCCGACGGCCTAGCCTCAACTGTAACGGCAAAGTGCACCTCTTTACCCTCTCTCAAGACGCCGACATCGACCTTCCTGCCTATCTGCGTCTCACCCACATACTTAAGTAGTGTCTGAAGGGAATCTATCTCAGTGCCTTCATATTTTGTAATTATATCGCCCGATCTTATACCCGCCTTCTCGGCAGGACCATCCTTGACCACGTCTATGACAATCACGCCCTTACGTTCCTTCATCTTAAAGTACTCGGCCATATCATACGAGAGCTCTTGTATAGTAACTCCTATCCATCCATAAGAGACCTCTCTTCCCTCGATGAGGGCCTGAAGGGCATGCCTTATGGCGTTGGCGGGGATCGCAAAACCTATACCCTGATACCCTCCCGTCGTAGAAAATATGGCCACATTGAGACCGATGATATCGCCGTTCAGATCGCAGAGAGGGCCGCCGCTATTTCCAGGATTTATCGCAGCGTCTGTCTGAATAAGGTCTATATAGTTCCTGCCCTCGGTCCTGCCGAGAGGCAACTGTCTGTGCAAGGCGCTCACAACTCCCACTGTGACCGTGGGACTCGGGTTGCTCACGACAAAACCGAACGGATTGCCTATCGCAATGGCCCATTGCCCTGTCTTAACGGTATCCGAGTCTCCCAACCGCGCCACGGGCAGATTACCCGCCTCTATCTTTATCACCGCCAGGTCACTCCTGGGGTCCGACCCTTTAAGAACACCGTCAAATCTCCTGCCATCGGGCAATATAACCGTTATCTTATCCGCTCCTCCTATGACGTGGTCGTTGGTGATGATATATCCTTCTTTATCGATTATGACGCCGGAACCCAACCCCTGCTGTTTGAATTCGCGTTCAGGAACGTCACCGAAGAACCTCTTAAAAAAATCATCGTCAAAGAAGTTCCTCTGCGGACCGTAATAATACATACGCATAGGTAGCTTTTGCGTCGTCTCGGTCACTACGCTCACTACCGCAGGGCCTACTGTCTTGGCGACGCTCGTGAATGCATCCTCGAGCCCTGCCTCTCTGCCCGAAGTAGCTATCATGGGTTCCCTGGTCTCTGCAATGGTCTTGGATACGGACGAAGTCCTTACGGTAATACCTAAACCTATAATCACCCCTATGAGGATAAGTATGAGGATCGAACCGATAGTAAAATTTCTTGCAATATTTCGCATGTCAACCATCTCCCTCTATATATTCTGATTCAAACGAAACGAAATTATCTTTTCTGCCTATTGCAGGTTGGACTTTACCTCTTTTTCCAGCTTTGTCATGAGCTTCGCATCCTGTTTCAAATTCATCCTGGCGCTCTCACGTCCCTGTCCGATCTTCTCATCGCCGTATGCCAGCCAGTTGCCGGTTCTCTTGATAATACCCATGTTCTCGGCCATGTCCAAAATGGCCCCTGCCCGCGATATGCCTTCGTCATACATGATATCGAATTCGGCCTTCCTGAAGGGCGGGGCTACTTTATTCTTCACCACGTTAGCCCGGACCCTTGAACCTACGACCTCCTCGCCTTTCTTGAGAGATGCGATTCTTCTCAAGTCTATTCTGACTGAAGAGTAGAACTTGAGCGCCCTCCCGCCGGTCGTCGTCTCAGGGTTGCCGAACATCACTCCGATCTTCTCCCTAATCTGGTTTATGAATATGACGCATGTCTTGGACTTGCTGATCGACCCCGTCAATTTTCTCAATGCCTGACTCATGAGGCGCGCCTGCAACCCCACATGCGACTGACCCATCTCCCCTTCTATCTCCGCACTCGGGGTAAGTGCCGCCACTGAATCTATCACTATTATATCTACGGCGTTACTTCTTACAAGGGTCTCGGCTATGTCGAGCGCCTGTTCGCCCGTATCCGGCTGCGAGATCAAGAGCTCGTCAAGATTCACGCCTATCTTCTTTGCGTATGTGGCGTCAAAAGCATGTTCGGCATCGATGAACGCCGCCTGTCCGCCCTGCCTCTGCGACTGTGAAATTACGGAGAGCGTGAGTGTTGTCTTGCCGCTTGCTTCGGGTCCATATACCTCTATGACCCTGCCGCGCGGTAATCCGCCGACACCCAACGCCATGTCAAGAGTCAAGGCCCCGGTTGAAATCGTGGCTACCTCTGCCTTATATCCCTCGCCCAGCTTCATTATCGATCCCTTTCCAAATTGCTTTTCGATCTGGTTTATGGCCAAATCCAATGCCTTGGTCTTGGCACCCTTCTCGTCTTTATGCTCCTCGACCTCTTTCGCCTTTACCATAATACTCCTCCTTCGATCCGTTATCAACTCAACGTATTCAATCTATGAATATAAATAATTCGATAGAGTGTTATTATACCTCTTGCCGATATGTTTGTAAAGAAA
>JAFGFD010000052.1 GCA_016931215.1 Candidatus Omnitrophota bacterium
CCCTTTTTGCGAAGAAGCGATTTAAAGACAATGGAATCTTCGCGGTTTCTTGCGAAACGATTTAGCTTCCAGACAAGAATGGTTTCGAAGGGAGGGTTCTTTTGCTTGGCCCGGGCAATCATTTCCTGAAATTGAGGCCTGTCCGCGGTTCTCGCGCTTTCGGCCGCATCCACGTATTCGTGAACAATAGTCCATTCCCGGGTAAGGGCATAATCCCTTAAGGCCTTTAGCTGGGCCGGTAGGGACAGATCTTTTTCGGCCTGTTTTTCGGAAGATACTCTTGCGTATAGGACAACATTCATTTCAAGCACTCCATGTAGGCCTTATGATAGAAGCCCAATTGGTTCCTTTGATCTTCGGAAGCGCACTTCTAACCGCAATATCCGTAGCCTTTATCAGCATAATGGCCTCGTATCCTTGCGATCCAGCAGAATCTTCTTCATAGACGCCCTCGCCAATAGCTGTTTGGGCAACTTTTTCCGTACCTTTCTTAGGGCCTTCGAAGTAAACCTTTTCGGTATCAACCTCGCCCTCGGTTTCAGCACAGGCCACTTTGACTCGGTATCGTATCATTTGTTTACCACCGGCTTTATAGGTATCTCGGGTAACTTCTTCAGTCTTCCATCGTAGCGATCTAACGATTTCTTTATCGATGATGCGTCCGGCCGCCTGTGGCGAGATATAGAACGATGATTTGCGCACGTTATACGCATACATCTCAAGCACGAATCTTTTGACATCAATGCTTAGCGTGTTCGGATCGATACGCTGACCCGTGTTAAATTGGGGATCGTTGATAACGTGCAGGAAAGACTTGTTAATTTTCTGCGCGAATGTTTCTTTAATATCTTTTGCCTCATAGTATCCGGCTTTTTCAAGAAGTTCTTTTACGGAGATGTTGTAATAGTCAGCTATAAGTCGAAGTCGATCGGGAGGGGGGAGGCGCCTGCGTGCACCGGTTTCCAGCTGTGATAAATAGGCATTAGAAATACCGGTTGCTTTTTCGACTTCTTTTAAACTCACGCCTTTTCTTTCGCGCAGCTCCTTTAGAAAACCTCCAAGCGCATAATTTTTTTTATCTCTTATAGTCATATAACCACTCTCCTTTCACCAACGACACTATCACACTATGCAAAAATATGCAAGTAAAATCTGCTCACAAAACATTGACAAAGGTTATCTTGGGTGCTATCATATTTGTGAGTAAAATTTACTAACAAAATGAAGAAAGAGAGGCAGGTATGATAGTACGCCTTAAATCCAAAATCATAAGAAAATGGCTTATCAGAAAGAACAAATCACAGAATTGGCTTGCGTATAGGGCCGGGGTAAGTAGCGGCTACATGTCGCAGCTCATGGATGGTTCGCGTCATCCATCCCCTAATCTTAGAGAGCGCTTGATGGACATTTTTCCCGATTGTGAGTTTGACGATCTTTTTCTTATTAAGGATAAATAATGAGTAGTGCCCCTGTAGACGCAATGGCCTTTGAAGCAACCGATCCTCTTGAGGACGGACTTAGAATACTCGCCAGGATAATAGCGAGAGACATTTTGACCAAACGCGCCATTGTGAATGGAACGCAAACCGTAGAGAAACATATGAATGATAACAATGCCGAAACTAAATAATACGATGGAAGCAGTTAAAAAGTCTATCCCACATCAGCTACAAAACAACGCATTCGGTTTTGTAAAACTTCGCAGAGCTTCCAAAATTCCTTTTGAACAAAATTGGCAAAATACGCCTTATTCCTACAAAGATATACAGGAATGGATTACCCAAGGTGGTAACTACGGAATACTTGGCGGTTGCGGCGGCCTTATAGTTATCGATGCTGATATGGTTGAATTAAGCCGAATTGTAAAAGAGAAACTCCCCGACACTTTTACCGTTAAAACTCCAAAACAGGGATATCATTACTACTATATCTCGAAGGAAATCACAAAGAAAATCGTTCTTAAAAAGAACGAAATCCATTACGGTGAGATTATTTCTTCTGGTTCACAAGTTGTGGGTCCGGGTTCGGTTCATCCGGATACAGGTACAGAATATGAAGTAGTCAGCGATATCGACATCGCGGAAATAAGTCGGGAAAAAATCTGTTCAGAACTTATTGAATATATCCCGATTGATTTACCGCCTAAAGACACGGAAACCGAATCTATCAATATTTGCATTGTGGACATATTGAGTAAAAAGGGTATTCAATTTCGTTCTATCGGCAACCAGCTTGTATGCGGCCATCCTGTTCACGGCTCAATGAATAACAATAATTTCGTAGTTAATCCGGAAAAGAACGTCTGGCATTGTTTCAGGTGTAACACCGGAGGCGGGCCATTGTCACTTGTTGCCGTATTGGAAGGCGTTATTCAATGTCACGAAGCTATTCCAGGCGGACTTAAAGGTGATAAATTTAATGAAACACTCCGTCTTGCAAAGGATATTTATGGGTTTGATATAAAGGAGAGTTATCGGGCCCGGGCCGAGAAGCTTTTGTCGGATGAAGAAATAACCACTCTTGAGAAAAGAATACAATCAATCCCTACCAATACCGCCCCACTTAAGATTCCTGTTTTACTCGATCCAATATTAAAAGAAATCGCTACTTTTAATATCGCCCAAGGTGATATCCTCTTAAAGCATACGATTAAGGAACATTTCGGTTTTACCAACAATGACCTTAGAAGTTATGAAAAAGTCTTGAAGCTTTATCGTAAAGAACCAAAAGAGGATGAAACCCGAAAATCTTTAAGAAAAACCGAACTTATCGAGATATTGCAAACCGAACAACGAAATATAACGATTCATCCGGCACAGGATTATGCGGATGGTATGATGGTTTTTGCGGTCAAAGTTAAAGATGAGTTTTGCCTCGTCACTTCTGATAAGCGTTTATTCGCTCTTGCGGATGCTCAAGAAGAAGGTTTTGTTATTAAGCATGATACCGTAGATACAGCTCACTTTTCGGCAAAAGGCATTACTGCGTTTCTGGATGGAAAATATGAAGTCGACATCCCGGGGCTCTATAAAAAGATCTATGGCTATGTAAAGAGATTTATTTGTTTCCCAGATGAAGCGTATTTAAGCTATATCAGCTTATGGGTTATGGGGACGTATGTCTTTACGCTCTTTCGGTATTATCCCTATGTCTGGCTTAACGCCGAAAAAGGAAGCGGTAAAACGCTTCTTATGGAGATTCTGTCGGCAATAGCCTTTAACGGCGAGCTTGTTACGAATCCCACGGAATCGGTTATATTCAGGGATATCTCGAATAATCTTATAACCATGTTCATCGATGAAGTCGAACAGCTCCGTAAGCGCGATAAGGATACCTACGGCTCGCTTATAGGTCTTCTCAACACCGGCTTCAGCAAGGCAGGCGTGGTGAAAAGGTCAGAATGTACATCCAAAGGTAACTTCGAAGTCAAAACCTACAGGGCTTATTCCCCCAAGATGTTCGCCGGTATCAACGAAATCGATGATATCCTCCAGGATCGCACGGTTCGCATTCCACTTTTACGCAAAAAGGACAATGAAATCGTAGAACGCTATAAAGAAACATCCGAGGTTCTCGAGTTACAACGAAGCATCCGGGATGACCTTTATGTCTTTGCTCTTACCTACGCCAAGCAAATAGCCGAATATTATCATAGGGATGGGCCGGGCGGTATCGAAGGCATGAGCCATCTTAATAATAGAGAACTCGATATCTGGGAGCCGATATTTTTATTGGCTAATCTCATAGATACCGAAAATAAAAACAATGAGCTTACCACAGCCATGGAGGCCTTAAGCAGGAAATCCCTTGATGAAAAGCAGTCCGATAGTGTAGCCCAGAACGAAACATATAAGATTCTCGCCGTCCTTAAAACCATGATAGAAGAGCTACAGCCTTTGAACGAACAAGGTGATGTTTTTATATTCGAAGCGGAGCGGGTATTGGAGTATTTTAAGGCAAATGAAGACTTTGACTGGATACAGAGAACAAATGTCCTTACCCGGCGTCTTAAGAAGGTGAAAGTATCATCAGACCAGAGGCGCGTTATCGGCGAAAAGAAACGGGTTTACATAATGAATATAAAGGAGTTTACCGACTTATGCGAACGGTTCAACATATAGGCATGGGCATAAAATATCCTACTTATCGGGTAGGGAAATATTTTAAGCCTTTAAGACAGAAGTCCGTTTTTCTCTTTTATTTTCAATGGGTTACGGTGTCTTAAATCTGGAGCCTGTCTTAAATTCAATTTAAGGCAGATTTTGAGACAGCATAACTTCTTATGATGTAATGAGTTACGTAATTTTGGCTTAATGTCTCAAAAAATTCTCGAAGGTAGTAAGGATAGATAATTTATCAATGGGAGGTGGTGCGTATATGGCAATAATCTTGGGTAGCGTGAAGAATTAACGAAATCAAAGGGTGAAAGGAGAAAAAACCGATGTCGCAAAAAAGAAGGATTTTAGACCAGATAAGCAGCATGATCCCGCGCAATGTGCCGGGTTCGGCCGAGGAAAGACAGTTGATTCACCTTATAGACGCTAATGCCTACATGGAACAGCATAAGTGCAGTTTCACCGATGCGCTAAGGGCGACTGCCAAGAGACGGCCGGGAGAGATCACAGGAGCAAAGAACCAGCTCGACCATATTGAAAGAGCAAGGCAATATCAGGTAAAGCATTGTTGCTCAATGACCGAGGCTTTGCAAAAGACAGCAAAACCTGCCGCAGCGCAAGATAATAGCGACCTGATAGCCGAGCAACTGGCTCATGTCGAGCGTGCCAAGAAATATCAACAGGAA
>JAFGFD010000053.1 GCA_016931215.1 Candidatus Omnitrophota bacterium
AGTTCTTTGGTCCCGAATACATAAAGGAATTGAAAGGTCCTTTTCAAGATATAGAACTCCTTGCCTGCGGTGGGATAAACCCTGTCAATGTTCGATCTTTTCTGAAAAATGGCGCCGGCGCCGTTGCATTCGGAGGGAGCATATTCAAGGAAGAATGGCTTAAGGCTAATAAATTCAATGAGATAGAAGAGAGCATCCGCGCACTTATAGAGGCAGCAAATCTTCAATAGTTATTTCACGCCACCAATTGGGCTCAATTAGTCAAAATTCCACATAAGGGCCCAAAAATCAAATAGTTAAAAAAATGCTTCACGGATTTGACAAACACCACTTTTGATGGCATACTTTATTGCAAGGTCTTAATATGCTTACCGTTATGGTGTCTCACCCTATGATTTTATCATTCTGACAATAGATAAAGTAAAATATTAAATAGCAATCTTTAAATAGGGTTTATATTTAGTATGAGTATTACAAAAGCGCAATTTGAAGATAGGCTCAAACGGGCCTATGACGCTGAGGCGATGAAATGCGATATACTCGAGTCTCTATGCGAGGCCGGGAATTTAAATGAGGCTTTTGACGAAGAGGTGAGGGCAGAGGTTTTGACTATCCTTACGGCTATACGGGAAGATACCGAACACCACAAGGATATATTGTCGTCCATGATAAAGGAAGTGGAAGAGGGAAGCGATATTGGATAAAAAGACATTTGAGGCAAGACTTAGGCAGCTTTTTGCCGCTGATAAGAATACGCATGACATATATGTAGACCTGTGTGCCAGTATAAACAACGATAAATTCAAAGAAAAATTATCTTATATGGCGCAGCACGAATATCACCACGTTTTACTTGGAAATAAGATAATAAAGCTTTTAACTTGGTGCAAGAAAGATTAGTCTATGGTCAAGAAGAAGAGAAGCATCGAGTGGCCCAAGTTTTTAGGGTATCTGTTCTTTGCCTTTATGCTGCCTGTTTTGTTGTTTGTAATGCTTGGAATATACTTTCCCGGGGGATTGAACGGGGTCTATTATTTTGTGATAGTAATATTTGTATTTCAGGCGTCCATCTCCTATCTGCAGACTTGCGCGGGTTTTAGGAGAAAGATGTTTCGTCAATCACAGAAGGCCGAAGACATACCGGTTCCGAAGACCACATTCCTTGTGACCGCTTATCTGCCCAATGAACTGGACGTTGTCGAAGATACTCTGTTGAATATATTGAAGAATACAGATCGGCCCGAGGAGGGGATCGAAGTCATCCTCGATTACAATACTCCTCATGTAGAGGAAATAGAGACTCGGCTCAGGAATTTGGCTTATCAGTGGCCTGAGCTTATTCTCGCGAATGCGTATCACTCAAGGAGCAAGAGCGAGAATTTGAATTATGCCCTGGATATAGCTTCGGGAGAACTTGTCGTAATGCTGGATGCCGATCACATCGTAGCGCATGATTGCATCAAACGCGCATGGCGCTGGATAAGAAAGGGATACGATGTTGTGCAGGGACGTTGCAAGGTCAGGAACGGCAAAGATGGGGTGGTGTCCACTCTGGTCGAGGTCGAGTTCGAGGCAATATACGGTATAAGCCACTATGCCAAATCACTATTGTTTGACGCCGCTCTATTCGGAGGTTCAAACGGTTACTGGAAGGCCTCTGTGATCAAATCGCTGAAATTTGAGAAAGATATGCTCACCGAAGACATAGATATCACCTTGAGAGCTATTTTGAGCGGGTATAAGATTGTTCACGACAGAAGCATACTCTCCACCGAACTTGCACCGACGACATGGGGAGGCCTATGGCATCAGCGCATGAGATGGGCTCAGGGCTGGTTTCAATGCACGGTCAAGCACCAGAGAGCGCTTCTTGGTTCCAAGTATCTGTCTTTTGCTCAGCGTTTCTGGTGGGCGCTTCTTTTGAGCTATCGCGTATTTTACGACGTGGTAGCGCATATGTTGGTGCCGATGCTTTTGGCGTATTGGATTGACATTAATAGGATAGCTTTTCCCATGACACGTCTAATATGGATTGCTTTGTTCTATACGGTTTTGAGCGGGCCATTTGAAGCGGTTGCCGCTTATAAAAATGCGGCCTCGCCGAGATCATCGATATTAAGATATGGGATATATATGATTTTTTTAATTCCATTTACCGCGTTTAAGAACATGGTAAGCGTCATATCGATTTGGCAGGAATTACGTGGGGAGAAAAAATGGGTGGTATCGGAACGTTAATGCCGGATTATATCAGAAGAACGGCGGTTACAATCTTTATGATAGGGTGTATGTTGCAATCTTCCGTGACTTTCGCCGATATCAGGGCTGAGATGCTCAATGATGCACGCTTATTGGTTCAGAAGAAAGAATATGAAAAGGCGCTTGAGATCTATTCGGAAATCGGATACTACTTAAAAAGAGACCCGGGTCTCGTAATAGAATGGGCCAGGGTCTTGGCCTATGCGGGTAAGCACAAGGAGGCGATCGAACTTCTTGAGGATGTACTATTGAAACATCCGGAACGCGAAAGAGACTTGATCGCGGACCTGGCGGAGCAATACAAGTGGGACGGGCAATACGGGAAGGCCGTGGAAGCCTACAAAAAAGCATTGGAGTATGA
>JAFGFD010000054.1 GCA_016931215.1 Candidatus Omnitrophota bacterium
GTTATAGATTTTTTGGACTTTAGGATATGGCCCGTATTCAATATAGCGGATTCGGCAATCACCGTAGGCGCGATTTTTGTTCTCTTCAGCATTCTTGCCGGGAATAAGAGGAAGGCAAGTAAGGCCGTTTGATACTGACGGCATAAACCGTTTTTTCAGGGGCGAGATATGCATCCCATAATTTTCGAATTAGGCATTATCAAACTTTATTCGTATGGCATCATGATAGCGCTGGGATTTTTGATTGCGACGTTCTTTGCGTCACGGGCCGCGATAAGAGACGGTTTGCCTTCCGGGAAGATCGCCGATCTGTGCCTGTATTCTTTATTTTTTGGGATTCTAGGCGCGCGACTTCTTCATGTGTCACTCGATGCCCAGTACTACCTTGCGAAGCCGATAGAAATATTTTTAATAAATCACGGCGGTCTTGCAATACAAGGTGGCCTGGCATCAGGTATAGCCGCTGCCTATGTCTTCATAAGAGTAAATAAATTACCTATTTGGAAAACGGCCGACCTGATCGCGCCTTATCTCGCCCTCGGCCAGTCCATAGGAAGGATAGGGTGTCTTTTGAACGGCTGTTGTTATGGCAAGCCGACAAGGCTGGCCACAGGTATCTATTTGCCGGGTCATGCATTTTTGCTGCACCCTACGCAGGCTTATTATTCGATCGCCTATCTTCTTGTTTTTATTGTTTTGATCGCTATTTACAAAAAGCGCAAGATTTACGGATTGGTATTTTTTTCATATCTTATGATGTTTTCCATTATCAGATTCTTCCTTGACTATCTCAGGGGCGACTTATATCCCGTAGTCTTGGGTCTAACGTCTTCACAAATATTGGCAGCCGTCATCGCCGTTACAGCTTTGACCTTTTTGTTAAAGCTGTTTTTTTCTAAATCCAGTGGTATAAGCGGCATCTAAAATGAAATACTCTTTTACGGTACATAACGGAGAAGAAGGAATTCGCCTGGACCTATACCTTGTAAGCCGGCTACCCAAGGATCTGTCCAGAACTCGCATCCAGAAATTGATAAAGAGAAAGAAGGTGTTGGTAAACGGCACTGCGCGAAAGGCCAACTACAAACTTGATAATGGAGATTTCATCGAGGTAGAGACTCGAAACGGCGAAGAGATAAATATAGGCGCCGAAAGGATCGATTTAGATATCATTTACGAAGACGATAAGATTATCATAGTCAACAAGCCTGCCGGCATGGTAGTGCACCCCGCGCCTGGTAATTTTTCCGGGACGCTCGTAAACGCGTTGCTTTACCACACAAAGAATCTGTCCAGGATTGGCGAAGACAGGCCGGGGGTTATTCATAGGCTGGATAAAGATACCTCCGGCCTTATAGTTATAGCAAAGGACGAACCGACGCACGCTGCTTTATCCCGTCAGTTCAGCCGGAGAACCACGGAGAAGAGTTATATAGCCGTAGTCGAAGGAGTGGTGCAGCTTGACAACGGCGTCATATCCTACCCGATAGGTCGGCACGCCAGAGACAGGAAGAAGATGGCAGTCAAATTTTCCGACTCTAAAGAATGCATAACGCGGTACCACGTCATAGAGAGGTTCGGCAATAATACATTGCTGGATGTGAAGCCCGAGACAGGCAGGACCCACCAGATTCGCGTTCACCTGGCATACATAGGGCATCCCGTTACAGGAGATATGACGTACGGAAAAAACAAGAAGTCGATACTCATAAGAAGACAGGCTCTCCATGCTCACTCTATAACCTTCGTTCACCCGGGGTCGAAGAAGAGGGTGAGTTTCAGCGCACCGCTGCCGGATGACATGAAGGATCTTATAGAAAAATTAAAAAATAGAGTTTAATTGATTTGCTTTTTTGGTTGCATGTGGTATAATTGGGAAAAGGTGTTTAGGCATAATTATCATTTTATAAAATGAAGGCGAAATAATGAAATATTTGAAGATAATAGTCATTATAGTAACCGTTGTAGCCATCTTGGCAGTGGGGTTGAGCGTTCTTCTTTTTACATTTTTAAATAGGGAAAGGGTTGAAAAATCGATATTGCAGGAGGAGCTTTATAAAGTAATGAAAGAGAGGAAGACCCTCTCCCAGGAGATCGAAGAACTTAAGATCATGAAGACGGATATCGAAAAGGAAAATACAAAACTTAGCAGCCAGTACGAATCTCTGTCCGCTCAATATGAGATAGAAAAATCCCAAAATGATGCAGTGCGTCTGGAGATCAATAGAAAGAAAGACGAACTTACCAAGGCAAATCAGCAACTAAGGGCGGCCGCCCAGGAGAAAGAAAAGCTTCAGAATATACTGGATGACGAAAAGACGCGTTACGACGAGCTAAAAGATAAGGTGAACAAGCTTATAGAGGTCAAAGATGTACTCGAGGAAAAGGTCAGAGATATTATAAATAGACAAGGCGTGGAACTCGAGAGGATCGTCGTAAAGGCCGAAGGCGAGCTTGAAGGCAAGGTATTGGTCGTCAACAGAAAATACAATTTTGTGGTTGTGGATATAGGTTTTACGGATAACCTTTCGCTGGGCGACCTCCTGACGATATTTAGAGACGGAAAATATGTTGGCGAAGCTCAGATAGAAAAGATATACGATTCCATGTCTGCAGCAACAATTGCAAGAGAGATTAAACCTGGCGCTATTGCTGTCGGTGACAATGTTGTCGTAAGAAGTAATTAGGGATACATTTTCAATATTTTAAACGGAAAGGCCGGGTCTTTTGACAAACAACCCGGTCTTTTTAATTTATGCTGGAGGACAGCGTCAAAATGAAGACTATTTCACGGAAGGTCAAACCCGCAAGGCGCATCATGGGCGAGATTAGAGTGCCCGGGGATAAGTCGATTTCTCACAGATGTGTCATGATCGGGTCTATTGCCCGCGGCAAAAGTGTAATTAAAAATTTTCTTAACGCCGAGGACTGCCTGGCCACCGTTGACGCCTTTAAAAATATGGGCGTGCGCATTTTGACAAAAGGCGCAAATCTTATAGTCGAGGGCGTCGGCCTTGGAGGCTTGAGACCCCCGAGTAAGCCGCTTTATGTTGGAAATTCAGGTACAACCATGAGATTACTTTTGGGTATTCTGGCGGGGCAGCCTTTTCGGGCGGTTCTGACGGGAGACGATTCCTTGAGCAAGAGGCCCATGAAGAGAGTCACAGGGCCTTTGCGCATGATGGGCGCTTCAATCGACGGTAAGGATGATGCGAATTATGCCCCTCTGACGGTCAAGGGAGGCAAGCTTCAAGGTATCAGTTATGATTCGCCAATAGCGAGCGCACAGGTGAAGTCATCATTGCTTTTCGCGGGTCTGTACGCCAA
>JAFGFD010000055.1 GCA_016931215.1 Candidatus Omnitrophota bacterium
GTCGCCAAAGAGAAAGAGATATTCAGGGAGCAGGTGAAGGACAAACCGCCTCAGGCCATAGACAAGATCGTTGAGGGAAAGATAGAGAAGTTCTACAAAGAGGTGTGCCTCCTCGAGCAGCCGTTCGTGAAGGACCCCGGTATCTCGGTGAAGGACCTTCTGATTTCTTCTATAGCCAAGATCGGAGAAAATATATCTGTCCGCAGGTTCGCAAGGTATCAGGTGGGAGAAGCGATTTGAAGAAGCCCGTATATAAGAGAGTCGTGCTGAAATTGAGCGGCGAGGCCCTTCAGGGAAAGGCAGGCTACGGCATCGATTACGGAGTCACGGCTTCCATAGCGGAGCGGATAAAAGAACTTCACGGCTTAGGCATACAGATAGCGATAGTCATCGGCGGAGGTAATATCTTCAGAGGCGCCGCTGCCGAAAAGCAGGGAATAGACAGGTCGACCGCGGATTACATGGGCATGCTTGCCACCGTGATAAACGGGATGGCGCTGCAGGACGCGCTGGAGAGGGAAAAGGTATTCACGCGCGTTTTGTCCGCGATAGAGATGAAGGAGGTCGCCGAACCCTATATCCGCCGGCGGGCGATACGGCATCTCGAGAAGGGAAGGATCGTCATCTTCGTCGGAGGCACGGGTAATCCTTATTTCACCACTGACACCACGGCGGCCTTAAGGGCGGTGGAGATCGACGCGGAAGTGATATTGAAAGCCACTAAAGTGGACGGCGTCTATTCGGCCGATCCCAAGAAGGTGAGAAGCGCGAAGAGATTTAAGAAGTTGAGATACATAGATGTCATCAGAAGAAACCTGAAAGTGATGGACGCGACCGCCATCACCTTATGCATGGACAACAACCTGCCAATAATCGTTTTCAATCTCTTCAAAAAAGGGAATATTAAAAAAGTCATCTTAGGCGAGAAGATTGGCACAATCGTTAAGAGGTGATCTATGGACACCGTGAAAGAGATACTGCACGACGTCGAAGTGAAGATGAAGAAGACCGTCGAAGCCACTCACAGGGAGTTCAATACGGTGAGGACTGGCCGCGCCTCGCCGGCTCTCGTCGAGGGCCTGAGGATAGATTATTACGGCCAGGAAGTCCCCATCCGGCAGATCGCGGGCATATCGACGCCTGACGCCAGGCTGATCGTGATACAGCCCTGGGATCCGACCGCGCTCCCCGGGATAGAAAAAGCGATATTGAAATCGGATATAGGCATAACGCCCAATAACGATGGCAAGATCATACGCTTGAGCGTCCCGCCCCTCACGCAGGAGAGGAGGGAAGAGCTCGTCAAGCTCATAAAGAAGATGTTGGAGGACGGGAAGATATCCCTTCGCACCGCCCGCCACGCGGCGAATGACGCGATAGATAAACTGGAGAAGGATAAGAAGATAAGCGAAGACGGGAAGTTCAACGGCCACAAAGAGGCGCAGAGGCTCATCGAGAAGTACACCGAAGAGATAGACGCGCTCTTCAAGACAAAGGAAGAAGAGATCACAGGTCATTGATTTTTGACAAGATTATAGATTATGGGCCGCTAGCTCATCTGGCAGAGCACCGCCCTTTTAAGGCGGGTGTGGAAGGTTCGAGTCCTTCGCGGCTCACCACCCTTCGACGCGGGAAAGCCTCTCTGAAATAAAAATCAGAGAGGCTTTCCCTTGCTCAGGGTGGTCTCGAGCAAGCGACGAACGAAGTGAGGAGCGCGTCGAGAGGCCATCCCTCAACGTGACAAGTTATGTGGTACTTATACATTCTGCGATGCAAAGACGGCTACTTATACACCGGCGTTACAACCGACATTCCTCGTCGAGCAATTCGCCATAATTCCAAAAAAGCCTCAACATATATCAGGATTCGCACTCCCGTAAAATTAGCCTACAAGGAAACTCATCACACTAAGTCCAAAGCCTTAATCCGTGAAGCACAAATCAAGCGCTGGAGTAAGCAGAAGAAGATTGCGCTAATAAATCACAATTCATCGCAACTTATTGCATTAAGCAAGTCGAGAGACTAATCCTGCCTACCGCGCCTCTCAACCTCTCTGGTTTCGTTAATTAGTGGTTCAGTAGATATTCCACAACTCGATCTGCTTTTCCTCCCTATATTTCATCCTTGCTTTTAAGATTGTTAGGATATATCATATTTTACACACAAAGGGGTAGCTAGTGACGATCAACTATAACTGAATTCTAAAGGAACTCCATGGAGCAAGGAACTTCTTTTTTTATTTTTAGGGAGATGAAACTATAAGGAGAACATATGGTATCTAAAAATAACAAGATTACAGCGAGTTATAATAAAAGAAAACGGTTTCAAACATCTTCTCGAAGAAATAAAAAGGCAACAAAACGAAGAAGAATAAGCTGAGCTGATAAAAGAATCCACCCTCACACAACAGTAAAAGGGGAATTATAAGCAAAAGTGAAGGAATGTAAAAAGGAGATAAGCCATGAAATATAAAGGGAGAATGAAAGAACTGAAAATTCACGATACCCTTAAATATACCAAGAATATCATAGACACTGTGCGCGAACCCTTAATAATTCTGTATGAAGATTTAACCGTAGCCTTAGCCAATCGCTCCTTCTATCATACCTTCAAGGTAAAACCTGGGAAAACCGAGGGACAATTTATCTATGATTTAGGGAATCGCCAATGGGATATCCCGAAACTGCGAGAGTTGCTGGAGGATATACTTCCCAAGACCACGAGCTTTGATGACTTTAAGGTTGAACATGATTTTCCCGATATCGGCAAACGAACAATGCTACTTAATGCCTGCCGGATTTATCTGGAGGCTAATCGCACTAAGTTGATTATACTTACTATTGAAAACATCACAGAGCACAAAAAGATAGAAGAGCTCCATGAGAAGATAAGGGAGCTAGAAGCACGGTTAAAGAAAAATCTTAAGCTTTAAGCTTGATCCAAACGACGTCCCAAAAAAATCTTGCTACTAGTCCTTATTATATACATAATAACACGAGTTAATCTAGAGATAAATTTAACGTGACAAGGCATAGCCCCTCACCAGATTTTTCAAGGAGGTCAAATCCTCCTGACCTCACCAGCCTTATGATGTTAATAAACGCCCTCTCTTGCAAAGAGAGGGCGTTTTTCCGTACCCCCCTATTTCGTCATTTTTCCGGCTATTGTAATACCATTTTTTATATGGTATATTTACATGAGGGAATATGATGTTACCTCCGACGAGAAACATCCTTTAACCGTTCGGGAGGTGATGTTGTATGTTCAAGATCCAATCCGGTTCCTGCCGCTTCTTATTTTCCCAGATTGCATACAATATAAACCTTACTTTCCCAACGTCTAACCTTATGGAGATAGATATATCAATTTGTATTTACAGTGGAGGCCACACAAAGTGCGCCAATATCGTGTGAAAGGAGGTGATATTATGGACAGAGGCGGCTGAAAATTTTTTTTGCCGCTAAACGGGAAAAGGGGGTAATTATGAAAAAGGCGACCAGGATTCCGACAATCGTAGTATCGATGATCGTGATAAGCGCGACGCTTTTTTTAACAGGTCCAGGAAATAGTTACCAACAGTGCGCCCGGAGTGAAGACGGCAGAAGCGGGTTGGCTACGATATCAGAAGACCGCAGTTTCTATAGGGCGGTCGATGTCATCTGTATTGGCCAACCGCTAAGAAATTATAAGCGCAAAAGTTGCGTCGATTAATATCGTAACAGGCGCAATTTTGAAGTCATTATAAGGTGCGTAATCTTTCGCACCTTTTTTGACATTCAGGGGTATATAAGGCCTTTTTTTCGTTTAGTATGAAGCTAAAAAAATCTTGCTACTTGGAGATAATAATTATATAATAACATCAGTAAATGATGAAACCTTTCGAGATAGTAGATCATACCGCAGATATCAGTATTATAGCATACGGCAAGAGTCCTAAGGAACTCTTCCAGAATGCCGCATTCGGGATGTTCAGCATCCTGGCTGACCTTGAGGGGATCAAGACTTCGACCGAACTCGAGATCAGCGTGGAGGCCCCGGATAGAGAAGAGTTGCTTATAGAGTGGTTGGACGAGCTGCTTTATAATTTCTACACCAAGAACATCATATTCTGCGAATTCGGAATCAGGGAGCTCACCGAAACAAACTTGACCGCCAGGGTAAAAGGCCGGTTTATCGGGGAAAACAAGAACCGCCTCAAGACCGAGATAAAAGCGGCCACTCGCCACGACCTGCATATCACGAAGAACGACGATATTTACGAAGTCCGGATAGTTTTCGATGTCTAAAGGGATGTTTTATGAGTGAGGGATGGCAGGGCCAGCTTCAAAAGATCGATGACTATCGCTGGATGATCCCGAAGTCTTATGCGAGCGGCATGAGGGTACCGGGCGTCATCTATGCAGACGAGAATCTGCTTGCAAGCATAAATCGGGATAAGGCTCCGCAGCAGGTAGCGAACGCCGCGCACCTTCCGGGAATAGTGAAATATTCCCTTGCCATGCCGGATATCCACTGGGGATACGGCCTCCCCATAGGCGGAGTGGTCGCCACCGACGTAGAGGAAGGCGGAGTGATCACACCCGGAGGAGTCGGCTACGACATAAATTGCGGCGTGAGGATGATAAGGACGGATCTCACCGAGAAGGAAGTAATACCTAAAATAGATAATCTCATCCACGCGCTTTTTTCAAATGTCCCCTCGGGCGTGGGCTCGAAGAGCGATATAAAAGTGAGCGATGCCGAGGAAGCGAAGATCATGCTTAAGGGCGCTCGCTGGGCCATAGATAGGGGTTTTGGCGTGAAGGAGGACCTTGATCGTACGGAAGAAAGCGGATGCATGGAAGGCGCAGACCCTTCCAAGGTCTCAGACAGGGCATTCGAACGCGGCAGCAACCAGTCCGGTACGCTCGGCTCGGGGAACCATTTCCTGGAAGTGCAGGCCGTAGATGAAATATTTGACGATGAAGCCGCAAGTGTCTTTGGCGTGAATAAAGGCTCTATAACCGTAATGATACATTGCGGCAGCCGCGGTTTCGGTCACCAGATCTGCGATGAATATTCTAAAGGCATGGTGAGGACTCTCGCAAAATATGGTATCTCTGTTCCGGACAGGCAGCTTGCCTGCGCTCCTGTCAAGTCTCCCGAAGGCCAGGCTTATATTGCGGCGATGAAATGCGCAGCCAACTATGCCTGGAACAACAGGCAATGTTTAATGCACAAGGTGAGAGGGGTCTTTGAAAAGGTGTTTGGAGTAGGCTGGAAGGACCTAGGCATGTCATTAGTGTGGGATGTGGCTCATAATATAGCCAAAATCGAGAAGTATGATATAGACGGGAAGGTCAAGCAACTTTGTATCCATAGAAAAGGCGCCACAAGGGCGTTCGGACCCGATAATCCCGCTGTTCCTCAAATATACAGAAGAATCGGCCAGCCGGTCATCATTCCCGGAGACATGGGCCGGAACTCCTATGTGCTTGTGGGGACGAAGAAGGCGGAAGAAGAGACTTTCGGTTCTACATGTCACGGTGCAGGCCGGCTTATGTCTCGAAAGGCGGCTATTAACGCGCAGGGTAGGTATACGCTCCTTCGCGACCTTGCGGCTAAGGGCATAAAGGTCATGGCTGCGGGGAAGGGCACGCTTGCAGAGGAAGCCCCCTATGCCTATAAGAACGTGAATGAAGTGGTGGATGTAGTCCATAATGCCGGCATCTCGAAGAGGGTCTGCAGGATGCGCCCGATCGGCGTTATAAAAGGGTAAGGTAAAAAGGTGGATCATGTTGGAGTTAAAATTCATAAGAGAGAATCCCGATACCGTTAAGAAAGCCATAAAAGATAGAGGCATGAAGCTGGATATAGAGGAATTGCTCTCTATCGACACTAAAAGACGGGAATTGCTTACTGAAGTGGAGGCCTTAAAGCATAAAAAGAACGCATTATCCCAGAAAATAGGCCAAAAAATAGCAAAAAAGGAGGATGTAAGTCGAGAAAAAAGTGAGATTAAGATAATCTCCCAAAATATCAATGAAATAGAGCCAGAAGTAGAGGAAATAGACCAAAAGTTAGCCACTTTACTATTGCTAATCCCAAATATACCTCATAAATCAGTTCCAATCGGCCCTGAAAAGGACTCAAATAAGGTCGTAAAGGAGTTTGGCAAAGCCCCTAAATTTAAGTTTGAGCCGCGAAATCACATAGAATTGGCGGATATTCTGGATATAATCGACTTCAAAAGGGCTTCAAAGATTGCGGGATCGTTTTTTATATTGTATAAGGGCCTGGGGGCGAGACTTGAAAGGGCTCTGATTAATTTCATGCTGGACCTGCACACCAAGAAGCACGGTTATAAAGAGGTATTCCCGCCGTTCCTGGTCAACAGGAAGAGTATGACGGGTACGGGCCAACTGCCCAAACTGGAAGAGGATATGTATAGATTGAAGGATGACGACTTGTTTTTGATACCGACAGCCGAGGTGCCCGTTACCAATATGCACAGAGATGAGGTCATACCTGAAGAGAAATTGCCTGTTTATTATACAGCCTATACTGCCTGTTTCAGGAGAGAAGCCGGGTCCTACGGCAAGGATACAAAGGGCCTTAATCGCGTACATCAGTTCGACAAAGTGGAGCTTGTGAAGTTCGTAAAGCCTGAGACCTCATTCGATGAACTGGAATCACTACTGCAGAACGCGGAGAAGGTGCTTCAACTGCTGGAGCTTCCATATAGAGTATCCGCTCTGTCGACTCAGGGGATAAGCTTTGCCGCGTCAAAATGCTATGATATAGAACTGTGGGCAGCCGGGAGCAAGATGCATCTTGAGGTCTCGAGCTGCAGTAATTTCGGGGATTTTCAGGCGCGCAGGGCGAATATCCGGTACCGCGATAAAGAGACGCAGAAGCTTTTATACGTCCATACCCTGAACGGCTCAGGGGTGGCGACGGCGCGGCTGCTTATCGCATTGATAGAGAATTACCAGACGAAAGACGGGACAGTGATGATCCCTAAGGCATTACAGCCGTATATGGACGGCCTTAAGGAAATAAAACCCGCTTAAGATAGATGCGAAGATCCATCAAGACAATCATAGGCATACTGCTATTGCCGCTTGTAGTGAGTGTTTCCAGGGCCTTCTACGGCCAGTTCGGCAATATAGATATCTTCTTGTCGAAAGGGCAGCAATATTTTTTACTCGGCATAGGGACATATTGCTTTATTCAGCTTTTTATATTCAAACCCGTTTATGTATACGTCCTGGGCCACGAAGCGATGCATGCCCTCGCTACCTGGATCTGCCTGGGCAAAGTGACTTCCTTCAAGGTATCCACGGACGGGGGCAGTATAACTACGAGTAAATCTAATCTTTTTATATCGTTAAGCCCGTATTTTATACCCATTTACTCGCTGGCGGTGATCGTCCTTTACTATTTGATAAACCATGTCTTCACCGACGGGCTTATACGGCCTTCGTACTTCATGCTGGTATTGGGCCTGACAATAGCCTTTCATATCGTCATGACGGTCGATACCCTGAAGACGAGGCAGCCCGATCTTATAAAAGCGGGATACCTTACATCGTCGATCTTTATATATGTGATCAACATGACTGTAGTGGCGCTGGCGTTCGGGCTCCTGTTCGAAGGTTTTTCTTTTCGTTCTTTCATGAGCGGCGCCTATACAGGATCTTTGGATATATATAGGGCTGTTTTTAATCAGTTGTTTTTATAATACGGAGGAGCGAGCGAGGACGAAAAGTCCGAGTAAGTGCCGAATCTTAACAAGATTCGGCTGGCTGAGCGACCGAGGACGAAATGTCCGAGGAAGTGCCGGATTTCAACAAAATCCGGCCGGTCGAAAGCTTCCGCTCCTGCTTTAA
>JAFGFD010000056.1 GCA_016931215.1 Candidatus Omnitrophota bacterium
ATCTTTGGATTCCAATCCAAAATTTTTTTGGCTTTCGATATGTCGAAATAGAACGGCTTATCGGAAGTCTTATAATGCCATGGGGTGAACGGGGAAAGATTCAATTTATCCAATATGAACAAAACGCTCTCCGCCGCTTTTCCAGGTAAAGCTTTAATTTGCGACGAACTCTTCGCATACTTTATCAATTCCTGAAGCGCCTCTTTTACCGTACCGAATTTTTCCGCCCCAAGATTTAAATCCTCATTTACGCACGCTCTGCCAATACTCAATATACAGGCTTCGACAAAATCCTTATCACTCAAAAACTGCATGAGATTTTCGCCGCTTCCGATGGTGTAAATATTCTTATTGTCGGCTATCCAACTATAAAGAATCTGGAAGATCCCCAGTCTTCCCGTACCTATGATAGTACGTGGCCGTAAGATAATTACATTCAATCCTCTGCCTCTATAATCTTTACATGCCCTCTCGGCTTCAGCCTTTGAGCGGCCATAGTCACAAATGGGGTTGAATTCCGTCGTCTCTTTAATCGGGATGATTCGAGGAATACCGTAAGGGGCGCTTGAAGAAATAAAAATCACTTTCTTTATATGGTTGAGGAGTGAAGCCCGAAGGACATTCTGGGTGCCGTTTACATTCACGTCCCAATACTCCCTCTTTGAGGACCTGGAAACCGGAAGAATTGCCGCGTTGTGAAATACATAGTCTATATCTTTACACGCTCGTGTTACCGTATCTCTATCTCTTACGTCGCCTTTAATAAAATTCACGCTCTTTCTAAGAGAGTCTTGGTCTATTTCATTTCTATCCAGAACCCTTACGCTGTAGTCGTCTCTAAGAAGCCTCTCGGCTAAATGCGCGCCGAAGAACCCTGATCCGCCGGTTATGAGCACTTTCTCCATGGTTATATCTCTATACCGTTATCCCTACACCATTCTATGGACCGCCGCATCCCCTCTTCCAAGCCTATCTCGGGGTGATACCCCAGTTCCCTCTGCGCCTTTTCGACGCTGCAGGCGATATCTTTATCCATCTCCCCGGCGACGTGGATCTCTTTTACGTAAAGGCCGATGCCTTGGATCAAGGTATCAGCGATTTCGCACATTGTTGAAACTATTCCAGGTACAAATCTAGGGCGAAAATTTTTAACATCCAACAATCTGGCTATGGTCTCATATATCTCGATCGTCGAGTAGGGCCTCGCGTCAGCCACCCAATAGGTCTTGCCTATCGCCACATCCTTCTCCTCGGCAAGGAGAAGCGCTGATATGACGTTGTCGATATAAGACATGCTCCTCAAATTGCTGCCGTTACCGAATACTATTGGGTTACCCTTCTTTATCATCCTGAAAAAAGTAGTCTGGCGATCAGGCTGCCTTATCCCGTAAAACCAACATGGCCTTATAATAGTGCCTTTAATCCGGCCTTCTTTAAATGCCTGATTTACCGCTTTCTCCGCCTTAAACTTGCTCAAACCATAATGCTTATACGGACGTGGCGGGTCCTCTTCTTTCATCAACTTCTCGCGAGAAATATTTATACCTGCGGGAGAATTTGAAGAAACATGTATAAAACGTTCTACTCCTGCCCCAATGGCCTCCTCCAATAAATTCTTCGTACCTTTGTAATTTACGCTGTAAAAATCCTTTATCGTCTTCGGGTGTACGATCCCTGCGCAGTGGAACACCGTTTTGATATCGTCCGAGCAACCTCGCAGAGACCGAACATCCGACAAATCAGCTTTAAAGATCTCGACACCCAAACTCTTCATATATGAATCGTCAGCCTGTGGCAATACTATGCATCTGACACCTCTATTCTTCTCTCTCAAGACCTCGGTCAATCGCGTACCAAGCCAGCCGGGCGCCCCGGTCACCAAGACTTTCATACATTCTCCTTTTCGGTATTTGTTATAAGTGGAAATATATAACAGAAATACAGACGATCAACCACAGAGCCAGGTTCAGAAGCATCTTTCCGTCTTTTAAAAGAATCCGCGTTGGGTCTCCGCTGTTACCTTCTTTATGTAAAATATATAAATAGCGAAAGATCCCGTAATACACAAAGGGTATGCTGTAGATGAGGTGTCTGGAACCGAACTCTGCGACCGTCCTCTCGCTTACGGTATAAAGCATATATACAACCACTATGGATGAAGTGATGACGGCTATCATCTGATCGATAAAATAAGAATTGTATTTACTAAGAACCGACGAATGCAAAGGCGCCTTGGCGCCCAGCGCCCTCAACTCCTGGCGCCTTTTATTGAAACCCAAAAATAGGGCCAGGAGTACTGTCATGAATATCATCCAGTAAGAAAAATCTACATTCGCGACAGATGTACCTGCCGCTATCCTCAACAAAAAGAAACCGCCCAGGCAAAATACATCCAGAATCACAGCCTCCTTTAACGCCTTAGTATATACGAAGTTGAATATAAGATACAATATTATGATAAGCGCCAAATTCATATCAAGGATAAAAGAGAACATAATAGAGAGGCACCCCAATATCAAGGCGGTCATATATGCCTCCCGGGTTGTTATCTTCCCTGAGGGCAAAGGTCTCAGGCGCTTTATAGGATGGTGCTTATCCTTATCAAGATCCATAACGTCGTTTATTAAATACACCGCGCTGGCAGCGATGGAAAATAGAATAAAAGCAAAGAGGGTCTTAAGATTACTGGGGTAGAAAAAAAGCCTTCCACCGAACACAAGAGGAAGAAATATAAAGAGATTCTTGACCCATTGAGTAGGGCGTAGAGCCATAAATAGATATTTTGTCTTCACATCATTCTCCTTATCAAAATACTTTTTTTATAGTATACCATACGGCATTAGCGTTGTGAAGTATGTGGATATCTTCGCATCTTCTATAAAACATCTTTGTGTTTGAAATATATCGGATTCCACAATTTTGCTACTATATCCTCGTTTTTCGCATACATATCGCAATATCTGCATATGATATCGATTCTTTCGTCTCTCAGACCTTTCTTAACATTAAGAAATTCATTACTTAGAAATAGGGAGTCGTAACTGTCCGTATTTAAGTTGCCCAATACATGCAGCATCCCATAATCATTGCTGCATAATATTACATCGCCGTTCGGCAGCAAGATATTCCAGCGAAGACGCCTCTGGCACGCTATTACACCTTTTCTCCTTTTACGAAAATACCTTCCTTTTATCTTTATATTCCCCGAGCGAGTATAAGGGGTCATCCTGAATATATCATCTTTTATCAAAGCCCCCACCTGAGGATGAACGGCACTTCCGTAAAAATAATATCTGATTTTGATGCCGCTTTTTTCTATCCTTTCCAATACGTCTAAATAATCTCCGTTGACTTCGATCTTCTCATAATTTTCCACACAGGGTAGATGGACTATAAAACGTTCAAACGGAATCCCTGAGAGGATGTCGACATCGGATACGCTCATCCCTACCAAGGTGGTGTTTACGGTAATCTTGCGTCCTCTTTCATGCGCATATAATAACATCGCCGTGCAATCCGGATTGAGCCAGGGTTCGTTCATGCCGGAAAAAATGATGTCTACGTAAACTGGGATTTTATCAGCATAAGACTTAAACGCATCAAGGCTCATCCGCATGACATTGCTTCTCTTTACATAAGCCTTAACAAAAGTCTCTTGCGGGCAATAAGCGCAAGAGATCTTGCAGCCGACTCCCGTTGTTATTTCCATGACAGGCATTTTATCACCTTACATTCGTGTACTTACTTCTTTTTGACCTCAGCGATCGTGACCTTTCTCTTTTCTGCCGCCGAAAGATACGCTGCCTTCAGTATTCTCATGGTCTCGATGGAATCGTCTATGTCCGTATCGGGTCTCCTTCTATGCTTAACGCAGTCATAAAAATAAGAGAGCTCATTGTAAATGGATTCCGTTATGTGTTCTTTTTTGCAAGGTATCCCCCGATCTCCATTCTGATGGTCCTTCAAGACGATATCGCTCTCCGTCATATTACTCGTTACAGCGGCTTTATCTCCTCTGATTATCACATCTTCCTGAGAAAAAATCACATCCTCTACGAGCGACGCCTTTATCGAGCCGCGTACCCCGGTCTTGAAAAATAACTCGCAATACGCCGTATCCTCCCCGAACCGCATAGGCATCTTTCTATTTTTTAACTCTGCTATGACACTATCCACTTCCCCAAACATATATATCATCATGTTTATCAAATGAATCCCGACATGAAAGAGAATGCCTCCTCCGCTGTTATCCTTATCGCTAAGCCAATCCGACCCCAGGATCCTATCGCCTGTATTCTGCCTATGCGTTATACTCGCTTCCTCGATCTTACCCAGCGTGCCTTTTTGGATTATCGATTTCAATTTTTGAATCCTATCCAAATATCTCCTGTTGAACCCGACCATTAAAATGTTTCCGGAATCCTTCAGGATCGACTGTATCCGAAGTGCCTCATCCAGGCTATTGGCCACGGGTTTTTCGCAGAAGACGTCAAGGTTTCTATTTAACGATTCGGTGACATAGAGATAGTGCAGATGATTCGGGGCGGTTATTATGACGGCTCTTATGCCGGATGAGGCGAGTTTATCATAAGAAGGGTAAATTTTGGGCTTGTAATACATCAACTTCCCGAGATCCCGTGCGCTTTTAACAGATCTGCTGTATAAACCGGATATGGCTACAGGGATATCGGCCTCATTGAGAGCGGGAACATACGCCCGACGCGCAAAATCTCCGCATCCGACTAAGCCGCAATAAAAATCTCTTTTGGGGAGCCTTCTCTCGAAAAACACCTTTATAAGACTTCCTTTCGTAAGCTTAACGGTTATCTAGCCCTCATGCTGGCATAATAATCGTACAGGTCGATTATTTCCTTATCGTACCTATTTCTGAACCATTCTGAGTCGGGTTTGTGTTGCCCTACAAAATGCAGTATATAAATATCGGAAGGCGGCTTATTCCTCTCGGGCAGATGAAAGAACCTGGACTGATAATTGAACTCGATTTTATCGCTCGGCTTTATGTGATTCTTCCACATCCACATGTTGATCGCCGATTGGTCCCGATGTTTGAGATACCTGAAATATCTCCTTGTCAAATATGCCAGATAATCATAGTTATCTTTTGTCCTGTATCTTCGCGGTATCATCAATACGCCTGCGTTCATTATGAATTTTGAGTTTTGCTTAAGGCCGTCTCTAAAGAGCATGGTCTTCAACCGAATTCTTCTGTATATAGAGCGAGGTATTCTGAATGTGTTTGTATTAATGCAATTGACTGAAAAAAAGTTGTTTTGGCCGAAAAGTCCGTCCAGCGGTTTTAATATGAGGGCATCGGGATCTATATGCAAAATCTTATCATACTCAGTGTCGAGAAAATACAGATATTTGGCATATGTCTGCTTACTCATCCTGAAGGTCGTCGGGCCTATCTTGTCCTTTTGGAGATCAATCTCTATAAGCGAGAGTCTTTCAAAACCGGACAGATATTGTATCTGTTCCTTATTCAAATTATGGTGATACACCAAAATATGGGGGTAGGTCGGGTAGTTTTTTATTATGCTGTTCAGCCAGGGAATAATATACTTAAAAAATTTGTCATCTATTACGGTTACTATAGTATCCATACATATCTTTCCGTACCTCGAATAGTTATTTTTGCCAATATTTCAATTCGTGAATGGCCTTAATGACATCAACGGGTTTCAGGTCAGTGAGACATGCCAGGTGCCCGCATCTTTCGCGCTTGTTCCTGCCCTGGCACGGGCGGCAGGTCACATTTTTATTATAGATATCAACGAAATTATTGAGGTAGGCGTTCTTATTACGCGATGTAGGGCCCCAAATCACATAGTGGCGGACGCCTACGGCGTCTGCGATACGCATAGGTCCGCAGTCGTTTCCGATGACGATATCGCAGCTCTTTAATATAAAGGCTGTTTGGGCTAGGTTATACTGTCCTACGCAGTCCACTATATGATCGCCGCTCACTTTCATTTTACCCTTCTCGTCAGCGCCTCCGATGAAATAAATACGGCATCTGTAATTTTCCAATAAATTCATTATCAATTCATCGTAATGAGGCCACGATTTCGACTCGCCGTTCAAGCCGAAATTTACGTCCTTGCCGCAATTGACTATTCCTATCTTCAATCTGTCTTTGGGAAATGGCATGTCAAGTGGTTTAACCGATACGTAGAGCGGCGGCATAGCGCCTTTATATCCCATGCGCTGAATCTTTTCAAAATGGTAACGGGCTTCATTCTTATCGATGACGACATCAAGCTTGATCGTGTTGATTTTACGAGAGTCTTTTCCGAAATGATAGCGAAAAACGGCGTCATATGCCTCTTCTGTCGTTTTGCTATCGTATATCTCATCGACTATCTTCCAATCTTCCAACAATTCTCCGTATATCAATTTTACGTCGATTATACTTTGAGGATAGAGCCCTCTTAGTGCGGCGATGGCCGGAGTAACGCAGATTATATTTCCGATACCGACGCCGGCATCAGACAGGTCAAATAAAAAGCGAGGTCTTTTTTTTAGGAGTTTGAATAGTCTGAGAATGTATCTGAAGTAGAAAAATTGCAGTCTTCTATATATATCTTCTCTCATATCCCGCCGAAGAAAGGTAAACTCTCATTTTTTACTGTATTATACTACGCTGTCCCACTATCTTCAAGCGTCTTTTGCCGCAGCTATCCCGGTGAGCAAAAAAATAGCCGGGTCAATATACATTGGCCCGGCTATCAAAATTACCTATACACCCTATATTATGCGGAAAGTAGATCTTTGATCTCTTGGCGAAGTTGATCTATCTGATCCCTGAGGGCCGATATCTCTTCTTCGACTTCCTCGTACTTATTCTTCCAAATCTCACATCTCTGGGAATAAAGGTCTTTAAGCTCAGTTCTCTTTGCTGCCAGCTCTGCTTCCATCTGTTCGCGGAGTGCCTTGACTGCCTCGAGAATCTCCTTCACTTCGTCCGGCAAGTCATCGGGTATCTCTTGAGGGCAACAGTGTGAGCTGAGAGGGCATCTCATTCTCCTATAGCCACCGCAATTTGTGAAATCGTCGGGCAGTTCATCAAGCTTTGTCTTGATCTGCTCCATATACGACTCCCTGATCCCCTTGATCTCTTCCTGCTTCGCATCGATCTGAGTCTGGAGAGCGGCTGCCGCTTCTTTAACTTCTTCCATGACTCCTTGCCTGACGGTACAGATCTGCTCCTGAAGCTCCTTTATCTCCGCCATCTTGGCCTTTACCTCTTCGCTGAATTCAGGCTTTTGCCAACAAGGTGGCTTTTCAGTGCAACCGCCAGCCCATTCCGGCTTTTCGGTGCAACCAGGAGTCCAACCCGGCTTAGCCGGAGGACATTCCGGCGGAGCCCAGGCAGGCTTTCCCGGACATTCCGGCGGAACCCAGTCCGGTTTTCCTGGACAAACGAAACTGCATTCCTCTATGACCTCTTGCATCCGCATGCGAGAACCACAGGCGCGCCTGAATGAAATTAATTGCGGCCCATCGCATTCGCTTTGGGTGCCTTCGGGACAATCGCCTGCAATTACGTAGTCCGCGGATACTATCCCTAAAGCTAAGGTCAATGCCAACAGGGCGAAGAATATCTTCTTTTGAATACCCATAGTACATCCCTCCTTCAAAGGTTTGTTTTGG
>JAFGFD010000057.1 GCA_016931215.1 Candidatus Omnitrophota bacterium
ACGTTTTCAAAGGCGTTGTGAATGAAAGGGACTTCCCACGCCGTATATGGATAGATAGTAGTGGCTACCTCAAGGCAACCGGTAGAAGCCCCCACGACAACGGGATCCTTGGTACCCATAAGTACCTGTCGAACGGCAATTGAAGCCCCGCATCCAGCGCATAGCCTATGGCCACTGGAGAGTCTCTCGGGAATCGTCTTTGATAATTCTTTAAGGTTAGCCATTATTCTCTCACTCCGATAAATTGTATTCGCTCATCCGTTGCCCCTGTCTTGGCAACATCGAGAAGCGTCCGAAATACACTTTCGATATCTTCCGCAAATATATCCCTCCCGCCGAGTCCATATATGTAGTTCAATACCGCCGGTCTATGTCTTTCCGGATACAAGGCGGCTTTTATTTCGGTAAAGAGGGGCCCTCCGTTACCCGAAAACGATTCACTTCTGTCCAAAACAGCAATTGCTTTCAGAGGCGAGAGCCTCTTCGCTATATGCTCGCGCGGAAACGGCCTAAAGAAACGCGGCTTCATCAATCCCACCTTGTGACCTTCCTCCCGCAATTTGTCTACTGCTATCTTTGCGGTGCCCGCGGTAGAACTAAGAGCGCATATCGCAACCTCTGCGTCCTCGAGTCTATACGTTTCGGAAAAATCATGTCTCTTCCCAAATGTATCGGCAAATTCTTTAAATACTTTAGGAATGATTTTTATGGAGTTATCCATCGCTTCGGACTGCTGTCTTTTATGTTCGAAATAAAAATCCTGCAAATCCAGCGGTCCTACCGTAACCGGATGATCCACGTCCAATAAAGAAAAACGCGGCTTGTATTCGCCTATAAAACCCTTAACGACCTTATCATCGAATAACTCAATGCCTTCAACGGCATGGCTGGTGATGAAACCGTCCTGGCATACCATTACGGGCAACTGAATATCTTTGTGTTCCGCGATCTTAACCGCAAGTATTATGCTTTCGTATACCTCCTGGCCATTTTCGCAATATATCTGAATCCATCCGGAATCCCGGGCGCCCATTGTATCGGAATGGTCGCAATGTATGTTGATGGGCGCCGATAAAGCGCGATTGACTACCGGCATCACAATCGGCAACCTTGTCGAAGCGGCGATGTAGACTATCTCCCACATAAGGGCAAGGCCGTTCGCGGAAGTCGCCGTCATCGTCCTCGCACCGGCGGCTGCGGCTCCTACGCAGGCGCTCATTGCGCTGTGTTCGGACTCTACGGGTATAAGTTCGGTCTTTACCTTTCCATCCGCCACATATTGAGAGAAACTCATAACTATCTCCGTCTGGGGCGTTATGGGGTAGGCGGCGACTACGTCCGGTTCGACCTGTCTCATGGCATAGGCCGCTACCTGGTCTCCCATCATCGGAATAAGCTTTGTCTTCTTCAATTTACTTCTTCTCCTTCTTCTTTAATGAGCACGTAATTTGCGAGACAACGTGAACGTAATTATATGTGTCGATTATGCTCCTAGTAAAGCGAGGGACCTTATTTCTCTTCTTTCTCCATCTTTATGCACTTCACGGGACAGACAGAAGCGCATATACCGCATCCCTTGCAATAGTCCATGTCGAAACCTGTCATCTTGCCATCTTGTGTCTTTATGGAAGAGTCGGGGCAATATACCCAGCATATCATGCAATTTATGCACTTTGCCTCGTCGCGGACGGGTATAAACGTCCTCCATTCGCCTGTTTTATATTCTTTAGCCGTACCGCCTCTTTCTATGAGTCCTCCCATAGGAATCGATTTCCAACCCTTCTTCTGAGGGCTCGCTTGCTTACCTTTAGAATCTTTATTCACTTTTTTCTGTGTAGATGCTTTCACTCCAAATTACCTCATAAGAGCCGGTGATCACAGGCCTGTAACCGCATGATCTGCCCGGGCGTTACCCCAATTTTACTTCCTCATATGCCCTTTTTATCGCCTTTATATTTGCTGCGGTCTTTTCTTCCCCTATCTTCTTTAAGAACTTATCTCTTATCTTAGACTCTAATGCATCGAGAGAAACGATCGGATAAGTTTTGAGCAACGCCCCCAGCATTGGGGTGTTTGGCATCGGTGCTTTTATAGTCTCGAGCGCTATCTTTGTTGCGTCTACAGTCGCCACTTTGCCGCCCTTAAAGCTGAGGTTCTTTCTAATGACATCGGGTTCATCCGGTGAATTTACTACTAAAACACCTTCTTTAGGCAATCCCTCCAGAACGGAGGGCGTAATAAGAGTTGAGTCTATAACCACGACTACATCGGGGCTGGTGACGCTGGAATGGATATTGATTACGTTATCGCTTATTCTTGTATAAGCACGTATAGGGGCGCCTGCCCTTTCCGGGCCGTATTCGGGAAAAGCCTGTATGTATTTACCGGAGTCCAAAGCTGCTTCTGCTAAAAATTGTGCGGCGCTCTTCGCTCCTTGGCCTCCTCTGCCATGCCACCTTACTTCAGTTATATTCTTCATGCATTACTTTTTACTTTCTATCTCGGCATTCTTCAAGAAAAAGTCCATATATGCTATGTTGACCAATATAGCCATCGCCGCATTCACCAGTGCCATCACAATCGAGGTAATGACTCTTGACAACGGCTTAAGAATAAAAGAAAGGACTCCCGTGAAAAAAGACGCTACTATCATGACTACCAAGGCTATTCCCAACATGATCGCCATTATGCCCAATATCTTTAAAAAATTATCCTTAGCGAATAACAACGATCCTTTAATGGCATCCATCACTCCGACGTCCCTACCTATTAACATATAAGGGGCCATGATAAAAAGGACGCTGAGCACTATAAAGGCGAGAATCATCAACAGCAATACGATTGCTTTTAAAACCCCTGCCATGACTCCGGTAATGACGCTAAAGATAATTCCGATAAGTAAAAATAGGACTATTATAATAAGCGAAACTGCCAGCAAGGGCAGAAAGTATCTCTTGGCGTTTTCCAAAAAAGTAGTCAATTCCGTAGCCCCGGTCTTTACGAGCTCTCTGACGTAAGCGATAGAGCCGCCGGTAATAAAGACCGCTGCTACAGCTATGAGCAATGTGACTATTATGACGAGCATCGACCTGCCTAAACTCATCTCGGCATCCACGGGCGCCGGTATAATCATTACATTGACAAGATTGGCCATTATATTGAAACACGCCAACACGTAAAAAAGCTTCAACGCCTTTTTGCCTAAAGTGAACGCCTTCTTTACGGAATCGATCATCTCCACACCTCCGTTTTTTGTGAGGAATTCATTAGACTAATATTATCAAAAAAAATAATTTAAGTCAACGATTAAAAAATATTTTGCCTTCAAAGTCTAAAAATCTCACGTCCCCTGCATATCCATCCGGCCCTCGATAGCCTTCATAAGAGTAGCCTGATCGGCGTATTTCAAGTCACTTCCGACCGGGATACCGTATGCAAGCCGAGTGATCTTGACCTTATATGGTTTAAATAACTTTGTGATATACAATGCTGTCGTCTCTCCTTCGGTATCGGCATTCGTAGCTATTATAATCTCTCTGACCTTGTCATTTTTTACCCTCTCCTTGAGTTCGCCGATCCTCAAAGATTCGGGCCCAATTCCGTCGAGAGGCGATAACCTGCCGAGAAGAACATGGTAGACGCCGTTGAACTTTCCTGTCTTCTCGATGGCCGATACATCGTTGGGTTCCTCGACGACACATACCAGGCTTTTATCCCTTGAATCGTCCTGACAAATAAGGCAAAGCTCTCCCTCGCTTAAGTTATTGCAGACCCTGCAAAATCTGATAGACGATTTTACCTTCAATATCGACTGCGACAGACTTTCGGCGTCCTGTTGCGGTAACTTGAGGACATAAAAGGCAAGACGTTCCGCGGTCCTGGTACCTATTCCCGGCATCTTGGAAAATTCTTTTATAAGAATCTGCATAGACCGCGCATAGCTCAATTTACTCATCGCAAGTCCGCGCCTCCGCCGCCTTTTACGATCTTGCCGTTGAAGATATCGATGGCGGATTGTATGATAGGGTCATCCAGGGCATTTCTCGACTCTGCGTCCTTACGTGCATAACTCGCCTTTTCCTCTGCGCTTCCCACGTTTTCATCTTCCGCTTCGGTCGAATCTTCCACAATCTTAAACTCCATCTTAACGTTTGTATCCAGTACCTTGGAGGCGATGCCCTCTATAAATCTCTTATTATTGGGAAGCTCTAGTACCTCCTTATGAAAATTGAACCTCTTTTCAAACCCCAATATAATCGACCCGTTTCGCACTTCGACGAGAATCCCTTCAAGTAAATACGAAGCTATCGATATCTTTTGCTTCTTTACCTCTTCCAGAATAGACGGCCACGCATATTTGACTTTTTCCTTGATCAAAGGAATATCGGATGATGGATTCTTTTCTTTCAAGGCAATACTTGTCACGCCGGAAGACGTTGTATCCTCGAGGCCCGCTGGCGGTAACGAAGCCATGCCGGATTCTCGCTTTGGCTCTTTTGTAAGCCGGTCTCCATCGGCATATCCGGAAAAAGCATTTTTCTCTCTGTCACGGTAGCCGTGATTGCTTGTTCTTAAGGAAGATTTCGTATCCGTGCTTTCCGCTGCGGAATAAGGTTTATCTTTTGAAATATCCGATTCGAGCTGCGATATCCTTTCTATCATCTCCGGAAGAGATAGTAGATGGCTCCTCATGGAGAGCTTAATAAAAGAGGCCTCTGTGATAAAACGAGCTATCTCCGACCGCTTTATCGCATTTGCGCAGGATAGCAGTGTATAGAAAATATATAAGATCTCTTCCATATTGAATAAAGACGATTGCCTTATGAGTTTCTCGATATAGCTATCCGGCAAATCCACCAGATATTGGAGCTCATTTGAAACTTTCAGTACAAGCAGATTTCTTAAATAGGCGATGAGACCCGTGACGAACTGGAAGAGGTCCTTGCCTTCCGTTATGAGTTCGTCTATTATTTTGAGCAGCTCTCCTGTCTTTTTCTCCGCAAGTCTCTGGGTTATATCTGCAAATCTGTCTTGCTCTATTATTCCCAAAAGTTCCACTACGTCCTCATGCCTTATCATATCGTCGCAAAAAGAGGTCAGTTGATCCAGTATCGATTCGGCGTCTCTCATGCTGCCGCCCGAGGTCCTAGCTATATCAAATATCGCCTCATCTGATATCTTCAGTCTCTCTGATTTTGCTATTGTCTTTATCTTGGCCACGATCAGTTTGACCGGAATCCTCCTGAAGTCGAATCTCTGGCACCTTGACATCACGGTTGCCGGCACCTTTTCCGGATTTGTGGTTGCAAAGATGAATTTTGCGTGCGGAGGCGGTTCTTCCAGGGTCTTTAGAAGCGCGTTAAACGCCCCTATGCTCAACATGTGGACTTCATCTATGATATAGACCTTGTATCTGCCGTAAGAAGGTGCGAATTTTATATTCTCTCTCAATTCTCTTATCTGATCGACGCTATTGTTTGAAGCGCCGTCTATCTCCATCACATCCATGCTGCTGGATGAGGAGATCCCTTTGCAGGAAGCACATTTATTGCACGGATTTGTCGTCGGTCCTTTTTCGCAGTTGAGGCCCTTGGCAAAAATCCTCGCAACCGAGGTTTTTCCGATTCCACGCGGACCCGTAAATATGTACGCGTGGGCTACCCTCTTTGAGAGTATAGCGTTCTTCAATGTAGTGATGATGTGCTCTTGTCCGAGCACATCATCAAAATCCTGAGGCCTCCATTTCCGTGCAAATACGATATACGAACCGCTTGTATTTTCCATAGTCTATTACGCCTAAGTTTATTTCTTCATGCCGAGTGTCTTTGTAATCTTATCAATCATGTCTACATTGATCGTCTGGACACCCTCGCTATATCCGGTAAAAATGGCCATGTCGCAAAGTTGATTTATGCGTCTTGGAATGCCGCCTGTCTGGTTGTATATATATTCATAGCAATCGTCTTCGAAAATCTTTCTCGTAGCTCCCGCGACTTCGAGTCTGTGTTGGATGTAATTTGAGATATCCCCTTTGGTCAGAGGTGTAAGATGGCAATGGATCGCTACCCGTTGAGTAAATTGCTTGAGATTGTTGATTTTGTCTTTCAATTCGGGCTGGCCCAAAAGAAGAAGCGTCACGAGAAAACGGTGGTTATATTGATAATTCAAAAGCACCCTCAGTTCTTCAAATATCTGCAACTCTTGAATCAGGTGTGCCTCGTCAATGATAATAACCGACCTTTTGCCGTTTCTGAAATTATTCTGAAGTATCTCCACAAGCTTGTGTATGACTTCGTCTTTTTCCTTAAGTACGATATCCTTATAACCTAAGTTGTAGATAATATCCCTTAAGAGCTCGATGGCGGAGAGTTGCGGGTTTACTATAAAAGCCATCTCGTAGGCCTCATAGCTTATCGTCTCCACTATCTTCTCCGCTATGACGGTCTTTCCGCACCCGAATACGCCGGTCAGGACCGAAATGCCTTTATTCTCATATACCGTGTACATGAGACGCGCAAGCGCTTCCTCGTGCTGGTTCGACAGATAGAGAAAACGCGGATCTGCGGTGTTTTCGAACGGTTTCTCCTTTAGACCCCAGTATTCTTCGTAACCTATCATCGCTCCTCGTCCTTTGCCAAAAGCTTGTCCTGTAACTTGACAACATCTTCTTTATTCAATTCTCTCTTGATAATAACCTCTGGGGATTTCTTCAAATCTATTATCCTTCTTTCCTTAAGCGGTCTTCCGCTTGAGAGAAACAATACCTGAACTACGGGCGTCATAGGACGGTCGTAATTCATCTTGATCACCTGGGCTATCTCTTTTGAGCTAAGCTTGACGATACAGCCTACCGGAAACATGCCTATTCTGTCTATCAATATCTTTATCAACCGATATTCATACTTGTCTTTCGTATTTATGATCTCCTGGAGCGCTTGTGAAGCCAGATAGGCATTTCTGTAAGTTCTTGGATGTATTCCCGCTTCAAAGGTATCAATAAGACTTATGATCTTGGCATATTCGTCAATCTCATCTCCGTGCAATCCGTTGGGATACCCTGTGCCGTCAACGCGTTCGTGGTGTTGCGTAATAGCCGATATTTTAATTTTTGTATAACCTTTTATCATCTTCTCGACCAACTCGGCACCATCCCTGGCGTGTTCCTTTATTTTATTAAATTCCTCCTTTGTCAATTTCCTCGGTTGTTTTATCAAATTCTTATGGTCTACCATCTTGAGATCGTGAAGTACGGCCAATAATCCCAATTCGTGCAGTTTATATTTATCATAAACCAATCCAATGCCTATCTCCATTGAGTAGATGCACACATTTAAAGAATGGTACGAGAGGTAATCCTCTTCTTTAAACCCCCTTGTGAACGCAAAATATAGAAGATGCTCATTGCCGAGACGCATCTGCTCGACAATCTTTTCCACCTGCATATTTATCTTATTTATATCCACTGACAAATAATCGATATCCTCTTTCAGCAATTGCTTCAACATGATAAGAGTCTCTTCGTATAATTTGAGGCTTTCTTCGTAAGAATATTTTACGACCTTGGAACTTCTTGATTGTCCGTCGGCCGGCTTTAGAGCTTCTGTCTTCTCGCTTTTAATTTTAGGCTGCTCGCTCTTATCATCGCGATATGCCCGCACTATAGGGGAAAGGCTCGGTGGCGCCGCTTTCTTTTCTTCTTCCTTCTTAGGCTGAGGGGAAACGGGCTTCTTTTCATCCTTGCTTTTATCTTTGTCCTGCTGGGCGCTTTCCTGTTTTGCCCTGACCTTTCTCAAGATGTCAGCCATTCTCATACGCGTAAATCTCCCGAAACATAGCTCTGTTGCTCGAGGCGCTCGTCTCTCAGCGCCCTTCGACAATCACGCTTTATCTTTCGATATCCCAAGGTATATTTTCAATCCCTTTTTAATTCAAATCTCAAATGGCGGAGCTACAAAGCAGCCAATTGCTGCGAAGCCACTCCTCCCAGAAACACATTCATGTGCGCAGCAAAATGGCGGAGAGGGGGAGATTTGAACTCCCGGTACCACCTTTCAGCGGTACGGCGGTTTAGCAAACCGCTGCCTTAAACCGGACTAGGCAACCTCTCCTCTGCCATCTTATTAAAAAACTCCGAGATTTTTACTTCGAATGCAAAGGCGCTTTGATTTTAAAAGCTATGTTCTCCGTAATGTTTTGAGTAAAAGGAAGACAGTCCAATGCAACATCCAGCATAAGCAGCATACTGCAAAGAATCGGATGCCTATCATACTTATAACTTCCTAAATGTAAGGACCCTCTTCTGATCTTTTCTATATTAAATCCGGCTTGTCGGATAAGCCGCTTCCATTCAATAAGCGACTTGACCGAGATATGCCCCTTTCCAGAGGTTGGATTATATCTGTCAGCATCATTACTATCGGATGAGGGAATATGCAGTATTTTTTTGAAGCGCATTACCGCGTTACTTCCATTAGGCGTCGTAATTATTGCCGTCCCTCCGGGTTTCAATATTCTTTTGATCTCCGCAAGGAATTTTTCCGGATTCTCCAGATGCTCGATGAGTTCGGAACTAAAGATAATATCAAAAGAGTGTGTCTGCAAATTTACATTCTCAGCATCTCCGACGTCAAAAACTACATTCGTGCTTCCGATCGCCTTCTTTATGCTCTTGGCAATTGCAATATGCATCGGAGAGATATCGATGCCATGAAAAAATATATTACCTTTTGAATTTATTTTTTCGTTAAGTAAAAAAATTAAATATCCTTGGTTGCATCCTATGTCGGCTATCCGTATCTTGTCCGTATTCTTTTTAACTTCTTCGGTTAAGTAGGCAATGATATTATATAATCTTTTAAAATTTCCGTAGCTCCTCGAATAACTAGCCACCCCGGAGCTCAGAGCATTCCATCTTCCAACCTCTACTATCCAGTCAAATAATTCGCGCGATACTGATGCTAGGTTATCATTGGTCTTATTATCATCTATTTCCAAGATAACTTCTCCCTTTTGCCCTTAAAAAACTCCTTCATGAAAAGTGCGCAATCTTCACGCATTATTCCACCCACCACCTCTATCCTATGATTAAACCTTTTATTATAAGCTATGTTGACTACAGAACCGCACCCCCCGCTCTTAGGATCATCCGCGCCGTAAACTATCTTTTTAAGTCTAGCCAAAACACAAGCGCCTGCGCACATCACGCAGGGTTCTATTGTAACATATAGATCGCAATTTATCAATCGTTCATTTTTGAGATAATCCGCGGCCTGGGTAATCGCAATCATCTCGGCATGGGCGGTAGGGTCTTTGAGAGTCATCATCTGATTGTGCGCTCTCGCGATAATCTTATCTTTAAAGACGATCACCGCGCCTACCGGCACTTCATCGATTTCAAGTGCCTTGTGAGCCTCTTTGAGCGCTTCCTGCATATAAAATTTATATGTAAATTTCATACGTTTATTTATATCAGATTATCATATTTAAATCAATAAAAAATCCTTTTATCCTTCGCAGGCAAGTACGATTATATTCTTCATCTTTTTAGGATAGAGATGATAGCAATTGTGTATGATTTAGATTTTCATAAATGGTGTTGATTTTCTGATGTATTTATGGCATAGTTTATACATAGTATATTATAAAAAAATTTAAGTAACGCCTCACTCAAAGAATTCTATTCCTTCTCCTATGGAAATATTAAGTGTGTATAAAGATGTGAAATCAGATTTTTATGATCAGCAATTAAGAAGTAAAAATCCTTTCCGTAGGTGGTTTCATTTTAATCGATACAGAGTCATAAATTCATTTATAAAGAGTTATTACAATCCTGGCCTTAGAATAGTTGACATGGGAGCCGGCAGCTGTGCTTGGAATAAAGATAGACTGCCCGTTTATGGAGTAGACTGCAACGAGAAGCTTCTTATATTCGGTAAAGATAAAAACAGGTTAATGCAGTATAAGGTAGCTCCTTTGCACGACACAGGTTTTGCCAGTAATTTCTTCGATATTATGGTCGGAGCAGAGATATTAGAGCACATGGAAGACGTCGATATTGTGCTGCAAGAAGCTTATAGGATATTAAATAAAAACGGAATATTTGCAATATCGGTCCCTTACAACAAAAAGTTCGGACTATGGAATCCTCTCTTCGCTTTACAAATTATCTATCATGGATACATCAAAGACAATGATTATTACAAAAATAGATGCGGTCACGTCAAGTATTTCTCCCCTGCTTATTTAAATGACGCGCTCAAGCGTAACGGTTTTGAGATAGAACTGCAATTCACCGTCTTAAAATTCAGCATATTTACGATAGCCCGCAAAGGCGGCGGTCTGTCACAACTCCGCAGCAATTACAGCGACTTGACGATCATTGTTCCTGTCAAAAATGAAATCCTTAATATTGCCGAAATACTAAAGGACTTAACGCAGTATTACCCAGGCGCAAAGATCATTGTGCCGGATGACGAATTAACGGATTTAACAACCAAAGCGATAGAGAGTATTTCGCATGAAAATAAGAACATTGAAATACTGGATAGAAAAAATGAAAAGATTAAAGGTTTAACGGCAAGTGTTCTCGATGCGATCGACCAAGTTAAAACAAAATACTTCATAGTCACAGATGGCTATGGCCAACATCCTATCAAAGCGGTAAATAAGATTTACAATCAGTTGAAGATAAACACCTCTTTATCGGTGGTTTCAAGGGTTGGTGTTTCTGGGTGGTGTTGGAACAAGCGACTTCTTTTTTCTTTAGGCTCTTTTCTCGGAAAGACTATCTTATTTGTCAGAAAGAAAAGGATACCGGTCGATATATTAAGTGGCTACTTTGGCGGAGAGACCGCCTATTGGAAAAAGGTGGCCGGGAATAAAAGAAATTGTTTCTCGCTGGCTGGGCATAAAGTACTTTTTGATTTTCTTAAACTTCGCGATTCAGAAGGAACCTTTGACTGTGTATATGAAAATTTCAACGCAAGACCACTGGATTCATCTAAAATATCCTGTAAACTGAATAGGAATATCTGAAATCTTTGGTGCGCTGGTTATGGAAAGAATGGAAAATATCATTAAAAATTACTTATCTAACATACAGTTTGTACCATTCAAGCCAAGGTTGCTTGCGAGGATTGCCGAGAATTACTGGCGGATTATCATCCTTCGGAAACCTTGCCTTAGGGTAGTAACTCTCGCGTTAACTTACACCTGCCAGTTATCCTGTAACTACTGCAGTGCGGAGGAATTGAAAAGAAAGGATGCGGAAGACATAACCCTGTCTATAGGTGAGATTGAGAAACTGCTGGGTGAAGCTGAGAAGTGCGGGGCCATCAATATTCACTTCACCGGCGGTGAACCGCTTCTATATAAGAATTTATACGCTATTGCCTCACTCGTAGATACTGATAAGAATATTTTGAGTCTTGTCACAAACGGACTTCTTTTGACTCAAGAGAGTAAGAGACTTAAAAATTCTGCATTCGACCTAGTCATTGTCAGTATAGAGAGCCCCTATTCCGAAATCCATGACAGGATAGTAGGCCGGAAGGGGGCCTGGAGACAGGCTTGGGATGGGATTGAGGTAGCGAAACGGGTCGGGCTTAAGGTAATGGTCGCTACGGTTGCGACTCAAGAGAATATAAGTAACGGTGAGATCGAGCAATTGATACGGCTCTGCAAAAAGAACGGCCTTGTACTGCAGATTCTCCCTGTCCGCAGCTTAGGAGGATGGCGGCATAAAGATAATGTGCTATTGGCTCCTGAGGCGCAGAAGAAGTTCTACAGATTGGTATCCGATCGTAATGTCCGTTGGGACGGTCAATCCAGTTATTTATCGCCGCGTTGTCTGGCGGCAAGAGAAAGGCTGTACGTCGATCCCGAGGGAAATGTTCTCCCATGTGATTTTATTCAGGTGCCATTTGGCAATATAAAGAACGAATCCCTCATGGACATATGGCATCGAATGTTGAATACGCATCCATTTGACAGGAAGAACTCAATGTGCCTAAGCGCATTCGATGAAGAATTCGTAAAGAAAGTCAAAGACGCTGGCAGCATCTCTCTTTCCTAAAATTAAAAATCTACGATTAGGGATTCATCTAAAAGGCTAAAAGATGTTCAAATATGTAAAAGGCGCTCTTGGAAGTATTCTGTTTACCAACCCTCTAAATGCCAGATTGTGGCTTACATACAAATGTAATTATGCATGCGGAATGTGCGACATCCGCAATATAGGCAGAGGCGGCGAGATGTCTCTTGAGGAGTTGGAGGTTGTGGCGTGGAATTTAAAAAGGATGGGTGCCAGCCAAATCATACTCACCGGGGGTGAGCCTCTATTGAGAAGTGATATTGTCGACATAGTAAAGATATTCGCCCCCCATGGATTCGTTACGAGAATACAGACCAACGGCGGTCCACATGCCACTGAGGACCTCCTATCTAAATGTTATGATGCCGGGCTGGATGATATAAGTATTTCCATCGATACGCTTGATGCCGAAAAACAGGACAGAATCTGCGGATCGAAGGACGTTTTAAAAAATGCGATGAGAGTCCTAAAATTTTGCAAGAATAATTACTCACATAAAGGAGTGGTTGCAGCTGATATCGTTATCTCTGCCCAAAATTTCTTTGAGTTGCCGGAATTGATGGAATTCACCAATAGCCTGGGTGTCTTCTTCAATCCATGTATCCTTACAAGGTTATTCTCACGCCCATCTGAACATGGTGAAAAAAAATATGTTAGCAGCTTTGATTTGACTCGACTGAATCCCGGGGATGTTGAGGAGATATTTCGGAGCATAGAAGAATATATAAAAAAGGATTATAAGATCCTCATGTCCAGTCGCATGCTAAGCGATTTGAAACATTATGTGAAGACCGGCGAGTATAGATGGGGCTGCATGGCAGGCCTCTTGTCATTTGACATTATGCCCTCCGGAGAACTCTCTCCTTGTTGCGATACGATAGATGCTGCGTTTGAGAAACCGATAGCAAACTTTAAGTATAAGGATTTCTTAACACAATATAGAAACGAAGAATTTCAGAAGAAGTGTGAGGATAGAAGAGAACGCTGCCCAGGTTGTCTGTACGCCTGTTATAGAGATCCAAAATATTTGGTGTCGGACTTCTTTGTGCAGCTTGAAGCCCTGCATAAAAGCATAAAATTTAGGAAAGTATTCAAGTAAGATGCGGAGATGTTTACTACCAATAGTGATTTTAATCATCTTCCAAGCCATATTCAGTTTCGTGACCTTCCCAGTGCATAAACTCGATATAGAAAGACCTATCCTTTTTTGTGATCACGCCTTCCATTATTACCAGACAATCTTGACGATTGATCTATTGAAGACGAGCAAGCGATTATGGGGGTACGACCCCCGTTTTATGGCCGGGTATCCTACTGCGGTCGCCAACATGTCATGTAATTTCGGTGCTGCCTTTGCCACGGGAGTCCTTTCCATCATTTTACCGTTGGCTGTCGCTTCGAAGGTATTCCTTATGGCAATGATAATACTTATGCCCGTCATAACATACTTTTCCTGCCGCAATCTATTCTTTAACCGTTCGGAAAGTTTCCTTGCCGGTCTCGTTCTAGTATACTTATTAAGTCATTTCACAAAATATAACTTACTGGTTAGGTTAGGGTTGTACAGTTTCGTCTTCAGTATGTTTCTCGCCTTGTTTACATTTACATATTTTTTCCGCTATCTTAAAACGGGAGAAAAAAAGGTATTGGTATATTATCTTCTGACCGGTTGGTACAGCATAACTCTGCATCCGATGTCGTCTGTTGCTATGTTCTTTTTTGTCGCGTTCTATCTAGCCTTTGAACGTAGCAAGATCTCCGCCCAGAAACTTAAACACCTATTCGGCGCGAGTATACTTATTGTACTTGGGAATCTCTACTGGTTAATGCCCCTTATCCGGTTCAGCAATTACTATCATCCCGGAAGCACTGTCATGATGGAAGCCCACGGCTGGAAGGAGCTTATAAAACAGACTATTATGCCTGCTAACATAATCACCGTCTCTTTCTTATGCGCAATTCTCAGCCCTATACTTCTTCGAAAAGAGCAAAAGAAAAATGCTGTTATACTTACTCTATGGGCCACTTTCTTGTCATTATTCTTTATTGCCTTTATTCAAACCGGTCCTATCGCGCGCTTCTTTTCCCATATTGAGCCCGGAAGATTCGATATCATATTGGCCGTCGTAGCTCCTATTCTTACCTCCTGGATCTGTTCCAAAATATTCAAATTACGTACAAAAATTCTTATAATGGCCCTCTCCGCCCTAATGTGTGTGCAGATGTTATTTTGGTACAAAATTCCAGCTAAAGAATTTATTAAAAATAAACTTTTTTACATGATACGTTTCTTTCCCGAGCCGTTTTTAAATTTATTCAAGCACGACATAAGGAATAAAGGAGGCGAATATCTGGTGAATAGTATACTGAGCCTGACTGACAACAGTGGCCGCATACTTATGGAACATTGTATGGGAGGCAATACTATCTTATGTTCACAGTTCACGGGGATGCTGCAGGAGTTAACCAAAAGGGAGTTTATGGCAGGCCCTTATTTCTGCCTTAGGATAGTACATAGCTACTTTCAGACTTTAACGGAAGGAAATATATTTTCAAGGCCAATAGAGACGATCGAGATAGAAAGATTTATGGAATATATGGATTTGTATAATATCAAGTGGGCCTTCATCAATAATAAAGTGACGAAAGAATATTTCAAATCCCATCCTAAGTACTTTCGGCTTCTCTCTTCATATAAAAATATGGACATCTATCTTGTGGCCAGAGAAGCTTCCTATTTTATCAAAGGCGAAGGGAGTATCAATGCTTCACTGGATAAGATCACCATTACCAATGCCTCAAAGGGCGACATCATTCTGAAGTATCACTATTTGGATACGCTCAAGACAAGACAGGGTCTTAAGGTAGAACGATATGATGCGCTGGATGATCCGGTAGGTTTCATAAAAATTAACAACTATAAAGGGTATGATAAAATTGAGATATACAATTGAAGCTTCATGAAACTATGAGGTTTTTGCTTATTGCTTTAACTGTGATCTTGGTATATAATTAGGCTCTTAGATTTTACAAACAGTCTTTTCGTTATATCAGAAAAAATGGGCATCCTTATAAGGAATATTTAAGAACAGCGATGTGGATTAAAAATGATCCTATAAATAGAGCAGGGCGTCCTAAAATCATGTCCAGGAAAACTAACTTTGCTTATCTTGCCAATGCATATTTCATTAGCATAGCGTATGAGTATGATTGGATAGAATTATTCATTTTGCATTAATGAAAAATGTTGATTATATAATTTTAGATAAGAAAACTTTGGGGCCGTATAAGAGCCTACCAATATGAATATTTAACGAAAACATCGCTTCAAAATCCTAACATCAATTTGGAATATAAAGATATATGTAAAAAAATGAAATTTTTTTATTCAAAATACGCCGCTAAATCTAGGTTTATTTGATATAAGGGAATATTCCTGACAAGTAAAATGATATGACTGGGCATAATCAAGAATATAATTTTAGAATAGTATTATTTGCTAAGAATGAAGATCTGAATATTCCCTTTATTATTGAAAGGCTTTTACGGAATTATGGTGCCGATAAAATAATTGCCATATTAGACGGTAATATTGAACCTACAGTGAGGATTTTGGAGGAAAAGAAAGTAAAATATATTCAGGGCCCGAATAAAGGCAAAGGTGCCACCCTGAGAACCGCTATTCAAAACATTGAGTCTGACATCCTTGTTTTTATGGATGCCGACGGATCTCATAATCCAGACGAAATTGAAATCCTGCTAAAACCGTTAATAAATAATGAGGCCGATATGGTTATTGCCTCAAGGCTCTTAGGAGGAAGCGAAGAATTAGGTGGGAGTATAGATAACTCCATACGGTATTTAGGAAATGTCCTAGGTAATTATGTTATTAATTTTTTATGGAATCGAAATAATAAAATGATTTCTGACTGCCAGAATGGGTTCAGGGCTATAAAAAGAAAAGCTGCGTTAGATATTAATCTTAAAGAAAATGGTTTTCCCGTTGAACAGGAAATGGTTATCAAATGTCTAAAAAAGGGGTATAAAATTATTGAAGTGCCCAGCTTTGAATTGAAACGAAAATACGGAAAATCGCATATTTCGAAAATCCATTTATGTTATTATATCATGTGCATAATAAAAAATTTATTTAGAGAATAGCCGAGATGCTAATTTTAAAGAAGAGCCGTGGAGGTGAACGGCCTGGATGGGCATCCTTAGGGTATATAAACGACAACAAACATCACATAGTTTTGGTTGATAATGACAAGGCTGTGCTTATAAAGAAAATGTTTGAGGTTTTTGCTAAAGGTGATATTTCTGTTGCAGAGCTTCGGAGAAGTAACTAAATGGGGCCTTTTAGTATTTCTTGATCTATCAAGTGTATTATCTTTCCGCCATCTACGCTATTGCGGGCAAGTCTGTCTGCCGGCCCACAACAGATGATATGTTACGAAACCCTTTCTATTGTGGGCTCATTAGGTAGAAGGGCGAACTCTATGAAGGAGGCGGCTGATGGCTCGAACATGCCAAAGAATTCATAACTACTTGCGGCACAATATGTTCTGTAGCTTGGCAAGGAAATCCCCCGCCCCTGAGGGATTTCCTCAAAAAGGTCGGCTCGAATTTTATTTTAAAAGACCAAACCCTAATATTTATATATAGTAAACCCTACGACATAGTCGCAAAATTGCAGGGCGATAGTAACTGGCGCGCCCGGGCCGATTCGAACGGCCAACCTGCTGATTCGTAGTCAGTCACTCTATCCAATTGAGCTACGGGCGCACATATTATAATTCTGCACGGTCGACAGTCTATAGTCAATCGTCGATAGTAAAAATAAAAAGAATTAAATCCCTATACGCTATCTTTCTTGTGCTCCTGTGACTTATACTCCGATGCTTTTTCCTATTATTTTGTACGGTCGATAGTCTATGGTCTATGTAATAATGGTCTCAAGTTACAAGTTTCAGGTTTTACGTTACAAGAAATAAGACGCAGATTTTTACCTGCTACTTAAGACTTGTAACTTGGAACATGTAACTTGCGAGCTGAAGCTTCGGTTGTGTATTATAGCAGCTTTTCTGTTCGCTGTAAAGAATGATAGTCTTTCTTAAGTCGATATGAGGTATCGATAAATCGATTATTTGAATACAACTTTGAAATGGGGGGGGAGGCATAATCTTAAATCGTGATATTTAATGCTGCGGCCCAAAAAGCCACTATAAACCCCTGTAATATCGCTAAAAACCAAGTCATGGCTTCATCCACATATCTATTTTCACCCAACATAGCTAATAGGATATAGATTGGAAATATCGCAGAGGAGTATCGAATAAAGCTCGGTACTGTACTTACGTGGTCAGTCAATAAAATTGTGTTGCCTTTTCCGTACATGAGAGTAACGACGATGATCGTCATTGAAACAAGCCAATAAGAGATTCCGATGCGTTTGATGAATATGGTCAATATCAAAATTAGGGCGACGATGAAGATGGCGTTATATAGAAGCGTATGGCTGTTCGATTGAAAACAGAGATAAAGATTATGTAGGGGATTGCCCATCTTCATCTTCCAGCCTATCTGTTTGGTATAAGTATACGCAAAAAAGTTTCCTGTCCTCAGATAACAGAACGTCGCAAATGAAAGTGTGCCTAGCGGCAACAACGCGATCGAAAGAATATCAAGTCTTATTTTGCTCAGTTTAAACTGTTTGCTTGTCAAATATTCATAAAAAAGCGGGATGACGATCAGCAGTCCTATCGCTTTAGTTAACGCAAGAAAGAAACCGGCGATGCCCGCATATAACCACTGTTCCTTTTTAGCATAGTAGAAACACATTAACATAAAAGCGAGGAAAAGCGATTCCGAAAATGCCGCTGAAAGTATGAATCCGGCCGGAAAGATGAAGATGTATTTTATCGAGCGTAACGCGGCCGCTTCGCCGGCAATTAAATGAACAAGCTTATAACAATATATGCAAGCGATAATCAAAAATATGTTTGAGATAATCAAGGCCGCAAAATAATAATTTTGGATTATAGCGTTTATAATACTTATGAGAATCGAATAAAGCGGAAAGAATCCGTAATTGGACACATCTTCGACCAACTGTGCAGGATATCCTTTAGCAGCTATGCTGATGTACCATCCCGTATCAAATACACCCCAAAGGTCCAACCACATATTTTTTGAAAATACCCAGTCAGGATGATAATAATGAAACACGGGGTCCAGCCATCTACGGGAAGCTACTCCTACGACAGAAAGGGCAAACCGTGTGGTTAAGAATAGGAGGGCTATGTACTTTATCTGCTGGGGCGCCTTCTTTATCGCATCTTGAAATCTCATACTCTCTCTTCTATTTATCGCAAGGTTCTTCTGAATCGGCGGCGTCTTTCTTCAGGTAAGTCAACGATGTTTTCTCTTAATACCGTTTTCCGCAAATATATAACAGTACAGCAAACTTAACCATCGACATCTAATCAAGCATTTAAATAACATAATTTAGGAATGAACTGTCTCTAAAAATCGCTGTTTATTATCGATAAATTGAAAGACTCTATTCAGATCAGCCCTATCGACAGAATCAAAAACCAGGCCGACGTTGTCACCTTTCGACCACACAGATCTGGTCTCGGCCACGACTGGGTCTTTGTCATAGGGTAAGTCTATTTCGAGATGGAGAGGAGTACCCGCTTTCAGGGCATTCATAAAAAGAAGGCATGCGCCTCCTTGGCTTATATTCTTAAGCCAGCCGATTCCGTCTCCGGAAGGAGTCTGATACCTTATTCTCAACCTCGCGTTCCTGCGAATGTGTCTTCTTCTTTCTTCTTTAAAACTTTTTTTTCTTTTTAAACTTGCCGGGGAGGGAATTATGAGGTTCTCCAGGTGCCCTTGGATCTTGACGTACATAAGAAGAACTAAAAATAGGGCGCTGATAATAATCAGGCTAAGTTTCAAATGCCTCTCTCCCCC
>JAFGFD010000058.1 GCA_016931215.1 Candidatus Omnitrophota bacterium
AGATATTGAGAGAAGCCGATTACCGGCTTATGGATGTTATAAAGAGAGCAAACCTATATCATAAACTTTGGCAGTCTTTTGCCGTACTTTTACCTGTAAAGACCGTAGGAGTAATGGGCGATCGTCGGACATATGAGAATGTTATTGCAATAAGGGCCATAAATAGCGTGGACGGCATGACTGCGAACTGGGCAAGATTACCTTACAGCGTCCTGGCCGAAATTTCCTCAAGTATAATAAACGAAGTTAAAGGCGTAAACAGGATAGTTTACGACGTCAGCACCAAACCACCCAGTACCATAGAATGGGAGTAGAGGGGTATATTACAAACCGCCCTCTACGGAGATGAGATGAAGAGAATATTTCTTTTATTGGCTTTCATTGCTTTCGTGGCATATTGTAATACGTTGGGCCACTCTTTCGTATGGGATGATCATTTTACAATAGAAGAAAATGATCTTATTAGGAGCGTAAGGAATATTCCGGATATATTCAAAACAGATTTATTCCACTCTCACGCCGTGAAGACGGCTACCGAACATAGCAATTACTACAGGCCCATTCAGGCCTTATCATTCCTTTTGGATTACCATGTCTGGCAACTGAATCCCTTCGGATATCATCTAACGAGCGTACTATTGCATGTGGCCAACGGTATTTTGGTCTTCATGGTCGTGTTTCTTATATGCAAGTCCAGGATCGTGTCGATGTTTACGAGCATACTTTTTTTGGTTCATCCTGTCCAGACGGGAGCAGTTACTTATCTGACAGGCAGATCAGACGTACTGGCATGTTTTTTTGTCCTTCTGTCTCTATTTTTCTATCTGTTGGCTTTTTCGTTCAAGAACGGCTCGAGAAACAGGAAGAAGGTGAGGTCTCTCATCAATTCTCTGGCGAGGAATAGAGAATTCTTTTTCTGGATGTCGGTTCTGGCATTTGCGCTGGCACTCCTTTCCAAAGAGACAGCGGTCATATACCCGCTCGTTTTGATAGCATACGAATTGTCGTTCAATCGGAACGTTGAGGTGTACATAAAAGATAGGTTCTCGAAGCCTTATCGATACATCCCTTATGTGGCCTTAGATATCGCGTATATATGGTTACGCCTGAATAGATTTAATTTCACTCCCGCCAAGCACTTGTTTCAAAACGGCAAATTTGTACTGGCAAATCTGCTTACTATGGGACGAACGCTTATGGAATACATATCGCTGCTCATATATCCTACAAAGCTCCATATGGAGAGAGAAGTGCTGCTTATTACTCCGAACATGCGGCTGGATTTTATGGCTTCTATATTGGGATTTGTATTTCTTGCGATGCTTCTTATAGGTGCTTACAAAAAGTCACGGACGACATTTTTCGGCCTCGTATGGTTTTTGTTGTTTTTGGTACCGGTGTCGAACATCATCCCGATAAATGCGCTTATGGCCGAACACTGGCTATACATACCATCCATCGGATTTTTCGTAGTCTTGAGCATCTTGCTTGTGAGATTGCCCATAATGAGATCATGCTACAATCTCGGCTTGATGGCGCTTATCGCAATTATGTTTTTTTATTCGAGCAAAACCATCTTAAGAAACCAGGAATGGCAGGACGATCTATCCATTTATTTCGCGACTTTGAGGGATTCTCCGCGGAAGGCCAAGATGTGTTACAATATAGGAACCGTCTATTATTCGAAAGGAGATCTCGAGCAGGCTATAAAATACTATGATATGGCCATACAATACGGCATTAAGAAATCAGATGTATACACAAACCTCGGCGTAGCTTATATGTCCAAGAAGGCTTTTGATGAAGCAGAATTTAATTTTAACAAGGCATTAAAGATAAACCCTAAAGACCATTTCGCTTATAATGGTCTCGGAGGCCTTTATGAGATGAAGGGCAACCTGGAGAAAGCGGTTGAATACTACAATAAGGCTATTTCCGTACACCCCGATTTTTACGATTCGCATGTCAATTTAGGAGTAGTTTATGACGAACTTGATGATAACGAGAGATCCATAGAGCATTTTAGAAGGGCTTTTGAGATAAAAAGAGACGGCGTATCTTTCTTAAACCTGGCACGATCTTATGAAAAAGCCGGGTTTATGGACAAGGCAGAGCAGCTGATAGCAGAACAGGCCGGTGGGCTCAATCTCTATCTTTTCGATCTGTACGAAAAATATAAAAAAGGGGATGAGGTATTTAAGCCGAAGATCATATCGGAGCGACAGACCATACTTTTGACATTTGATTAAAAACGTTTTCATGCTATTATATTAGGAATTTACGATATGTAGCGCAATCGATGGGGTGAATATTTTGAAAAAGGTCGAATTACGCATTAAGATACTACTTTTTATTCTTTGCGCAATTTTGTTTACTTACAACCTGGGGAAGGCGTTGCCGATAATAGAGAGCGAGAAGTTTTATTACCAGAGCGTGAAAGAGATGTTCGCGCGCCATGATTGGATAACTCCGTATTATCAGGGCCGGTTCAGATTTCAGAAGCCCATACTTTTTTATTGGCTTGTCAGCTTATCATATGTCATATTAGGGATCAACAACTTCGCCGTCAGGTTCCCCTCAGCGATTTTCGGCGCCCTTACCGTGCTTTTTACATTCAACATAGGAAGGAAGCTTTTTGACCGTAAAACCGGTTTTTTGGCGGCAGGCATACTTGCGACCTTTGCAATATTTTTTATGTATTCCAGATACGCATCGCCTGATATGGTCTTAACATTTTTTATAGTATTCGCCTTATATCTTTTCGTCAAGGGTTCCAAAAATGTCGTTCTTGAGAAAAAGTTCTTTGTCTACTTTTTTATAGTACTGGGATTGGCGACGATGAATAAAGGTTATGTGGGTTTCCTCCTGCCGTTGATCATCGTAGTGACTTACATAATAAGTACGAAGAAATGGAAGA
>JAFGFD010000059.1 GCA_016931215.1 Candidatus Omnitrophota bacterium
CATCTTATTTTTATTACCTCACCTTTTATTGTATCGTTTAATGTCAATATGCCGTAGGAGTTGTATTTGGCGAATACTTTATCCGTGGCGCTACCGGGATTGAAAAACAATATTCCGTCCATCACCTTATTCATCGGAGAATGGGAATGGCCAAATACTATAGCATCTACATGTTCGACAAACTCCTTTCTGATTCTACTTGGGAGGTTAAAAGGAGGCCCGTATCCGTGTATGAGGCCTATGGAGAAATTACCGGCGCGTATTATCTTTTTATTCGGCAGGACCTTTCTCAGATCTAAACTATCCATATTTCCGCAAACTGCTTCGGTCTTCGCGAGTTTTTCCAGCAATTTAAGTACGGAATATTCCACCAGGTCTCCTGCATGAAGTATAAGATCCATACCCCTAAAGGCGTCAATGACTTTTTGGGGTAGCTCATTAGCCGCCAGTGGTATATGCGTGTCAGACAGTACTCCTATTTTCATCCTTAGATAAGTCCTTGGTCTTGCCGACGTTTATGATTTTGGTCTTGCCGTATACGTCCAAAAGTTCATTTACAGTTTCCAAATCCCACAACCACATCTTCATCTCCTTAGCCATCAATGTTGCATTTATGTCCATTCCAAACAAAGGCAATATGATACGCCGCTGCAGTTGTGGTTTGTAGCGAAGGCTATATGTCATGAATTCCATAACACCGTATTCGTCGATCTTGTATCTGGGCAGGTAAAATAGGCATACCCTTTTTCCAATATGTCCAAGTATGTATTTTTCGCCGCTCATCTCCATGATCTCCGTTTTGTCGAAATTTACAAGCCTCCGCCGTTTTGAATTTATCTCCACTATGTCGTTGTTGAATGATTCCAAGAGGGCCTTTATTCTTTCTGGGACATCTAAGCTAAAATCCTTGGCCGATTGCTCAATTATTTGTGCGACATCGGCCCGGAAACTTCTTGCTCTATCGGAGATATTGTCTATGAGAGTCGTCCGTCGTTTATGGTAAACTCTTTTTAACCAGAACCGTAATACGTTGTCATAGAACCTATAAACATTTCCGTTTTTATATATGAGGTTCTTTTCCGTCAGTATCTTTAAGTGGCTCGATATGTCTTTACTACTTGTCCCCGTCCATTTTGCGATATCGCTTTGTTTATTCAGGCCATGGGCCACTGCTATTAACGTATCTTTGCAATTTTCCGCCTTAGAATCTATTAGATCCTGCAGGAGGTTTGTGAAGAACTGGTTTAACGTGCCTCTCGAGTCAAAGAGCAGCTCTTCAAGGGCCTGTATTACCGCGATAGTCGTGATTTCAGTTTCGCGCATTTCATCGACAGACGCTTTTATTTTATTGCTAAGAACGTCAAGGTAAAAAGGGTGCCCTTCTGCGAAAAGAATGATGAATTCAAGAAGATCGTCGGATATATTTAACGACATGAATTTCTTTCGTAGAAACGCCTCGCTCGTTTCTTTGTCGAATCCGCCTATGGTTATCTTTTCGAAATTGCCGAACAAAAGAGCCAGTTTTTCGGAAAGTATGCTCTTTATTGCAGATACCTCCGAACTGGCGACGATATACATCGTATCCTTTTGAGTCATGATTTTTTTCCCGAAGCCTTTAAAAGGATCGCGGATGCCCAGCCTTGAGAGATTATGAAATTCGTCAAGGATTACTATACAAGATTTTTTGCTTTCTTTTTTAAAGGTTGAGGTTATGTTCAGTAATTCGGAATAAGCTTCTTCAAACTCGTTTGCGTTAAGCAATTTCATGATGCCTTTTATATCCGTAACAGTCTGCGGAATATCTTTCTTGCATTCTTCAATAAGAAAATCAAGGTTATCTTTTGCCTGTCGCTTATTGTATTTTAGATAATTATAGAGAAACGTCCCTATAAATTTAACGGCGAACTGTTTAAAGGGTTCAGGCAGCACCTCAAGATATATGGGCAGGATGTCGCAATCCTTGAACGAATGAAGAAAATGGTTTAATATGGACGATTTTCCCGTTAGTCTATGGCCGGTCAGGGCGATATTTTGCCTGTAACCGCCCTTTAGAGCGCTGATCCTTTTTTCCAGCGTTGCCAGCACGTCCCCTCTGCCGAAAAATTTTTCACCTACAACTGGATCGACTAACATAAGAAAACCTCTTTAATAAGCCTGGTATTGGATATATGTGTTTACTCAAGGAAGATAATAAAAAGGATTAATCGGTTCATGACCTTTTCTAATTTGAAAATGCAGATACGGTTTTTCAGCCCTCCCGGTTTTTCCTACATAGGCGATGACCTGGTTCCTCTCGATCTTCTGGCCCACGTTTACCGATATGGATGAATTATGCGCGTATACCGTTGAGAAGCCGTTTTCATGGTCGATGATGATGGTCTTACCGAGGCCCTTCATATTTTCGTCTATAAAAGAGACCACACCGCTATCCGCGGCGACGACTTTGCTCCCTTCTCTCGCTTCGATGTTTATGCCCTTGTTTTTAACCAACCCATTCTTTTCGCCGAAATGGCTTGTTACTTTTCCGACTACCGGCCAGGAGAATTTTCCCGAGAACGGACGAGTATTGCTTGCTGTAGCATATGTGTTGTTTTCCGACGCCCCAGGTATGAAGAGTTTTTGTCCGACGTCTATCTTGGTAGCGCTTGGAAGCCGATTGGCCTTTACTATCTCGTCCACATCTTTTTCATATAGCTTGGCTATTCTCCACAGAGTGTCTCCCCTTTGAACCTCATAATAGACTCCTGTCGGCATGGGCCTCTCGGATCTATCGATTATAGTACCTGTTGAGGCACAACCTATGAGCGAAATAGGGAGTGCTATCGCAGCCAGTGCATGTAAATATCTCGTCAGTCGCATATATATCCTTTTACGGCTTTTCCCTCCTGCGCGTCGGGCGCGGAGCTCTCTTCGATTCTTGCCGCCGCTCTGCCATTACAATGCTGGAGCGGGTGATGGGAA
>JAFGFD010000005.1 GCA_016931215.1 Candidatus Omnitrophota bacterium
ATGTGGGGCGGCGGCATCATGTTCAACGAGATCGTCGTTCAGGACGAAGCTAAAAATATACTTTCAGAGTTTGGAATCAGGACAAAGCGCTATGATAAAGGTTATTACACCGCCGATTCCATAGAGGCTGTCTCGACACTCTGCTCCAAGACCGTGCAGGCTGGGGCGAAGATATTCAATCTCCTGAGCGCCGAGGACGTGATGATCAAGAATAATCGCGTATCGGGACTTGTATTGAACTGGACGGCTGTCGAGATGGCAAGGCTGCACGTGGATCCGATAACGATGAGAGCCAAATATGTCGTAGACGCTACGGGACATGCGGCAGAGGTCGTTCACATAGTAGAAAATAAATCAAATATCCACCTGAATACAAAGACAGGCAAGATAATCGGGGAAGGTTCGATGTGGGCGGATGTTGCGGAAGAGACCATAGTGCATAATACAAAGGCCATATGCCCCGGTCTATATGTTTGCGGTATGTGCGCAAATGCCGTATTCGGAGGGCCAAGGATGGGTCCCATATTCGGCGGCATGCTCCTTTCCGGCAGGAAGGTGGCTATGGACATCGATAACGTCCTGTCCAATAAAAGTCCAAGGGGCTCCAGTTCATCCGGAAAGAATCAAAGGCAAACTGTATTGACATAGTGGCACAAGGTATGGAAAACGGGTTTTTTTCCAAAAAGGTAACCAGGAGAGAGTTTTGTAAATTATGCGTCAAAGGCGGAATAGGAATCGCCGTCCTGCCGTTTGCCGTAGACGCCTTAAGAAATCCTGTGAATGCCGCGGAGTCAAAGGAGGGCCTGGGCTTTATAGTCTCCAGGGAGGCGCTTTATTATAAAAAGATCGATAAGAATACCGTTCAATGTCTTCTATGCCCGCGCAGCTGCGTACTGAAGGACGGCATGAGGGGTTTCTGCAGGGTGAGAGAACCGCGCGGCGGAAAGCAATATACGCTGGTGTACGGAAACCCTACCGCCGTGCACGTAGACCCGATTGAAAAGAAACCACTGTTCCATTTCTTGCCGGGGACTTCCGTATTTTCCATAGCTACGGCCGGTTGCAATTACCGTTGTAAAAATTGCCAGAATTGGCAGATATCGCAATCCGGCCCCGAAGATACTTATAATCAGTCCTTGCCTCCGGAGGCCGTGGTAGATAAGACTCTGCAGTATAAGTGTCCCACAATAGCGTACACATATACCGAACCGGCCATATTTTACGAGTACATGCTGGATACGGCGAAGGCCGCAAAGGCGCTCGGGATACGAAATGTCCTTCATTCTAACGGTTCCCTCAATGCAGCTCCGGCAGAGGAGCTTTCACTGTATCTTGACGGAGCAAATATAGACCTGAAAGGATTCACTCAGGACTTCTATTCCAAGGTCCCCGAAGGCGATTTGGACACCGTGCTCAATACCCTTAAGATTCTTAGAAAGAACAAGGTGCATCTTGAGATAACTAATTTGGTCATACCCACGCTTAATGACGACATGAAGACCATAAAGGAGATGTGCAGATGGGTGGTAGGCGAGCTGGGTTGCGATACGCCGCTTCACTTTTCGAGGTTTCACCCTACTTTTAAGATGAAGAATCTCTCACCGACTTCCATTAAGACGCTCGAGGAGGCCAGAGATGTCGCCAGGACAGCCGGCCTGAATTACGTATATATAGGCAATATACCTTACCATGAAGCGGAGAATACCTATTGCCCTAAAGACGGCAAAGTAGTAATTAAGAGACTCGGGTATCAGATAATTGAAAATCATTTGTCAAACGGTAAATGCGGTTTCTGCGGGACTGAAATACCGGGTGTCTGGGACACGACCACCCCACTCCATAACGGTCCCGTTTCACTTCAAAGAAGAGGCAGTGCATACTTAGGATAGCATGAACAGACGCCTTGTTTTTTCCATTATTCTTATCGGCCTTACGGCCATGGCAAGCCAGATCGTCATTATGAGAGAGCTTATGGTCGTATTCTACGGTAACGAGCTTTCCCTTGGCGTTACCTTGGCCTGCTGGTTATTCTGGGTGAGTTTCGGAAGTCTTGTCGTCGGAAGACCCGCCGCCGCCAGAATAAAAGAGAAGGTATTGGCATTTTCTGTCGTGTATATAGTATCTGCCTTTATCCTACCGGCCGTAATTCTATGCGTAAGGCTCATACCGGAGATCTATGGTTTATCCCCCGGGGAGATCGTGGGGGTACTCCCCATGCTCTTGAGTTCTTTTATATTGCTCATGCCAGTTTGTGTCCTGGGAGGATTTGCGTTTACATTGGGTTGCGAGACGATTAATTTTACCGGAGAACAAGCCGGTGAAATAGGGTATGTTTATATACTTGAAGCGATCGGAGCCTCAATAGGCGGGATCTTTACCACGTTTCTGTTCATACGAATGCTCGATCCCCTTTCCATCATGTTTTTTTTAGCTCTTCTCGATATCGTTGGAGCGGCACTATTACTGTACGAGAGAAAAGCATTATTTCGGATCTCCGCTATACTTGGCCTCGCCTTTGCGTTTATCTTGTTTTCGGGAACCGCCTCCTCAATAAATAAAATTTCATTGAAACGGCAGTGGAAGGCCAACAATTTAAAGGTGTCAAAGGATTCAATATACGGAAATATAGTCATTACGGAGAGGGACAATGTCTCAAGTCTCTTTGTCAACGGTCTCTATTCCTTTAGCCAAGCTGACGCAAAGACGCACGAGATGGACGCCCATATTGCTTTATTGGAGCACCCTGCGCCTAAGGATGTTTTGCTTATAGGCGGCTCGGTCGGGCTGCTGCAAGAAGTATTGAAGCATCCTATCAGACGCGTGGATTATGTCGAACTGGATCCCGATATAATCCGCGTGACGAAGACGTACCTTGACGATAACGATATCCTGAGCGATCCGAGGATAAATGTAATTTCCGGAATCGACGGAAGATTATATATTAAAAGGACAGAAAAGCATTACGATGTCGTAATAATGGTCTTACCGGAGCCCTACACCGCCCAGATCAACAGATTCTATACGGTAGAGTTTTTTAAGGAGATCTCAAGATTGTTGGATGGCGCAGGCATCCTATCTTTTAGACTATCGTCAAATCCTGACTACATGAGTAGGGAGCAGGCCGGTTTTTATATGACCATTAAAGAGACGCTTCGGGCGGTTTTTAAAGACGTAAAGATCTCTCCGGGGGCGACTAACTATTTTCTATCGTCACCCCGCGAGGATACATTGGTTTTGGACTGGCGGATATTGATGGAGAGGCTGGAAGAAAGAGGTATCCGCACCCGGTACGCGAGGGAGTACTATCTCAAGAGTGAATTTTCGCAAGAGAGGATAGAATCGTTTAATAAGAGATTAGCGTCGGAAAGAGAAGATGCGGGCAAGTCTTTAAAAAGGCCCTACGATTTAAATAGAGATTTTCGGCCTATAGCTTATTACTATGACATGATCCTCTGGTCAAGCCAGTTCAACTACGGCCTAGGGAATTTTTTCAGTCTATTAGACAGGAAGAGAATCTATTTTACGTTGAGTTTTATATATGCCGCCATATGCATACCGCTTCTATTCAAATCTGTTTTTAGGAAGATCCCCCACTGGGGGATAATGACATGTGTGTGTACGAGCGGCTTCGCGGAGATGTCCTTTCAGGTAGTCATACTTATCTCATTTCAGATATTATACGGTTATGTCTATTATAAATTGGGTTTTATTATGACATCGTATATGATAGGCCTTATAGCAGGGGCATTTTTTATTACGAAACGTCTGAGTGCCCTGAAGGACAGGTATGGGCTCTTTATAAAGACTCAATACGCTATAGTGGTCTATCCGCTAATACTACCTATGGTGATTGTGGCGTTTGCGCATCTGAGGGGGGCTCTCAATTTTTGGCTGGGCTCAAATATCGTCTTGCCGATGTTACCGATAATAGCGGGTTTTATAGGAGGATTTCAATTTCCTTTGGCAAACAAATTGTATCTAAACGCCTCAAAATACAAGAAAGGGCATGCGGCGGGATTGACATACGGACTGGACCTATTGGGGGCGATGCTCGGGGCTTTTGCGTTGTCGTTGTTTCTTATACCTATCCTGGGCATATTTGTAAGCTGCCTTTTCGTTGCAGGCCTGAACTTTTTAGGCCTGATTTTACTAATTTTGGGAAGAAATAAAATTTAAAATAATACTTGACAAATTTTAGCGGGTATTATATACTCTATTTGGAAAGGTGATTATGAAGATCAGTTCAAGGGCAGATTACGCGTTATCTTGTATATTAAGGATAGCCGACAAGTACGGCAAAGATAGGCATGTGACGGTAGGAGAGATAGCAGAAAGCGAGGACATAGCATCTGATTATGTCGAGAGGTTGTGCGTGATTATGAAAAGAAGCGGGCTCCTAAAGAGCATCCGCGGCAAAAACGGAGGTTATGTCCTCGCGAGGGATCCAAAGAAGATATCCGCAAAGGATGTGCTTTTGGCAATAGACCATATTGTTCTTGAGCCCGTATGTTTTAGGAAGAAGGGAAGGCGTAAGAAGTGCGTGCATATAAGGGATTGCAAAATCAGGGTATTATGGGAAGAACTTAAGCAAAATATGGAGTCTTTTCTGGATAGGGAGAGTCTGCAGGATCTTCTTATCAAGAGAAGGAGAGAGGGTAACTGGCACAAATGCGGAGGTGAAAGATGAGCTGGACTACTAAATGGATGTTGAGGTCCGTAGCACACTGTAAAGAAGGCTGCTGAATTTCGGGGACGCTTCGCTTAGACGGGACTCTTTTATGATTAAAGAGCTCGGAGAGGCGGGGCGTCCCCTATACGGGGAGGCAAAAATGGAGAGATTTTCTAAGGTTAAGGGTAATCCTGTTACTTTGGTCGGCAGAGAACTTAAGACGGGTGATAAGGCGCCCGGGTTTAAAGTGCTTGATGCGGGTCTCAAAGATATTGCGGGTAGTGAGTTCGGCGGTCGCTTGCGATTGATCGCGTCGGTGCCTTCGCTCGATACGCCGGTATGCGACTTGGAGATAAAGCGCTTTAATGAGGAAGCGGTGAAGTTGTCAAATGAGATAGAGATAATCTTTATATCCTGCGATCTTCCTTTTGCTCAAAAGAGATTCTGCCAAGCCCATGGGATAAAACAGGTCAAGACATTTTCGGACCATAGAGACGTAGAGTTCGGGAAGAATTACGGAGTGCTAATAAAAGAACTGAGACTGTTGTCAAGGGCGATATTTATAATAGGTAAGGACGATAGGATTAAATATGTGGAGTACGTAGATGAATTGACATCTCAACCACATTATGACAAGGCACTTGAAGAGCTGCGGAAAGCAAAGGTGTAAAATGGCCATTCTTGAGATTAGCGTTGTCCCTGTCGGGACCAAGGATACGGGATTAAGCGATTATATCAGCGAATTGATAAAGACGTTAACGGCGTATAAGGACATCAGATATGAGCTTACCGCTATGGGGACTATTATAGAGGGCGACATAACTCGACTCTTCTCCGTCGCGCAAATGATGCATGAAAAGATGTTCGCCCTAGGTCCAAAGAGAGTCTTGACTACACTTAAGATAGACGATAGGCGCGACAAGGTCGAAACGATACGTCGTAAGGTAAAAGTAGTTATGGATAAAGTAAAGCTATAGTTCGAAGGGAGGGTAAGAGATGTTGAGCGAGAAGATGGCAAAGGGTCTTTCTAGGCAGATGAACAGAGAGGCGTTCTCGGCCTACCTATATATGGGGATGGCCTCTTATGCGGCTTCGATAGGGCTGAGCGGATTTGAAAATTGGTTTGTCGCTCAGGCAAAGGAAGAGCTCCAGCATGCGAAAAAGTTTTACGATTATCTGATAAAGAACGGCGTACGCGTAATAATGGAGGATATAGAGAAACCGCCGCAGGAATTCAGCTCAGGGTTGGATGTCTTTGAAAAGACCTTTAGGCATGAAAAGAAGGTGACGAGCCTAATTCATGATTTGGTAAATTTGGCAAAGCAAGAAAGGGATACGCAAACAGAGAAATTTCTTGGGTGGTTTGTAAGCGAACAGAAGGAGGAAGAGGCGACGCCCGCACGGATAATAGAAGATATAAAGAAGGCGATCTCCGGTGATGAGAAGTCAGGTTATACTGCGATAGATACAGAACTATCCAGACGAAAAGGGTGAGTGTTTTTATCGATGGCCAAGAGGAAGATTATTAGAATTGATGAAGATAAATGTAACGGTTGCGGCGAATGCATACCCAACTGTCCGGAAGGGGCCTTAAAGGTTATTGACGGAAAGGCGCGCCTTATAAGCGACCTATTCTGCGACGGCTTGGGCGCCTGTATCGGACACTGCCCTCTTGGAGCTATAGATATAGAGGAGAGGGAGGCCGGGCCTTATGATGAAAAGAAGGTGATGGAAAACATAGTAAAAGGCGGCGAGAACGTCATTATAGAACACCTGAGACACCTAAAGTCTCACGGCGAAGAGGTGCTGCTGAAAGAAGCCATTGACTTCTTGAAGAAAAACGATATTGAAGTACCTGATTATGAAGAGGGCCATGGCAGTTTGCCCCATGGCGGGGCATGCCCCGGAGCTAACGTCATGCGATTTAATAGGAAGGGGGCGGTTAAAAAAAGGCAAAGACGCAGAAGAGATCGGAATCTCAGCTCGGACAATGGCCCATACAGATAAGACTCGTTCCGCCGCATGCCCCTTATTTGAAGAATGCGGACCTTCTTATAGCCGCGGATTGCGTACCTTTTGCATACGCGAATTTCCACGATGATTTTTTAAAAGGAAAAATATTACTAATAGGATGTCCTAAGCTGGACGATGCCGAATCTTATAAGACAAAGATCACTCAAATATTAAAAAATAATGGCGTAAGATCGATAACGATCGCTCATATGGAGGTGCCCTGTTGCTTCGGCCTTGAAAATATGGTAGATGAAGCGATTTCAGCTTCCGGCAGCAAGATCCCGGTAGAAAAGCTAACCATAGGGATTAAAGGCGACATTCTCAATTGAGCCAGAGCGAAGAGGCTTTACAAACGGTATGTGAAGGTATATAATAGCGAAGGGCAAATCAAGAATAGAGGGAGGTAAAAGTGTCCTGCGGCAAAAAACACTCGTCTAAAAAGAAGAAATCATCCTGCAAATCCAAGAAGAGTTGCAAATAGATCAGTTGCTTTTATAAAGATATTCCGGCTATATTAACATTAAAGATAAGTTATGCCTACATCTTTGCTGAAATATCAAAAAAAGGCGTAACTTGTGCGCTCTTAAGCAAGGAGGAAAATATGCCCGAGGCCAAATATACATGTGAAGGAGATATATTGTGCGGCGTGAACTTTCCGAAAGACTCGAACGCCCTTACGGAACTTGAACAGAAACACCTGCCTGTCATAACCGCACCCGATAAGGTCAAGAAGGACGAGGTATTTAATATGACCGTAGAAGTGGGCAAGTATAAAGCCCATCCCAACGAGCCGGCCCATTTCATAGAATGGATAGAGATCTATTCCGGAGATACATTTCTTTTTAGAGTGAATCTTTCCGGATCGATCAGTTACCCGAAAGTGACGTTCGCCGTTAAACTTTCCCACGCCCATGGACCTCTAAAGGCATGGGCAAAGTGCAATATACATGGCCTGTGGGAGGGCACAAAAGAGATAGAGGTCGGCTGATTATGATTCAGTTTGATACGGAGGTAATAGACGTAATAAGGCGGACGCATAACGTAAAGAGTTTCAGGTTTAAAAGGACCAAAGAGGCCGATTTTAAGGCCGGCCAATTCTTCTTTGTCACTATCGAGGTAAACGGAGAGGAGAGGACAAAACATTTTTCTTTCTCAAGTTCTCCCACGGAGAGTAAGTATATTGAATTTACCAAAAAGATCACCGGCAGCGATTATTCCAAGGCCCTGGATATGATAAAAGTCGGAGATTGGGCGCGTATAAAGATGCCGAAAGGCTCTTTCACATTCGATGGCGAATACGAAAGAATAGCATTCCTGTCAGGCGGCATAGGGATTACTCCGATAAGAAGTATTTGCAGATATGTCATCGATAGGAAAATAGGCACCGACATGGTGCTCCTTTACGGCAATCGGTCCGAGGAGGATATAGTATTTAAGGCAGATTTTGACCGCATGCAGGATGAGTACCCCGGCCTTAAAGTGGTCCACGTTCTTTGCGAGGAGCCTCTTAATTGTCAGGCGAAGAAGGGGTTTATAAACAAGGATATAATAGAAGATGCCGTTATGGATTATGAAAAGAGACAATTTTATGTATGCGGGCCTCCGAAGATGGTTGAGGCGATGAACGGCATATTGAAAGATCAATTATCTTTAACCGAAGACACGATCATTACAGAAAATTTTACCGGATATTGATGAGATGAAGACCATTAATCAGGAAATAGTGAATTTTTTTAAAAGACAACGGTATACTATTGTTTCTACCGTAGACAGGAAAAGCAATATTCCGCATAATTCCTGCAAGGGCATAGTCAAGATAGACAAAAGAGGCATTATCTATCTGATGGATCTTTATAGATGGAGGACATACGCGAACTTAAGTAAAAATCCGAATATAAGCGTCACGGCGGTCGACGAGCACGGATTCAAGGGATGGTGCCTTAAGGGAAAGGCCAAGATAATGCCGCGAGATAAGTTGGGCAAGGATGTCATTAGGGCATGGGAGGCCAAGATAAGCAGCAGGATAACACACAGGTTAGTAAAGAATATTAAGGCCGAAAGAGGGCATCAAAGGCATCCCGAGGCCCAGCTTCCGCGTCCCGAGTATATGATTGTTATGACCGTAGAGGAGATAGTGAACCTGATCCCGCATCATGTCAGGTAAAAAAGGAGGTATAGAGATGGTGGAAGTAAAGACGAAGAGTATCAGAGGCACAAAGACTGAGAAGAATCTGCTTGCGTCGTTTGCGGGCGAATCCCAGGCGAGAAATAGGTACACATATTTCGCAAGCGTCGCAAAGAAAGCGGGTTATGAGCAGATAGCGGCGATATTCCTTGAGACGGCCGACAACGAGAAAGAACACGCCAAGAGGTTCTTTAAGTTCCTTGAGGGAGGCGAGCTGGAGATAAGCGCCTCATATCCTGCCGGAGTCATAGGTGATACCGCTCAGAACTTGGAGGCCGCGGCCAATGGCGAGAACCTTGAATGGACAAAGCTATACAAAGAAGCCGCGGAAGTGGCGAGAAAAGAAGGCTTCGAAGAGATAGCCGTTCAATTCAAGGAGATTGCTGAGGTTGAGGAACAACATGAGAAGCGCTATAGAAAGTTGCTGAAGAATGTAAAAGGCGGCACGGTATTTAAAAAAGAGAAGGTTGTAAGATGGAAATGCAGGAACTGCGGATATGTCCACGAAGGAGATGAGGCTCCTGAAATATGCCCTGCTTGCGCCCACCCTCAGGCTTATTACGAGCTACTCTCTGAAAACTATTGAGTCTTGTAACTTATAACGTGTAACCTATAACGTAGACTATGAAGGTATTGGGTATATGCGGCTCCCCTCGCGTAGGGGGTAATTCTGATGTAGCGCTTGAGAGCGCTCTTGAAGGAGCGAAGACCACGGGCGCCAGGACGGAGAAGATCATTCTGAATCAGCTTAAGATTGTTCCCTGTCAGGAGTGCGAAAAATTTAAAGATGACGGAGGGTGCTTTATCAAAGACGATTTTTACGGCCTTTATGAAAAGATAAAGGATTCCGATGTAGTGATACTGTCTTCTCCCGTCTTCTTCGGAAGCTTGAGTGCCCAGACGAAGATAATGATAGACCGTTTCCAATGCACCTGGAGGGCAAAATATATATTGGGGGTCGATCTTTTTCACAAAAAGAGAAAAGGCGGTTTTATATCCGTGGCTTCTTCGGAAAGACAGGACTTTTTCGATAACGCGAAATCCATAGTCAAAAATTGGTTCGCCACGATAGACTGCTTATACAAAGACGAACTCTTTCTTACGGGACTCGATTATAAAAACGATATTTTTAAATTCCCGGATTATCTGGATAAAGCCCGTCGAATGGGAAGAGGTCTCGTGGGTTAAACCGTCAAAGGAGAATAATCATGGCAAAGAATGTGAAGGTCTACAGTACGCCGACTTGCCCTTACTGTATCATGGTAAAGCAATTTTTGAAGAATAAAAACGTGGATTTTGAAGACATCGATGTCTCCGCCGATCAGGATAAAGCGCAGGAGATGGTAGATAAGAGCGGCCAGATGGGCGTACCCGTCCTGGACATAGACGGCGAGATTATAATCGGTTTCGACCAGGACGCCATCAATTCGGCTTTAGGTGAATAGTGTCGGCGTATACGTGAGATACGTATGCGGCACTTTTGGGGAGTAAGAGATGGTTACTGACCCTGTCTGCGGCATGAAGATCAACGAAGAAACAGCCTTGAAAATCTCCAAGGAAGGACGTGAATACTATTTTTGCAGCTCACATTGCCTAAAAAAATTTTCCGGACAAGATTTTAATAAAGAGACAATCGCCGAATGCTCTGCAATATCAAAAAAACGTTTATTTAAGAATAAAAACTTGATAGTAGGCTTCATATTGGCGTCTCTGATACTGGCGTCTTACTCAACGCCTTTCCTCGAAGGCTTCAGGCAGAATTTCATTATGTATTTTAAAAAGATATGGTGGGCCGTAGTTTTGGGCCTGTTCATCGGAGGGGTTATAGACTATTACATACCCCGCGAATACATCTCGCATCTCTTGGCGCGCAAAGACAGAAAGTCGATTATCTATTCCGTAATCCTTGGTTTTTTGATGAGCGCCTGTTCTCACGGAATACTGGCTCTCGCCATACAATTGCATAAGAAGGGCGCCTCCAACGCGTCGGTCGTGGCGTTTTTGCTGGCGAGCCCGTGGGCCAATATGACTTTGACGATAATGCTCATAGGATTTTTCGGACTAAGAGGGCTGTTTATTATAGTGTCTGCCGTCATCATAGCCATTGTCACGGGTTTTATCTATCAGTTGTTGCAAGAGAAAAATCTCATAGAGGAGAATGCGAATGTCGTTGCCACGGATCAAAGTTTTTCCGTGATGCGCGATGTGAAGACCAGGTTGCGCAGTTATAAATTTTCCTTTCAGTCATTACTAGAAGGCGTAAGAGGCGTAAGGGACGGCGCTTTTGCTCTTGCCGACATGGTCTTATGGTGGATTTTAATAGGAATGGCTTTGGCGAGTCTGGCTGCAGCTTATATACCCCGGGAACTATTCGTGAATTATATGGGCCCTACTTTTTTGGGTCTTGCGGTTACGCTGGCGCTTGCCACGGTAATAGAGGTGTGTTCCGAAGGGTCGGCCCCCCTTGCATTTGAGATATTCAGACAGACGGGCGCGCTTGGTAACAGTTTCGTCTTCTTGATGGCGGGGGTAGTGACCGATTATACAGAAATCGGACTATTGTGGCACAACGTCGGCAGACGCGTCGCGATATGGCTACCTATCATTACAGTGCCCCAGGTTATACTATTGGGAATGATTGCGAATGCGATATTTTGATGAAATTTTGATATGTTGAATATGAGGATGACTATATGCTGAAGATAGAGAATTTGACGGTGAAGATAGCCGGTAAAGAGGTAATACAGGACGTAAGTCTCACCATAGAGAAAGGCGAGACCATGGCCCTCCTCGGGCCGAACGGCTCCGGCAAGACAAGTCTTATAATGGCCATAATGGGATTTTCCGATTACAGCATAGTAAAAGGAGATATATATTTCAACGGAAAACGGATTACGGGCATGGATGTGGACGAGCGCGCCCGAATGGGTATAGGCATAATGTTCCAGAGGCCGCCGACAATAACGGGCGTTAGGGTACGCCAGATGATAGAGCTCATAAAGAAAGAAGGTTTCGAAATCGAAAAGGAAGCGGGTAACCTTAAATTAAAGGAGTTCCTTTCGAGGGATATCAATTCCGGATTTTCCGGGGGAGAGATAAAGCGTTCCGAGCTTATTCAGCTTCTGGCAAGCTCTCCGCAGTTGAGCCTCTTTGACGAGCCGGAATCGGGGGTCGACCTTGAGAATATAGCTCTCGTCGGAAAAGTGATGGACCGCATACTTAAGAAAGACGACGGTAATATGGGATTGATTATTACCCATACGGGTTTTATCTTCGATTACGTGAAACCCGACAAGGGTTGCATATTGGTCGGAGGAAGGCTGCATTGCGTCGGAGACCCGATGGCTATTTTGAAGACCGTTAAAAAAAGAGGATACGAATGGTGCATAACATGCGAAGGCGAAAAGTTAAAAGGGAAGAGCCGCACTTAGGCGCGGTAAAATTAAATATAAAGTCCTACAGGTCTAAATCCAAAGATAAGCCTTACTTGGAGGATTTAAAAAAGGTAAATGCTGACCAGAAGAGGAACATGCTCTCGGCGGGCGTCGATCCGTCGCAGAGATCACGCGCCGGCACATATGTTCAGATGGACCACAGCGTAGTGCACTCAAGGAGCCTCTTTCCTGGGCTTGAGGTGATGAGTACTACGGAGGCGATCAAGAGATATGAATGGGTGGATAACTATATATGGAAAGTCGTTTCTGCCAAGGCGGATGAATTTACGAAAGAGGCTTTACTGAAACCACATCACGGATATTTCCTAAGGGCGCTTCCCGGGGTAAAGGCGACTTACCCTCTCCAGGCATGCCTCTTTATCAGTGATGACAATATCGTTCAGAATGTCCATAATATTATTATTGCCGAGGAGGGGGCCGATCTACAGGTCATTACCGGCTGTGCCACGTCAAGCGATGTGAGAAGAGGGTTGCATATAGGGATATCCGAATTTTATGTCAAGAAAAACGCAAAACTTACGTTTACGATGATTCACAATTGGGCGGATGAGGTAGCGGTCAGGCCGAGGACGGCGGCAGTCATCGAGGAGGGCGGGAAATTCTTGTCGAATTATATATGCTTGAAGCCCGTCAAGACACTGCAGATGTATCCAAAGGCGGAGCTTGTAGGCAAGAATTCATTGGCTATATACAATTCGGTTCTATTCGCCCACCCCGGAAGCCATTTGGACGTAGGCTCTCGCGTGATATTGAAAGCGGAGAACGCAAGGGCGGAGGTTGTAGCCCGCGCCATCAGCGCCGGGGGCGATATCATCGCAAGAGGACATTTGAGAGGGGAAGTCGCGGGTATAAAGGCTCACCTTGAATGTAAAGGGCTTATGGTTACGGAGAAAGGGCATATCCACGCTATCCCCGAGCTCGAGGGGCTTGTCGAAGGTGTAGATATGTCTCATGAGGCGGCTGTCGGCAAGATAGCCAAAGACGAAATAGAATATCTGATGTCAAGAGGTCTTACTAAGGGCGAAGCACAGGCCGCGATCGTCAGGGGGTTTCTGGATACGTCTATTATGGGGCTTCCTTCGTCGCTCCAAAAGGAAGTGGATAATGCGATAGCTTCCTGCGAGAAAGAAGTATTCTGAGGTAAATAGGAAAAGAGGTAACGTATGGTGCTCATGTGGATTCTTTTGTCGACTACTTTGGTCAGTTTATTATCGTTAGTCGGGATCATAGGTATCGGTCTAAGAGAAGAGGTCTTCGATAGGATGCTCATATTGTTGGTAGGATTTGCGGCCGGGGCTCTTATAGGCGGGGCGTTTCTCCATCTTTTGCCTGAGGCTATGGAAGAATGCGGGTGCAATTCCGTCTTTCTCTATGCCTTGGTCGGTTTTCTCGTCTTCTTCATGATGGAGAGATATCTATATTGGCGGCACTGCCACGAAGGGAAATGCGACGTTCATACCTTTACATACCTCAATCTACTCGGAGACGGAGTCCATAATTTTACGGACGGCATAATCATAGCCGCCAGTTTCGTGGCTGACATTAAGTTGGGTATAGTCACTACCCTCGCGGTTATTTTGCACGAGATCCCTCAGGAATTGGGAGATTTTGGAATCCTTGTGTATGGGGGGTTCAGCAGAAAAAAGGCCCTTCTTTTCAATTTTATATGCGGCGTTTCGGCTATGCTGGGGGCGATCTTCGGCTATGTGATATCCGGACTCACAGAAAATATATCGTCGTTTCTTATATCATTCACGGCAGGAGGATTTATCTATATTGCGGCAAGCGACTTGGTACCCGAATTGCACAAACAGAAGGATATAAGACGCGCGAACATAGCTTTACTTATGTTTATTCTTGGAATACTATTTATGGCCCTTGCGAGACTACTGGGATAATAAAAGGACGTAATGAAAAGTTAAAGGCGAGTTATTCTGATGTATGAAGTGGATATAATTTTTTTTGATTTGGACGGTACTCTCATCGATTCCCGAATTGACATTGTAAATGCCGTAAATTTTACGCTTCGCCGAAATAAGCTGGGCGAAAAGGGCATAGACGAGATCAGCTCCTATATCGGGACTGGGGTAGGGGATTTGATCAAGAAGTCCCTTGGCGAGAAGAACGGGCCCCTTTTCGAAAAGAGCCTTTCCGTCTTCGAGGGTTATTATAAAGACCACGCCTTTGACAATACCCGTCTCTACGAAGGTGTTAGAGAGATTTTGGAACATTTCGGCAAAAAACGAAAAATAGTGGTTACGAATAAGAAATATTTTTTCGCGCACGAATCCTTGAAACGGCTTAAAATAGACACTTATTTCGAGGCAGTATACGGGGGGGATAATGTAGGGTGCCTGAAGCCGTCCTCCTGCACGTTGGAAAAGGCGATGGATATTTACAAAGGCGATAGGACAAAATGTATTATGGTCGGGGACATGGTAGTCGACGTCCTGGCGGGTAAACGCGCCCGCATGATGACCTGCGCGGTTACATACGGCATAGGCAAAAGAAACGATATCGAAAAAGCGGGGCCCGACTATATAATAGATAAAATTTCCGAATTGAAAAACATCATAGAGTGATTGCATGGACGGCAAAAAGTGTTTAAACTGCAGCGAACGCAGAAACTGCGGGGATTCTTTTACATCGTGGATATTCTTTATAGTAGGGTTGATCTCTACGGTTGCGATGCGTGTAGTTACAGTCCTTATGCACCTTGACCCTCTATACGGAAAGATGGCCTGGTATGTTGGACTGTTGGGTTTTTTTCTATTTTTTGTGTATAAATTTAGAGTAAGCCAGGCCCGATCGCGGCTGATTATGCAGAGGGACCTTATCCGCAAGATCAATTCAAAAGAGGCATTGAGCAACCGGGACTATGGTATCATAAGCGCGCTTCTGTGCGGAATAAACTCAAATAA